>CAZLXM010000064.1:3978-22804 GCA_964563105.1 uncultured Bacteroidaceae bacterium
CCAGACTTCTTGCAGAAACATGAAATACCCCGGGTAATAATTCTCCTGAGATTTTATACATGTTAGGTATCATTAGAAGCAATCCCTGTGAAGCAGTAAAAGTGCTGGTTAATGCGCCCGCCTGCAAAGAGCCGTGAACAGCCCCTGAAGCTCCGCCTTCAGATTGCATCTCAGTTACAGATACTATATCACCAAAAATATTTTTTTTCCCATGAGCAGCCCACTCATCAATGTATTCAGCCATGGTAGATGAGGGCGTGATTGGGTAGATTGCGGCAACCTCACTAAACATATATGCAATATAAGATGCTGCATAGTTACCGTCGCATGTAATAAAATTTTTCTTTTCCGACATTTGATAATAAGTTAAGTATTTTAAAACTAATAATTTAACATTTTCTTAAAGAATGAACAAAATTACTATAAATAGACATATCTAAGATATGTTTTCAAGGTAATGACAATTATTCAGATTGATTATAAATAACAGTTTCCAATGAATTTTTTAGATGTCCGGGATATATCTAAAATTATCTCTTAAATACCCTACGTTTTAATTATACTTTTGTTTGTTTTATACTGTATATATCAGTATGTTTTCTATTAAGAAACAGGATATTCTCTTTAAATAAGTTCTGATCAGGAACAAATTTAAATACATAACTGAAATGTATTTTTATGATAAACCATTATGGTTGATCATTATTCACTATTCATGGAAATAAGGAATTCTTCGTTTGATTCAGTTTTTGACATTCTGTCAGAAAGAAATTCCATAGCTTCAACTGAGGTCATATCTGATAAATAGTTTCGGAGAATCCAAATTTTATTTAACTTGGCTTTGTCAAGAAGCAGATCTTCTCTTCTTGTACTTGAAGCATTGATATCAACAGCCGGCCATACTCTCTTATTTGCAAGTTTACGATCAAGTTGGAGTTCCATATTACCTGTTCCCTTAAATTCTTCAAATATTACATCATCCATTTTTGATCCTGTTTCGGTAAGTGCTGTTGCAAGAATGGTTAATGATCCTCCATTTTCGATATTTCTTGCTGCACCGAAAAAGCGTTTTGGCTTATGAAGGGCATTTGAATCTACACCACCGGATAATACTTTTCCTGAAGCAGGGGCAATTGTATTAAATGCTCTCGCAAGCCTTGTTATTGAATCGAGCAATATAACCACATCATGTCCACACTCAACCAGTCGTTTTGATTTTTCCATAACGATATTGGCAATCCTTACATGTCTTTCAGCAGGCTCATCAAAAGTGGAAGCAATCACCTCGGCATTTACATTTCTTTGCATATCTGTAACTTCCTCAGGGCGTTCATCAATCAGAAGCACAATCATATATACTTCAGGATGATTTGCTGCAATTGCATTAGCAATATGTTGTAAAAGAACGGTTTTACCTGTTTTTGGCTGGGCAACAATCAGGCCTCTTTGCCCTTTACCTATTGGTGAAAAAATATCTACTATTCTTACTGAAAGATTATTATGGTCATTTCCAATCAATTTGAATTTTTGATTCGGGAAAAGAGGGGTAAGATAATCAAAGGGTACCCTGTCCCTTATAAAATCAGGCGAACGGCCATTGATTTCTTCCACTTTTATCAATGGGAAATATTTTTCACCTTCTTTTGGGGGCCTTATAGTTCCTTTAATTGTATCGCCGGTTTTTAATCCAAATAGTTTTATTTGTGACTGGGATACATAAATATCATCAGGAGAATTAAGATAATTGAAGTCTGCTGAACGAAGAAATCCATATCCGTCAGGCATAATTTCAAGAACGCCTGTGGAGCTGATTATTCCTTCGAACTCATATTTATCCTGACTTTTGCGTTCATGTTGTTTTTTATAACCATTTCGATCATGAAAATGACGACGGGATTCACCATTTTCCTGTTTAACAGGTGTTTCGTTGACCGGTGTAACAACTTCTTCACTTATTACAGTCTCCATTGCGAAAGGCTCCTCATCAACCTCAGCTGAGAATTCATCCGGAATCTCCTCTTTTTGCCATTTATCCAAAACTTTTTCTGAAGTTGTTTTATCCATTCCTTTTTCATTTTCAGGCTCAGGCCCACCCGGTTTTTTTTCTCCGGTCCTTTTCCGCCCGGAACGTTTTGCGGGTTTTGTCTCAGCATGTTTAGCTTCCCGTACAGGATCATCGATATTTACTATGGGCATTTCAGGATCAGGAATTTCCATAGCTTTTTCCTTTTCCTGGCTTTTCAGGTCATCTTTCTGCTTTTGCTTATCATCTTTTATATTCTTATTTGATGACTGAGGCCTTTTAGGCTTTTCAGATTTTTTTTGATTACGGGCAGGCCCTGCATCAGCATTCTTTTTTATGAAAGCTTCTCTCTTGGAAGCTTTTGCTTCAGAAACTGCAACAGCCTGCTGATCAAGAATTTTATAAACAAGATCCTGCTTTCTCAGCGATTCAACACGTTTAATGTTTAATTCTTTTGCAATCTCCTTCAACTCCGGAAGAAGTTTTTTGTTTAATTCTTGAATATCGTACATATGATGAATAAGGTAATTAATATAGATTTTGCTTAATTAGTAACACCGCAAATAAAATCAATGTCTTGTAAATTTGATATCGATATGAATAAAAGGAAGTTAACCTTTAAAGAAAATTTGGTAATGGAAATTTTTGCAATTATAAACCAATTAATTGGTTCTTCCAAAATTTTTTAAAATAAAATGATTAATTTTAGTTTTTTCTTAATTAGATAAACTTTTTTATTTAATTTACGAACAATTATAAAATACCTGATCCTATGAGACAACTTAAGATCATAAAACAGGTTACCAATCGTGAAATCCCTTCTCTTGACAAATACTTGCATGAAATAGGAAAAGTTGATTTAATCTCTGTGGATGAAGAAGTTGATCTCGCAAGGAAAATTAAAAAAGGTGACAGGGAAGCTTTGGAGAAACTTATTAAAGCCAATTTGCGTTTTGTAGTTTCTGTTGCAAAACAATATCAAAATCAGGGTTTAACCTTACCTGACCTTATAAGTGAGGGTAACCTCGGATTAATTAAAGCTGCCCAAAGATTTGATGAAACCAGGGGGTTTAAATTTATTTCCTATGCTGTATGGTGGATCAGGCAATCGATACTTCAGGCACTGGCTGAACAGGCAAGAATTGTGAGATTGCCCCTGAACAAGATTGGTTCCATCAATAAGATAAATAAAACTTTTAATGAGCTTGAACAAAAATATGAAAGGGAACCCACAGTTTTTGAGATTGCTCAAGCCATGGAACTGGCCCCTGAAGAGATAAAGGATGCTTTACGAACTTCCGGAAGACATATATCTATGGATGCCCCTTTACAGGATGGTGAAGAAATTAGCCTTTATGATGTTTTGCTCAATTCCGATGCCCCCAGTCCGGATAAAGGTTTACTAACAGAATCATTACGCCGTGAAATTGAAAGGGCACTTTCCACTCTTACCTACAGAGAAGCGAATATTATACGTTTATATTATGGATTAAACGGTAAACATCCACATACACTTGAGGAGATTGGAGAGGAATTTAATCTTACAAGGGAACGTGTAAGGCAGATCAAAGAAAAGGCTATCAAAAGATTAAAACATACCACGAGAAGTAAAATGTTAAAGGGCTATCTTGGATAATGAAGCTGCCCGGTTAAAATAGCCATATTTTTACTATCTTTGGCTCAAAAAATGCCACTAATTTCACCTTCAATTCTAACGGGTAACTTTCTTTCTCTGGGAGAAGACATAGAAATGCTGAATAAGAGCAGTTGCGATTGGATCCACCTTGATATAATGGATGGAAAGTATGTCCCTAACCTGACTTTTGGATTCCCTATTATCAGCCAGATAAAAAGCGCGGCTAAAAAACCTCTTGATGTTCATCTGATGATAGTTGAACCTGAAAGGTACCTGGAGAAATTTCGTGATGCGGGAGCGGATATACTTACTGTTCATTATGAAGCCTGCCTTCATTTAAACCGCACAATAAATAATATTAAAGAACTGGGTATGAAAGCTGCAGTAAGCCTTAATCCCCATACACCCGTTTCTGTGCTGGAAGAGATCCTGCCTGAACTTGAAATGGTCCTGATAATGTCTGTTAATCCGGGCTTTGGCGGACAAAAATTTATTTCTTCTTCCTATGAAAAAATCCGGAAACTCAGAAAAATGATTGATTTCCTGAATCCGGACTGCCTGATTGAAATTGATGGCGGGGTTACATTGGATAATATTAAAGCGCTTACAGATGCAGGGGTAGATGTTTTTGTTATCGGGAATACTATTTTTGCAGCAAAGGATCCGGTGGAAATGATTGACAAATTAAAAATGGAAGCTGAAAAATCAAATAGAAAATAAGAGAGAATTTAATTTTTTTGTATAAAATCCGGATTTGGCCAGAATAATAGGTATTGATTATGGTTTAAAGAGGGTGGGGATTGCGGTTACCGACCCTATGCAGATGATTGCTTCAGGGATGAAAACTGTGGCAAGTCATGAGGCGCTCGATTTTCTTATAAATTATGTTACGATAGAAAAGGTTGAGTGTATAGTGATTGGTATGCCAGTTCGACTAAACAATAAAGATTCAGAAGTGTTGGTTTATATTAAGCAGTTTGCAACTGCCCTTAAAAGAAAATTACCGGAAATGAGGATAGAATACATGGATGAACGCTTTACTTCAAAAATAGCTCAGATGGCTATGATTCAGGGAGGGATGAAGAAATCAGAGAGAAGAAAAAAAGAAAATGTTGATAAGATAAGTGCTGCACTAATATTACAGTCATTTCTGGAAAAAGAAAAAAATAGTTAATATTATGATATATCCTATTTATGTATATGGAACTTCGGTGTTACGGAAAAAGGCTAAGGAAATAGGCCCGGATTACCCTGGTATTAAGGAGCTTATTTCTGACATGTTTGAAACCATGAAAGCTTCTGATGGCGTAGGCCTGGCTGCCCCACAGATTGGGCTTTCCATAAGACTTATTGTGATTGATGCTTCAGAAATATCTGATGACAGTGGCCCGGGCCTGAAAGAATTCAAAAAAGTGATCATAAATCCACTTATCTTAGAAGAAATTGGTGATAAGTGGACTTTTAATGAAGGATGCCTGAGCCTCCCAAACATAAGGGAGGATGTAGACAGAAAATCAATTATACGCCTTCGCTATTATGATGAAAACTTTAGGCTTCATGAAGAGGAATTTGACGGAGTTAAAGCCCGGATTATACAACATGAATACGACCATCTTGAAGGAGTTTTATTTATTGACAGGATAAATCCTATCAGAAAGCGCCTTCTTAATGGTCGTCTTAAAGAAATTGCAAAAGGGAATACCGAGACTTCCTATAAAATTAAAATCAGTGTTTAAGTTTTTGGCCGTAAAATTCAGCCATTTTTCTACCTCAGGCTGTATGATTTCATTAATTCGCCAGATTTTAATAATAAGTCAATATATTGGGCCCTTTTATAGACAAATGGATTAACTGTATTTTTGGCAGATAGTTTTCCTTTATAGTCTTTTAGTGATCCATACCCTTTTTTATTCATCCAGTTTTCAATCTCCTTTAAAATAACAGAGACATATTGTATTTTATTTTTATACAGGGTACTGACAATTTGAACAGCATCACTCCCGGCAAGCAGCATTTTAATAACATCCTCAGCCTTATAAATCCCTGTACTGCTGCATATTGAACCTTTAATCCTTCCAAATAACGATCCTGCATATCTTAGGGGTAAGCGGTGATCATTCTCTCCGCTGAGATTAAATGGTGAAAAATGATCTTCTTTATTAATATCAATTTCCGGCTCAAACATTTTATTGAATAGAACAAATCCGTCTGCCCCTACAGTATCAAATTCGCTTACCACCTTTAAAGTATTAGTATAGTAAGGACTTAATTTTATACTAACTGGTATATTTACATTTTTTTTAACTTCGATAAGAATATCCAATTGTTCTTTTATAATGCTTCTACCTTCTTTTTCAAAATCCAGCGGAATAAAATAAAAGTTCAGTTCAAGCCCGTCAACTCCGGTTTCCTCTATTAATTGAGCATATTCCACCCAGCTTTCTTTATAGATCGCATTCAAACTTGCAAAAAGAGGTATTTTAACTGATTCTTTTGCTTTCCTTAATTTTAACAAATGTTCTTCAGGCCCTGCATGCTTGATATCGGGAAAAAGACTAACCATTTCGGCATGCCGGTTATCATAATCATGCATTTGTGAGTCCATCTCAAAACTTTCAAGCTGAATTTGTTCTTCAAACAAAGATTTGTAAACAATAGCAGCCACGCCGGCATCTTCCAGTGCTTTGAGATTATCAACATTGTTTACCATATTACTTGCGCCTGCAATGATTGGATTTTTGAGTTCTATTCCAAGATAATTTGTTCTTAAATCTGACATAATTTCAAGTTTTTAATGGTTTATTTCAGGCTAGTAAAATTAATAATATATTTATAATTATTGCAACTTCATTAAAAACACCATATAATTTAAAAAGTTCTAAAAGCTCCGGTATTTCTCTTTTTTTTTATGAAATAGTCCAACGTTTCAGGCAGTTTTTGAAATAATACGGACATAAAAAAAGATGGAGGTTTTACACTATATTAAATGTATGCCTGTAATCAGAGCTCTTATACCAATGATTGCAGGAATAATTGCTGCAATTTATTGTAGTTGGTATGGAACTGAATTTCTTCCTTTATTTTTCCTTATTATAGTATTATGTATTTTTCTTTTATTGTTTTTTCAGAGAAAAGTATCAAAATTCCATCAACTTTGGCTTAAAGGTTTGATTATAAGTATTTCATTTTTTTTATCAGGCTGGATGCTGGTTTGTCTTACACCCTCAGAGGCAGATCTTCCCGAACAACTGAATAATGCTTATTGGATATGTGAAGTTAAAGATTATCCGGTGGAAAAAAAGAATTCATTAAAAATCCTGTTAAAACTTTCAAATATTTCCGGAAATAAAAAGATTAAATTAAAAAACCTGTTAAAATCATATGATTTTTTGCAAAGAGGAAATGTTTCATTTTTGTTCCCGGAAATATTCAACAATAAAGGATCAGATCAGATAGATATAGATGAGGCAATGACTGATTCCATTGAAATTAAATCAGTCAGATTTTTAAATCGGGTCCTGAAGCAATTCATTATTGGGAAGAATTTAAAAGTACTAAGTTATTTTGAAAATGACAGTTTATCTTCCCAATTATCCCCGGGGGATATTTTATTGGTGAGGATGCAGGCTTCAAGGCCAACTCAGAATGGTAATCCTGATGAATTTGATTATAGGGCTTTTCTATATAAAAAGAGTATTTATTACCAGACATTTATTAAAAAGGATGATTGGAAAATAATTCAGCATAAAACAAACAATCTTAAATATATACATAAAAGATTCAGGCAATCATTTATCAACAGGATCCATCAGGTTATCGGAAAAAGTGAACAATCCGGAATTATTACTGCCCTGGCTACAGGGAGCAAAGAATATCTGGATGAAGATATTATCAGCTCTTATTCAGGAACAGGGGCGATGCATGTTCTGGCAGTGTCCGGTTTGCATGTTGGCCTGATATGGTTTGTTTTTGATTTGCTCTTAGGACAATTAAAGCGGAATCCTTATACCCGTTTTTTATACATGCTTATAATGCTTATTATTCTGTGGTTTTATGTTTTATTAACTGGAATGTCAGCCTCAGTTACCAGAGCTGGAATAATGCTGACTTTAGTTGTTATTTCAGCTTTTCTGAAAAAGGGTAACTTCAAATATCAACCTGTCTATCTTTCAGCATTTATACAATTGATTATCAATCCTTTTATTGTTACAGATCTTGCTTTTCAGTTTTCCTATATGGCAGTATTGAGCATCTTGTTTTTTCAACCACGGATAAAAAAGCTGTTTTATTCAAAAAACAGGGTAGTTAATTATTTATATGAATTAGGCTCTGTTTCTCTGGCAGCCCAGATTGGTACAGGCGTATTGTCCATTTATTATTTCAATAAATTCCCGGTATATTTTCTTCTAAGCAATTATGTGGTTATTCCATTTGTTACTATTATTCTTGTAATGATCATAATATCAGCTTTTTTCTGGCATTTTGATCTTGCATTTGAATTAATTTCCAGGGCAGAATGTTTTATGACAGAATGTATGAATCTAGGTGTAAAATTGATCGAATCACTGCCTTATTCTTCCATTGATAATATTTATATTGATCGTTTTGAATTATGGCTTTTTCTGGGCATTTTTCTGTTATGGCAGGCTTACCTTATAAAAAAGCAGTTTTTTCAGCTTATATTTATAATTGTTTTTCTCAATATTGCTTTTTTTTATGAAGGGATGCGTAATTTTAATTCTTTAAAAAAGTCTTATTTACTTCTTTATAATATTCCCGGAATTTTTGCCTTTGAATTAAAATGTTCAAATCAACATTACCTCATTACTTCCGGTTTAACCGAAAATACAAAGAGTCAAATAATTAAATCCTGTAAAAAATTTTGGCTGAAAACAGCCGGGGCTGAGCCGGTTTTTATAGATATAGATGTATTTGACCAATCTTATGAGGGATTAGCATTTTTCAAAATTCATGAAAAAGACTTTAGTGTATTGGTTTTTCATTCTATAAGCATAGTAATTTCAAATTGCAGGGCAGATAATTTATTTCCTGATTGTGTAAATCAAATTCATCCCGATTTTGTTATTATTAATAAACAAGGTTTAAATAAGTTGCCTCCTTTTATTTCATTTTCCAATACAAAATATATTGCACTTACTTCGGAATATAAAGGAAATAAGTATCCGAAAGATATAAAAGGCAAAGAAAACATATTTCCTGTTTTTTATGACGTAAGATTTGAAGGTGCTTTGGTCTATTACTTTTAAAACAGCAGGAATAGCAATATTTCTCTATTATGGGACAAAAAAAGCATTTTATGAAATAAAATAAAAAAGGAAGAAAAATCTATGCAATGTCCGTTATTATATCTTATTTTGTATTTAAATTGGAAAGAGATATTTCATTAAGGTTATGAATATTATAATTGCAGGAGCAGGAGCCGTTGGGTCTCATCTTGCCAAGATGTTAAGTAATGAGAATCATGGTATTACTGTAATTGATAATGATCATGAACGCCTGAAAAATATTGGTTCATCATTGGACATTTTAACTCTTGAAGGAAATGTTACTTCTTTAGGGATCTTAAAAGAAGCAAAGATCAAAAAAGCAGATATTTTTATTGCCGTTACCCAGTCAGAATCCGTAAATGTTTCATCGGCCATTTTTGCTAAAGAATTGGGGGCATTGCGGACAATAGCACGAATTGATAATCAGGAATATTTATTTCCCGGAAATCGTGAACTGCTTCAAAAAAAAGGCATTGACTATATGATTTATCCCGAGATGATTGCTGCTAAAGAAATAGTTGAGCTTTTGTCGCATTCCGGCATGTCGGATGTTGTGGATTTTTCAGGTGGCAGACTTCATTTGTATGCATTCAGGCTTAATAAAAATGCCCCCATACTTAATAAATCTTTAGATGAAATTTTTGACTCTGACGATGAACTTGAGTATAGGGCTGTTGCTATTACGAGAAAGGAGAAGACAATAATTCCCGGAGGGCAGGATCGATTTCTCGAAGGGGACCTGGTCTATATTATCACAAATAACGGCGGGATAAATAATCTTTTAAGATATACAGGGAAAGCCAATATTGATGTTAGGAATATAATGATATTAGGTGGAAGCAGAATTGGTGTGCGAACTGCACAGGATCTGGGGGATCAGCATTATGTAAAACTAATTGAAATAAACAGAGAAAAAAGTTACAGAATTTCCAACTATCTTGATAATGCCTTGGTAATCAACGGTGATGGTACTAACGTAGATTTGCTAAATCAGGAAGGGCTTTCGAAAATGGATGCTTTTATTGCCGTGACTGCTAATTCCGAAACCAATATTCTTTCATGTTTGTTAGCCACCAACATGGGAGTTAAGAAAACAATAGCCGAAGTAGAAAATATGGATTACATTCCATTGTCGGAAAATATAGGGATTGATACAATTATTAATAAAAAGTTAATTGCAGCAGGGCGTATTTTCAGGTTTACGATGTCTTCGGAAGTTGCAAGTATCAGATGTCTTGCAGGTACTGAAGCCGAAGTCATTGAACTTGTTGCGCGGCAAAATTCACCTATAACCAGGGCTTATTTAAAAGACCTTGATTTTCCAAAAGAAGCAATTATCGGAGGTGTTGTCAGAGGTGCCGGTAGTTTTATAGCAAAAGGTGACACACTTATTAAGCCAAATGACAGAGTAGTGGTATTTAGCCTTCCTGGTTCGATTGGGCAGGTTGAGAAATTCTTCAACTGATAATTCCATGTTAAATACCAGAATGGTCATCAACATATTGGGCTTTCTTTTGGTAATAGAAGGCTTATTCATGTTTTTATCAATCCCTGTTTGTTTAATATATGGTGAAAGCGATTACATTGTATTTCTTATTTCGGGGATGACAGCTATTCTGGTTGGTGGTATCTCGTGGTTACTTTCAAGAAATGCGCCATTAAGTATATTTCGGCGTGAGGGATACTTAATTGTGTCGCTTGGCTGGATAATATATTCTTTGTTTGGTACACTTCCATTTATACTTTCTGGTTCAATACCTTCATTCACCAATGCGTTTTTTGAGACAATGTCAGGATTTACCACAACTGGTGCCAGTATTCTTAATAACATAGAATCTCTGTCTCATGGAATATTGTTCTGGAGAAGTATTACCCAATGGATTGGGGGAATGGGGATCATAGTTTTATCGCTTGCAATATTACCTCTTCTCGGCATTGGGGGTATGCAGCTTTTTATTGCTGAAGTACCCGGTGTGACTTTTGATAAGCTACATCCGAAAATTAATGAAACGGCTAAAAGATTATGGTTCATTTATATAATTTTTACCATTTTTGAAACCATACTGCTTTGGCTGGGTGGTATGGATATTTTTGATGCTATATGCCATTCATTTACTACCATGGCTACGGGTGGTTATAGTACTAAACAGGCAAGTGTTGCACAATGGGATTCGCCTTATATTCAATATATTATTATATTATTTATGTTTATTGCAGGGATAAATTTTAATCTTTCTTATTTTGCCCTGCATCTACGTTTTGGTAAATTATTACATAATGAAGAATTTCAGTACTATACAGCCTTTATTTTAATATTTTCTTTGTTAATAGGAGCCGGCCTCTTTATATCGATGAATATGAATTTAGAGGAATCTTTCAGACTTGCTTTGTTTCAGGTGGTGTCTATTATTACCACAACTGGTTTTGTGACTTCCGATTATCTTAATTGGGTTCCTGTATTGGGCGTATTACTACTTTTTCTTATGTTTTTTGGAGGGTCAACCGGAAGTACCGGCGGGGGTGTTAAAATAATGCGTATTGTACTATTAATGAAAAACAGTGCTCTTGAGTTAAAAAGGCTTATTCATCCAAATGCTGTAATACCGGTAAGGTTTAATCGTCAAATTATTGATCCGGTTATTATTACAAATGTTTTGGCGTTTATTTCCTATTATCTCATAATAGTTGTTGTAAGTGTTGTAATTATGTCAGCACTTGGATATGATCTTGATACTTCCCTTGGTGCGGTAGCTACTTGTATTGGTAATATTGGTCCGGGTCTTGGAGATGTTGGCCCCATTGCAAATTTCAACCATATTCCTGATTTTGGGAAATGGTTCCTTTCATTTTTAATGCTAATAGGGCGACTTGAATTATTTACGGTTCTGGTTATATTTTCTCCCGCTTTTTGGAAACGCTAGTACGATTCAGCATAACTCTCCTAATCCCTGGCGTACCACTACCGGTTCATCTTTAGTGCAGTCAATTATTGTTGAAGGTATATTTCCCCCATATCCGCCATCTACCAGCAAATCAATCCTGTCACGGAAATTTTCATAAATTATCTCAGGGTCTGTTGTGTATTCAATAATTTTATCATCATCAAGAATAGAAGTAGTTAAAATAGGGCGTCCAAATTCCCTGACAATTTCCAGGATTATATTATTATCAGGAATTCTGATCCCAACTGTTTTCTTTTTATTTTTTAATATTTTGGGAACATGATTATTGGCAGGAAGAATAAAAGTATAAGGCCCGGGAAGACAGGATTTCATAAGTTTAAATATGCGATTTTCAATATTTCTGGTATAATCTGAAAGATGGCTTAAATCTGAAACAATAAAAGAAAAATTTGCTTTTTCCGGCCTGATCCCTTTTATCTGTGCAATTCGCTCAATAGCTTTATGATTGTAAATATCACATCCTAATCCATAAACCGTATCCGTGGGATATATAATAATACCTCCTGCAGACAGAACCTCACAAACCTGCCTTACCTGCCTTATATTAGGATTTTCATTATATAACCTGATATACATAAGGATTTAAAATGTGCAAATATAAAGATTTAAAAAAAGCTTATTTATTAATCAGATTAATATTTTAAAAATTCACAATTCTTTTTTTTGGATAAAATTTAAAAAATAATTTTTTGTAAATTGCATTTAAATAGAAAAACTACTTCCAAAAACTATTAATTATTGTTTAATAAAAAATAATATATCCTTATTTATTTTTTTGCGTATATAATCGGCAGTAAACTATGATTTATCGATATAATTTTTTTTAAAAATCATTTTATGAGAAAGTTGATCATTTTATTAGTGTTTGTAGCAGCTTTTGGCTTGCTTTTTTCTGCCTGTAACAAAAAAGTTTGCCCTGCTTACCGCTCAAGCATAGAAACTATTCAGACTGAAACAGGCAGCTGATTTTTTCTTGTATCTTGCTCTTAATTAATACCTTTTAATGTAAACTATTTTACATTTGTTTTGTTATTTAAAATAAGATATCTTTGAGATTAATAATTTTACTGCAGAGCCGGTATTGAAGTATCTTTTTTTGTCTGTTTGATGTTTCAAAGAATTAAAAACACAGACAATCGGAGTTATGTAAGTGCTTGGGTCAAAATTTAATAAGATTAATTAGTGTAAGAGCACAATGATACTTTATAGATTTGTCGTAAAGTCTTGTTTTACTTCCCTTAACCAGTTTTATTTTAAGCTAAAACATAAAAGTTGGAAAAGTGAAAGAGATAAGTTTTATGTTTTTTTTGCAATCTTTTTTCCTTTATATTTTCTAAGTTCAAAAATTAGTCTTGCGCAGGGAGAACTTGATTTGCAACCAAGATTATTATATAAAAATGAAAAGTCAGGAGGTATATATTTAAATTCAAATGGATTTGGTGCAGGATATCGTTTTGGCCAACGGATCGATGCCAGATTGCAGAATATTTATGAAATTGATTTTTCAATAATTAAACATCCGAAAGAAGTTAAAATATCCAATAACTTTTATAGTAACCGTAGTTTTGTTTTTGGGAAGGAAAATGCTTTTATGGAACTCAGAGGGATGATTGGCAGGCAAAATGAGATTTTCAGAAAGAATGACAGGGGAGGGATTGCAGTACGCTTTTTTTATACCGGGGGTCCTGCTGTCGGGCTGTTAAAACCGGTTTATTATGAAGTATTATATTTAACTTCAGATCCTCATGAGTTTTACCTGAAAACAGAAAAATACAGTTCTTCTATTAATCACAATGTTATTTATGGAAGGGCTTCATTTTTTAAAGGCGTTAAAGAGGTTTCACTTGTTCCCGGAGCATCGGTAAAAACGGGATTTGGATTTGAATATTCCAAAATGGATATTGTTTTGCATTCAATTGAAGCTGGTGTGTCAATGAGTGCATTTGTAAAGAAAATACCCATAATGGCTACTGAGAGAAACGATTTTTTATTTTTGAACCTGTTTATTAGTTATCGATTTGGTAAATATATAGATGTAAGTGAAGCTGCCCTTGCCCGCAGAAGTAGTGAAGCTGAAAAGCAGGACAGAAAAATCAGGAGAGGATCAATCAGGCAGCAGAAAAAAATGGATAAAGAGGAGAATTATTATTAGATTGCATAAAGATATTTGTATAGCCGTGCATGGTTATAAAATCATAAGTATTGTGAAATAATAATATTAATAGATCCTTCCGGGATCATATATATTGGTAAGTTAATTGTTATTAGTTAACATTTATACCGGAAGGATAGTTTAAAATATTCCCCGAAACTTTTTCCTTATAAAAATTTTGATGTTTTGGAATAATTTGATTGTTTTATCTTAGCTTAATTCTAAGATTCGTCTATTATTATTTTTTGTTGCATTAGATTTTTATATTTATTTTTGCAATCTAAAAATTTAAAGGGTTTTATCAGTTTTTTATAATATAACTTATTAATATTTTATACTATGGCAAAAATTAAAGTTGGAATTAATGGTTTTGGCCGTATTGGAAGACTTGCTTTCAAGGCAGCAATGCAAAGAAATGATATGGAAATTGTTGCAATCAACGATTTGATCGATGTTGACTATATGGCTTACATGCTTAAGTACGACACCATTCACGGGGCGTTTGACGGCACAATTGAAGTTAAAGATGGCAAATTGATTGTTAATGGTAATAAGATCAGGGTAACTGCTGAGGCTAACCCGGCAAATCTGAAATGGAATGAAGTGGGTGCAGAGTACGTTATTGAGTCAACCGGATTATTTCTTACAAAAGAATCGGCTAAAGGTCATCTTGAAGCAGGCGCTAAAAGAGTTGTAATGTCAGCACCCTCAAAGGATGATACTCCAATGTTTGTAATGGGTGTAAATCATAACAGCTACAAGGCTGATATGGCTTATGTTTCTAATGCTTCATGTACAACTAACTGTCTTGCACCCGTTGCAAAAGTTTTAAATGATAATTGGGGGATTATGGAAGGCCTTATGACTACTGTTCATGCAACAACTTCTACTCAAAAAACAGTAGACAGCCCTTCAAAAAAAGACTGGAGAGGTGGTCGCGCAGCAGCCGGTAATATTATTCCATCTTCCACAGGTGCAGCAAAAGCTGTAGGTAAAGTAATCCCTGCTCTTAATGGAAAACTTACAGGTATGGCATTCAGGATCCCAACCTTAAATGTTTCAGTTGTTGATCTCACTTGTCGACTGGAAAAGCCTGCAAGTTATAATGAAATTAAAGCTGCAATGAAGAAAGCTTCTGAAGGGCCCCTTAAGGGTATTCTTGGATATACCGAGGACAGCGTGGTTTCGAGTGATTTTATTGGTGATTCTCGTACATCCGTGTTTGATGCAGGTGCAGGCATTTCGCTTAACGATAATTTTGTGAAAGTTGTGGCATGGTACGACAATGAGTGGGCTTATGCATGTAAATTGCTTGATCTGATAGCACACATGGATACCGTAAAATAAATTATTATAATAAAATAATATTTTAAGGATTATCCCTTTATTTTTTAATTACATCCATGATATATAATCTTTTATTATCATGGATGTTTTTTTTTAATAAACTAAAAGAATTATTTAGGATATTAGTATTTAATAAGGTCAAACGGGATTTGAAAAGTTTGTTTATAATGCTGTCCTAATTCCTGGATGGATTCATCATCTGCATCATAATACCATAAAACTTTACATTGAAACCCTTTATCATAATTTGTTTTTATTAATCTAAATATATCAATTAGCCATTTTGAAGACCCGCTATTCACATATTCCAGTTTTAATTCAATTGTTGTAAGAGACTTTGGATCATTATAATAGTCATTCATGTTGTTTATAATTTCCTCATAAAATTCTGCGGGATCTTCAGGGATTGATCTTCCTTCCATCCTGAATTTACCATCAGAATAATTCAACAGCACTTCTGGTGTGTTAAAAGTCTTTTTTATATGAAAATCAGACATTATTTTAAATTTTGAATTTTATTCATAACGTAAAGCAACAATGGGATCTTGTTTTGCAGCTTGTACTGCAGGAAAATAACCTGAAATTATACTTACCATAAAACATAAAAAAACTCCGGTAAAAATCCAAACCCATGGAATAATAAAAGATGTGCCAAGAATTAGTGATACCATGTTCCCAATAATAATTCCCATTATAATTCCAATAATACCGCCAATTTGCCCTATAAAAACAGATTCAAGGAGAAACTGTTGTTTTATTACAGACGCTCTGGCGCCAATTGCTTTTCTAATCCCGATTTCTCTGGTTCGTTCAGTTACAGAAACAAGCATAATATTCATCAGCCCCACGGCTGCTCCAGCAAGAGTGATAAGGCCAATGATAGTTGCTGCAAAAGAAATATTCCTTAGGTTTTCCATTAATATATTCACCAGATTATCACTTGTACTGATATTAAAATCGGATTCATCCTGTGGTGTAAGTCCGCGAATATTTCTGAAGGTCCCCTCCACTTCTCCTTTAGCAGCTTCCAATAATGATGGTTCTGAAAGTGTGATATTTATAGAATAATTCATTTCAGGCCTTGAAAAATATTGTCGTACATTTGAATAAGGGATCAGACAAAATCTGTCGCTGAGCATACCCATTCCGGAACCTCTTTTTTTTGTCACTCCTATAATTCTGTATTTCCCACTACCAATTGTAATAATTTTATCTATTGGATTGATAGTATTTCTAAAAGTTTTATTTGCTACTTCTTTTCCTATTATAACGTAATTTTTATTATTTACGATATCTTCGGATAAAAATCCGCGGCCGGTCTCTATTTCAAAACCGGATGTTGTAAGATAGTTTTCATCTGTCCCTAAAATATTAATATTTGGATTTGATTTATAACTTTCATATTTAACAACTCCATTTCCTGAGGCTGTCGTGTAAATTGAAACACTTGCAGGAAAACCGAATTCAGCCTTAAATCGTTCAGCCTCCCTGTAACTAATAAAAGTATGATTCTTTTTACGATATTGCTTTCCGCCAATATTCACTCTCATGCTTCGACTTTCTATGGTTAAAGTATTGGCCCCCATTACCATAAATTCTTTTGAGACGGATTTCTTCATGGAATCTACTGCAGTTAGGATCCCAACAAGGGCCATAATTCCAAAAGAAATGATAAATATAGTCAGGATAGTCCTTAATTTATTGGTTTTCAGAGCCTGAAAAGAAACATTCAGGTTTTCTCTAAAAAGTTCAACGGAAATTATGAAATACTTAAGATTTCTTTTTAACACGATATTTTTTTGCTAAAAGTATAAAATTCTAAACAATATATGAATATAAATGTCATCATATTGATATACTTATTTTAACTTTACAGCTACATTTTTCCGATTATTATGAGAAAGATTAGCTGCGAAATAAAATGTTTATGCAAAGCATAATTTCGTATATTGTTGACAAATCTTGTTTAAAAGGCCTGTTATTTCTATGGATGAATGAAGAGCTATTAGCTATACAGGTATTTATATTTTTTAAACGTATTAAATTTTAAGTTATGATTTTTAATCTTGACATGATTGAAGAAGTGTATTCAGAAATGGTACAAAAAATTAAGGCAGCTAAAAAGCTTCTGTCAAAGCCCCTGACACTCACAGAAAAGATATTGTATGTACATCTTGATGATATAAATATAAAAGAGCCATTCAGGCGCGGAATTGATTATATAAATACTAATCCGGACAGGGTTGCTATGCAGGATGCGACTGCCCAGATGGCTTTACTTCAGTTCATGATGGCCGGAAAAGAGAAAGTCTCAGTTCCTTCAACTGTCCATTGTGATCATCTGATTCTGGCAAAATCGGGTGCTAAAGCAGATCTCTCTTCTGCTTTTGAGATAAACAGGGAGGTATTTGATTTTCTTTCAAGTGTTTCGAATAAATATGGCATTGGCTTCTGGGAACCCGGTGCGGGGATAATCCATCAGGTTATCCTTGAAAATTATGCGTTTCCCGGAGGGATGATGATAGGAACGGATTCACATACTGTTAATGCCGGTGGTTTAGGTATGATCGCAGTGGGAGTTGGCGGAGCTGATGCAGTTGATGTTATGGCCGGTATGCCATGGGAATTAAGATTTCCCAGGCTTATTGGGGTTAAATTAACAGGAAAACTAAATGGCTGGTCATCTCCAAAAGATGTAATACTTAAAGTTGCCGGTATTCTCACTGTTAAAGGAGGTACAGGGTTTATCCTCGAATATTTTGGAGAAGGGGCAAAATCAATTTCTGCTACAGGTAAAGGGACAATTTGTAATATGGGTGCTGAAATTGGTGCAACAACTTCAATCTTTGGATATGATCAAAAAATGAAAGAGTATCTTAAAGCTACTGGAAGAGAGAAAATTGCTGAAATGGCTGATCAAATTGCTGATCATCTTACGGGAGATCCGGAAGTTTATTCTAACCCTGAAAAATATTTTGACCAGCTAATTGAGATTAATTTATCAGAACTCGAACCATATATAAATGGACCTTTTTCTCCCGACAGGGCATGGAAGATTTCTGAATTTGCCAAAGCCGTTATAGAAAACGAATGGCCTTCACGGCTTGATGTCGGATTAATTGGCTCCTGTACAAATTCATCTTATGAAGATATCACACGTGCAGCATCTGTTGCAAAACAAGCTCTTGAGAAAGGCTTAAAAGCCAGATCAGGGTTTACCGTCACACCAGGCTCAGGGCAGATCCGTTCAACTATTGAACGCGATGGACTTTTGGAAATATTTGAAAAATTAGGAGGACTAATTCTTGCAAATGCCTGCGGCCCCTGTATCGGTCAATGGGCTCGTGACAATGCTGAAAAACAGGAAGTAAATTCAATAATAACTTCCTTTAACCGTAATTTTGCTAAAAGAAATGA
>CAZLXM010000065.1:0-22653 GCA_964563105.1 uncultured Bacteroidaceae bacterium
CAGAATATCAGGATAGTTCTGACAAACAGCCTGAATACCTCTTGTTTTAAATCCCAGTTCCAACCCGACTCCCGGATTAAAACGGTCTTCAATTTTATTACTCTCTGTAACACTTCTGAGATGTGTTGATACTGCATTGCAATTGTATTTCAATCGTAATTCCTCCAGTGCAAGGTATCCTCTCGCTGTTTTTAGTATTTCCTGTTTTGATGCTTCCACTCTACTCGCTTCCCTGATCCATTTATCTGCAATCTCCTCAACTTTTTTTGCATTAATTTTTTTGTATGTATCAAAGAATTCTTGAGCTTCAACAACAATTATATCTATTCCAAAAACATCTTTAAAATTGCTTATATACCTTTCATTATGATTTATTGGATATTTCTGGTCGTGGTCTCCGAATTTATAATTAACACTTGCAATAATTTCATCTTTACTGCTTTTAACCATCAATATCCTGGTTTCTTTCAATTCCTTTACTGCTTTTATTAAATTAATTTTATATACAAGATCATTGAACATAGATTCCCTGACGGCGGGAGAGCAAAAATTTCGCCTGTCGAGCTGGGCTGTAAGGATTTTAACATGTTCATAATTTGTTCCTCCTTCCAACACATTAGGCCCATCGGATTTTACTTTTCCGGTTGAGAAAATATAATAATGATGCCCGCTTTGGAATTCCCATAAGTTATAAACCACTATTGTTGGTAAACCAGTGAATGCCAGCCGGTAATCTCCGTCAACTCGTCCAATGATAAGTACACCATCATAATTTGTTTTGTTTTTCTGAACTTCATTAAATGCTTCCGGGATGGAGCCTTTAAATTCCAGGAAATCCACACCGTTGCAAGCATCAATAAGATCACTCAAAACCATTTCATGAGTAGTAAAATTCAAAGGAGAGCCTCCTGATCCGGTACATCCGCAACCTGGAGAAGTGAAAATGGTGAAAATTTTTGTATTTCTGTTTTGACTAAATACAATTAATGTAGATAATACCATTAATCCGATAAAAAGATAAATTTTTTTCATAAGGCTTATAGTATTAATAGTTTGATAATTGAGTTGAAAATTAATGATTTTTGAATTCAATTCAGATATTCCTTATTAATTCCTTAAGACATTTCTTTATGAAACATAAATATTTTGTCGGGCGCAACAAGAAATGAATCAGGCTGCCAATTGACGTTTAACTCACGAACATTATAATATCACTGATATTGACTTTTTTCAATTTCGTAATTCTTCACCGGCCTGAAATAAATATTTTTAGAGATTTTTTTCTGTGTTTAATATAGTCTGAATAACAACGATTTCAAAGCTGTTTTTAGGAAAGAATTAAAAAACTTATGAACAGCACGCAGAGAATTAATTTTTTAAGACATAAAAAAAGAAGTCAAAAACACGCAATCTTGCTCCAGGAGAATTAGAGAAATCGCCAATTAAGCTTTAAAAATCTAATGATCAACAAGATATAAGAGTTGTTTTCAGATTAATTATTAATTTATTAACACAAAAAATTAAAAGTTATGAAAAAGTTATCTTTTGCGCTTTTTAGCATTATTATGGTTGCACTGATCTCATGTCAGAAGGAATCTCCGATTCCGCCAGAAAAATCGGGCACATTAGTAGTGAATCTTGGTTTATCGGTACGTGAGTATAAAGTAAAAAAACAATTAAAAGCTTTTGTGCCGCTTAGTGATTTTAAAGTTAGCATATATAAAGCTGATGGCACAGAGGCACTTGTATTTGAAACTTTATCCCTTATGCCCGACACCATTGAACTATTGCCTGGAAATTACTATGTTGAAGCCCATTCAAATAATAATTTAGGAGCTGCATTTGATAATCCTTATTATTACGGGGCATCTGAAATATTTACTATTAGCAGTAATAAAAATGAATCTGTAACCGTAACATGTACCCTGGCAAATACGGCAGTTAGTGTACTATGGTCTGATGTTGTAATAAATAATTATACCGATTATTCTGCAAAAGTTGTTTCACTCATTGATATGCTGGAATTTACCAAAGATGAGACCAGAATTGGCTATTTTCAGCCCTCGCCACTCGAAATATTTGTTGAGTTATGGTACATAAATTCTGAAAGTAATACGGAACTTCGTAAATTATTTGGTTCTATACAAGAGCCTTTGGCGGGCCGGCATTATGAAATTTTTGTGAATACGACTTTAAACGAAGGAAGCGGCTCTGTCACCGTTATTGTGGATGAGTCTGAAATACCTCTTGAATTAGTAGAAATTAAGGATGAAGCTGATAATTTTATCAGATATGGGGATATACTGATCACAGAAATTATGTTTGATCCGACAGCACTTTCAGATACTGAAGGCGAATGGATTGAGATTTATAATAATTCAGGTCGAATAATAAATTTAGAAAATCTCATTTTGGAAAGGGATAATACAAACAAACATGTTATTTCAAGCTCCATTGAATTATTACCAAATGAATATTATGTTCTGGCAAGAACTTCTTATGCTACAGATGTAAATAATGTTTATGTATATGGCACTTCAATTACTCTTCCTAATACCGGAGGAATTATATCTCTCTATAATGTGAATGAAGGGACGGAACAGGGGGACCTGATTTTTTCCGTAAATTATGGGGCAAGTAATTTTCCCCGTCCCTCAGGTGCTTCTATCAGTTTAAATCCGGGCCATATGAATGCTGCTGATGCCGTTTTGGGGACTTCATGGTGTATTGCAGCTTCAGTATATAATACGGGAGATAAAGGAACTCCGGGAGTAAAGAATGATAGTTGTAATTAATTATCAGATGGCTACGCTAAGGGAAGAATTTATCTGACAAGTTTCGGGCAACTTATTAAAGCAGGATATATCATTGCAATAATGATATATCCTGCTTTTTTTACTAATAATATCCTCTTAGCTTATAAATTGTTACATAAAATTTTCTTCCTAAAAAAGTATGAATATATTTTTTTAAAATTGCAACTTTTAAGTTATCCTTGTGCTAAAGAAATAATATTAAAAGGAATTCCTGTATAAACTATTTTGAAAATTTTCTTTTGTACAAAGCCGTGAGAATTCAGTAAAAGATTTAAAATTTTATTGATTCGATTTGGATACTGGAAAGTATTAATGTTAACTGCAAAACATATTTTTAAAATTTGAAAGGACTATAGTGAAGTGAACATTTAACAAGCTTTTTGTTCTTTGACCCGGGCCAATTAATAATTCAATTTAACAGCTTAAAAAACTCAGGAAACCTCAACAAATAATTTTGGGGAAGCATTTGAACTTATGAATATTTTTATAAACCAGTTATATACTTAAAGCTTTATTAATATGGAATTTAAAAAGAAATCTTTAAACAGGCGGGCATTTATTGAAGGTGCTGCATCTTTGGGTTTTCTAAGTGCAATGGGTACCGCGGGTATTCTTTCTTCCTGCAGTTCAGAAAAGCCCGGGTATACTTCTCCTGTTCTCCCTGACATTGCTCCTGACGGGCCGGTTTTAAAGGCGGGCCTGATTGGTTGTGGAGGAAGAGGAACTGGTGCTGCCCTTAACTTTCTTAATGCAGGTCCAAATTTACAAATAACTGCTTTGGGAGACCTTTTTCAGGACCGGATTGACCGATGCAGAAACATAATTAAAAAAGAACATAATATTGATATTCCGGATAAAAATTGTTTTTTGGGTTTTGATGCATACAAACGTGTTATTGAATCGGATGTAGATATTATACTGGAAGCTTCACTGGCACATTTCCGGCCAAGACACTTTGAAGCTGCTGTTCAGGCTGGAAAACATGTCTTTATTGAAAAACCTGCCGGGGTGGATCCTGTAGGTATAAGATCAATGATGGTTTCAGGAAAAGTTGCTGAATCGGCTGGACTGTCTGTTGTTGCCGGGACTCAACGCCGTCATCAGCGAGATTTTATTAAAACTTTCAGCATGATAAAAAATGGTGCTATCGGGGATATTATTTCAGCTAATTGCTATTATAATTCGGGAGAACCTCCTAATGTAAAAAGAGAAAAAGATTGGAGTGATATGGAACACATGATCCGAAATCGCGGTAACTGGTGCTGGCTTACGGGTGATTTAATACTTAATTTACTTGTTCATCAGATTGATATTCTTATATGGTTTTTTGAAAAACATCCCGTTAAAGCATCGGGATTTGGAGGCCGGCATCGACGACTATCGGGTGATATGTATGATTTTTTCAGTGTAGATTATGTTTTTGATGATGAAAGACATTTTCAGGTTATGGGTAGACAGATTCAAGGATGCAGTAACAATATCGGTCAGATCATTTTTGGATCTAAAGGATATACAAATTGCCAAAATAAAATATTTGATTATAATGGAAATATTATTTGGGAATATGAATATCCTGTTGATAAAGATGGAAAGTCAACAAATATGGTTTCAGTTCCCGCAGTGGATCAGGAGATGATCAATCTTGTAACTGCCATTCGTACTAATAAACCCATCAATCAGGCTGGTAATCTGGCAACTTCAACGCTTGTTGCTATTATGGGCAGAGAATCAGCTTATACCGGACAAGATGTAACATGGGATGAGATGATGAATTCAAATTTAAGACTGGGCCCGGAAGAATATAGGATGGGACCTGTAGATATCATGCCTGTATCACCTGTTCCGGGGAAGGACTAAGTGATTCGAAGTATTTTATACAATATGTTATTTCAGGGATATTTTAAAGATGATAAATAAGAGGCGGGATCATTCATGCTTCCCGGAAATGGTAAAAATACTTTTATTTGAAAGGCCGGCAATAATCTGCCGGCCTCATTCATAAAAATTTATATTTCAAACAAATATTAAAATTCAGCTTTAAATATATATTTTCCAGATCCTTTGTTAATTTTGATATAGTGATAATCAAGGCCTGGTTCTTCAAGTATATTATTGTAAGTTGATTCTATCCCGTCAATTTTGATTTTATTACCTTTTGAAGGTATAAATATCTCAGCACTTGTGTTTGGGGGAATTGTCACCATTAAAGTGAAAGTGTTTTCACTGATTTCCCATTCTGATTTAATGCTTCCATAAAGTGATTCATGACTTGCTTTTACATCGTTCATTGTATTTCCCGGATGAGGTTTAATTATAATTTTTTTGTATCCGGGGATATCAGGATGAGGATTAATTCCTGCAACAACTTTATAAAGCCAATCTCCCACAGCTCCATATGCATAATGATTAAATGAATTCATTCCCGGATTTTGGAATGTTCCGTCTGGTTTAATACCGTCCCATCTTTCCCATATGGTTGTTGCACCTTTGGTAACCGGATACAGCCAGGATGGATATTCCTTGCGATAAATCAATTTATAAGCTTCAGCGAGGTAGCCATATTTTACAAGTATATGACAGATATCGGCTGTACCGAGGAAACCTGTGGTTATATGGCCAAAGCTGTTTACATTATCTGCTAAACGTTGTGCAACAGTTTTTTCCAGATTTTCAGGAATGAGCCCGAATGATAACGCAACTACATATGCTGTTTGTGTGTTTGATGATAACCTTCCATTAGGGCTTACAAATTCTTTATTAAAAGCCTCCCTGATTCTGTTTTGTAAAGCTGTATATTCTTGTATATCCCCAACTTTGCCAAGTATTTCAGCGGCTTTTATTAAAAGGCTTGTTGAATTATAGAAGTATGCTGTAGCAGTAAGATCTTTGTCAGTTGTGGCACCGGGATAGTCTGACCTGGTTGTGGCAAAGGCAAGCCAATCACCAAATTGTGTGCTTTTTGGTTTCCAGAGATATGATTCTCCTGCCTGTGAACGTACATATTCTACCCAGGCTTTCATGCTTTGATACTGTTTTTCCAGGATTCGGGTGTCACCGTATGAGCGATAAATAACCCAGGGTACAATTGTGGCGGCATCGGCCCATCCATGAGCATCACCTCTTCCAAGAACATTAGGGATTACAAAAGGAACTGCTCCATCTTTGTGTTGATCGGCAGCAAGATCCTGACACCATTTTGTAAAAAATCCTGCACTATTCATATTAAAACATGCTGTTGCTGCAAAAACCTGTGCATCCCCTGTCCAGCCAAGCCTTTCATTTCTTTGTGGACAATCGGTAGGAACATCCAGGAAATTACCCTTCTGACCCCAAATGATATTGTGCTGAAGCTGATTTAAAAGACTGTCATTACAGCTGAAAGTTCCTGTTCTCTCAAGATCACTGTGGATAACAACCCCTGTTAAAATATCTTTATTAAGTTCTCCCTGATATCCTGATATTTTCACATATCTGAAACCCTGAAAAGTAAATCTGGGCTCATAGACCTCAGGGTTATTTCCGCCTTTACAGATATAGATGATCTCCTGTTTTGCAGTACGTAGATTTTCAATATAGAAATTACCGGCTTTGTCAAGAACTTCAGCATGATGTAATTTAATTCCGGTACCCGCCGGACACTGAACTTTAAGGCGACACCAGCCAACCATATTCTGGCCCATATCAAATATTGTATCTCCTTCAGGTGTAAAGATAATATCCACAGGATATAATTCCTGAATATTTCGTACTGGTTCAGACACCGGGCCGATCAGAATATCTTTTCTTTTTTTTGTTATATTAACTCCTGCCCAGTCAGAATCCTTAAATCCCGGTTGGTTCCATCCTTGTTTTTCCAGACGGGCATCATAAACTTCCCCATAAAATATTTCTGATCTAAGAATCGGGAATGTAGATGATTTCCAGCTATTATCAGTTTTTACAATTGTTTTTGAACCATCATTAAAAATGATTTCCAATTGCATTAAAGCATATAGATCTTTATATTCAGGTTCTTTACCGGTATTAGGATAAAATGCTGAATACCATCCGTTGCCTAATATTAGCCCTACTGCATTTAATCCGCTTTTGATCAGCGAAGTAACATCAAAAACCTGATATTGGAGGCGGTTCTCAAAACTTGTCCAGCCAGGG
The DNA here is from genome assembly GCA_964563105.1 of uncultured Bacteroidaceae bacterium. Classification (GTDB taxonomy): domain Bacteria; phylum Bacteroidota; class Bacteroidia; order Bacteroidales; genus CAYVTV01. Next base: position 6,969 of record CAZLXM010000065.1, read on the forward strand.
GTAAAAAGTTCATCACCTGCTTTTTTCCCATTTAAATAACATTCATACAAACCAAGGCTGGTAATGTATAGCCTTGCTGATTTAAAAGGTTTGGATATAGAGAATTCTTTTCTGAACATTGGAGATGGATGTTCATCCTCTGCAAAAGTAAGATCTGTTTTTATCCATTCTGCTTCCCAATCTTCAGGTGAAAGAAGCCCGATTTCAAAATTTGCAGGTAAAGACCATCCGGATACCTTTCCGTTTTTATCCCAAATTCGTACTGCCCACCAGCATTGTTGACGGGATTCTAATTCCTTACCCCCATATTCAACATGGATATTTTGATCGGACATGATTTTCTGACTATTCCAGAGGTCCGCCCTTTGGGGATTTAAAAGTTTAGGCGATGAAGCTACAAGTATCTGATATGCTACCTGCACCTGGTCCCTGTCTTCAGATATTATTTTCCATGATAACCTCGGAATTTTTGTGCTGATACCTTTTGGGCCTGTTTTATACTCACAGCGAAGATCTTTTAATTCGATTTTTCTTGTTTGTGCGGATAATTGAAATGAAGAAAAAATCAGAATAGCAGTAAAAATTAGAATTCGTTTCATTTTTCTATGTATTAGTTGCTTATATCATTTTTTCCGGCGGTTGTTTGAGTTTGGCATAATTTTAACGGGTTGAATCATGTTTTCAGGTATTAATATCTTATCAAGCTGTTCTTTTGATAAGAGGCCTTTTTTCAGTACCAGGGAATAAATACTTTCGTTACTAACAAGAGCCTCTTTGGCCAGCATATTTAATTCATCATAGCTGATCCATGGTACTAATGCGGTTATCAATCCAATACAATTCATTGTCAATGTTTTACAGCGTTCTTCATTTGCGGTAATTCCATCAACACATCGATATTGCAAAGTATTCATTCCATTTATAAGGATCTCTAAAGATTCAAAAATACTTTGAACCATAACCGGCTCGAACACATTCAGTTCGAGTTGTCCTCCCTCTGAGGCCAGCGTAACTGTTAAATCATTTCCGATCACCTTAAATGCAATTTGATTAACAGCTTCCGGAATAACGGGATTGACTTTACCTGGCATAATAGATGATCCGGGCTGCATTGGAGGCAGGTTAATTTCATTTATTCCTGTTCTTGGACCGGAAGAAAGTAATCTAAGGTCGTTACATATCTTCGATAATTTTATAGCCAGTCGTTTTAATGCGGCAGAATATGTGACAAAAGCACCGGTATCCTGTGTACCTTCGATTAAATTTGGGGCTAAATTCAGGTCCAGGCCGCTGATTCTTCTTAAATGCTTTATTACTTTTCCGGAATAATCAGGATCAGAATTTATGCCTGTGCCAATTGCAGTTGCCCCCATATTAATTTCCAGCAATAATCGGGCACTCTGGTTCAAATTGTCAACTTCTTCCTGTAATGTAACTGCATATGCGTCAAATTCCTGGCCGAGAGTCATGGGAACGGCATCCTGAAGTTGTGTTCTTCCCATCTTTATTATATGAGAAAATTCTTTGCCTTTTTTATTAAAAGATTCTACTAATGCTTTTAGAGAGTTAACGATTTTTTTATTTGAATTAAAAAGGGAAATTTTTATTGCAGTAGGGTAGGCATCATTTGTTGACTGGGACATGTTTACATGATTATTGGGATGACAATTAGCATAGTCACCTTTCTCAAAACCAAGGATCTCTAAAGCAATATTTGCTATAACCTCGTTTCCGTTCATATTTGTAGATGTCCCTGCTCCGCCCTGTATCATATCAACAACGAATTGATCGTGATATTTACAGTTTTGCAGTTCATGGCAGGCAGATACTATTGCATTTTTAATATTTTTGTCCAGTAAACCAAGTTCAAAATTTGCTTCAGCTGCGGCTTCTTTAACCATTGATAATGCTTGAATCATTGATGGGAAATTGCTCAGATTAATTCCCGAAATATTAAAATTCTCCAGTGCCCTGAGCGTTTGTATACCATAATATGCTTCATAAGGGACTTCACGTTCACCCAAAAGGTCATGTTCCAGTCTTGTTCTGCCATATTCATGCCCTGTGTTTAATATCTGCGTATTTGTATTTTTCATTTTCTTAAAATGATCAGGTTTAAATTTGAAATAATTATTAAAGTAATGTCAGTATTTTAATCAAATATCTTTTGTCAAAATCAATAATGATGGCTTTTTCATTGCATTTATTTTGTGTTAGCCTGCAATTCAGACTCACGAATAGCTTTATTTTTTCAGCAAATGAAAAATTTTATCTTTATCCTTAATTATGAGATATTACAATCAAATAATTTCAGGGAAAAATTGACTTAAACATTGATTTATTTTCTGTTATTATTATCTTTTTTAAAATATCTTCTTTTAAAAGACGAAGAAAATTATGTTATAATTATTAATAGCCGCACTAATAATTATACATCAAAGTTATCATATTTTCAGATTGAAAACTGATTGTGTCAGCTATTTGTTAAGTCTGTTGTGTTAAAATTATGAGTTGAACAGTTCTAAGTAGTGTTTTGATGATTTCAGGATGCCGGCGCTATTCTTATAAAAGCCTTCATCCAGATGATATAATCCATCTTTCGATTCTATCCATGGTCCATCAGGATAGGGATGATAACTAACAAGGTCATCCCAGTTTACGTAATTCTGGTGCCCGTTTGATTCGAGCAGTCCCATTTCTTTCAGTCCCGGAAATGGGTCCAGCCTTGCAGCAACAGTTTTATTCCAGTCAACAAGAATAGGGGTACAGGTTAAGTCGGCCAGGAAACAAGGTATATTATTTTCCTGAGCGGCTTTAGCCATTCTCAGAGTCATACTCAAAGTTTTTGCGGCTGATTTTAAGGCGATTGCCTGATATCCCATTTGTATCCTCTTAATTACGTCATCAGCTGTATGTGCGCTTTCATCTGCGGCAACTCTTACACCCAGGTCACCCACGAAAATATCAGCTTCTTCGGGGAAAGGTTCTTCTATAACTGCAATTTGATCAAGCATGCCGATCTTTTTGGCATGATCAATCAATTTCATCAATGTTTCTTTTTTTTCGTATCTGCCGTTTGCGTCAAAATAATAAGGTATCTTACCGTTTAGAGTGTGAGGGGTTTCCCTATGCCCTATAAGTTTATGTATAGCTTCGATTCGTGCCATATCACCTTCCAGCATTTCATCCTGAGTACCCGGACGGCCAATTTTGATTTTCATAAAAAAGTATCCCTGATCAACAGCCTGGGTTATTTCCTCCAATGGAATTGCATATGCCATTAAAGGGACGTGAGCAACATATTTGTGTCTTCTGCCAAGTGCCTGCCTGTATTCTGCAGGGATCATTTCATCAAAATTTCTAAATCCGTTTTCTTCCGCGTAAAGCATCCAAAGAGCATTGTCCAGTGCAACCATGGCACTGAGGGTAAAGGTCTCTCTCAGATTTTTATTGTTTGTTAAAGATTGGCCGAAACGATGTACATCTTTCAATATTTCATCCTGGACTTCCATCGGATTGGTAAAAGTTTGGCCTTTTATTTTTTGAAGCGCATAATCGAGAGTTTTTACCAATAACATATTTCCGTCATATTCTGTATGTGCTAAAAATACGTCGAGGTCACTCCATGCAAGGCACTGAGTTTGCAAACCAGCATGTCTTATTCCCGAAGCGCTTTCAATAAGTGCTGCTGTTACCCAAAATTCATTTTGATATATACCTTTAAATCCAAAGGGACGAATAAGAGCTTCCCTCTCAAAACTGGTTTTCACGGATCTGATGGTAATATTTTTAGGTGATTTGCTGCAGGAAGACATTATTGACGGAAGAGCCCCTGTTAGTCCAGCGGCTCCGGCAATAGATGATTTAATAAATGACCTTCTTGTTATCATTGTGATAAATGCTTAAGTAGTTGAAGAGAAATAAAAAGTGACGGGGAAGATGATCAATATGCAAATTTAAATGTGGCAGTTTCATACAAAATGTGTTTATTCTAACGTATCAGCATTATAATCTATCTGTTATGCCCAAATATCCTTTTTACATTCTATTTATAATCCTCTCCCCGTCACTTGTTCACAGTTGCATATTATTTAGATGACCCTACAACTTCCAGGGCTTACGATATTCATAATGTAAAAGCTTATTTGCTTCTTCAGAGTTGGTAAAGACTTCTTTATCAGCATCCCATTTCAACATCTGATTAACCTGCAGAGATATGGTTGCCAGATGGGCTAAATTGGTTGAAAGATGTCCTTCTTCGATAGTTACAATAGGTTTTTGTCTTGTTTTTACACAATCGAGGAAGTTTCGGACCAGATTTGCGCCGGGATTTGAATATGTGCCATCAACCAGTTTCCCTTTTTCTCCGCTTGCCATATTAAAATCTTCTCCTTCCATAAGTTTATCCCAGGTTTGGAATTGGCCTTTTGAGGTGGGAACAATTTTATAATCATTTGAATTACCGGCATACAAAGTGCCATGTGTCCCCCTGAATTCAATCATACCTTGAGGGGTAAACCTGCCCGAACTGGCTTCAAGCATGCTAAATACAGCAATAACACCTGAAGGGAATTCAAATATTGTCTGCATTGTATCTGGTATCGTTCTGTCATCATCAATAACATAGTTTCCGCCCAGAGAAGTAACAGAAACAGGTGCCTTTTCATTCAACAGCCATCTGATAAGGTCAAGAGAATGGACACCATTGTTTAGGACCTGGTTATCATATTCTTCCCACCAGCGAAATAGATAGGGTGCAATATTATACTGATAAGGACGATAAGGTTTTGGGCCAAGCCACATATCCCAGTTAAAGTCTTTTGGAGGATTTTCGGGTTTAAGTTTCCCGATACCTTTGGGGTACATATTGGAAACATGGCTTCCGCTTGCGTAAGTGATCTTTCCGATTTTTCCGGCAGGTACTTCTTTGGCTAATCTTTGCCAGGTACTGGATCCTCTGCGATTAAGGCTTATTGCTGCTATTTGGTTGCTTTTTTTCCATGCATTTATCATAGCCCTTCCTTCAACAATACTTTTAGCAAGAGGTTTTTCTACAAATACGTCCTTTCCTGCCTTGAATGCATCAATAGTTTGAAGGGCATGCCAGTGATCGGGAGTTCCTATGTATACAGCATCTATGGTTTTATCATCCAATAATTTACGATAATCAGAATACCTTCCTGTTTTATTTGAAAAGTTTTCTCCCATTTTGGGTATCTGTTGCGGAGTGGCTTCAATATAACGCGGATTAACTTTAGATCTGTCACGTGTAATGTATGGCTCATACACATCACATAAAGCTGCAACTTCACAATCAGGTTCATTCATGAATTCATGCATGACCTGGGTACCTCTGTTCCCAACACCAATAAAACCTACTCTGACTCTGTCATTTGCTCCCAGGATCCTTGAGTAGCTACTGGCGCTGACCCCTGATGTTCCAATAGTTACACCGGCTGCTGCCATGCCTGTTTTTGAAAGAAATTCTCGACGTGATTCTTTTTTCTTTTTCATTGCACTTGAATTAAATTTGGTTAATTAACTGATTATATGCATTTAATGTGAGTAAGATTCTGATTTGTATCCTTATTTTTTTCTTTGTCAAATCATTTTGAAGTTTTAATAAAACGAAAAATTTAATAAAAATTATTTTTTAAAATTATAATTTCCTTATGATTTCCAATGCCCTTTCTTCAAATATTTTTTGCCATGCAGGGTCTAAGCCTGATAATGATACCTCATAGGCAGCTCCTTTATATGCATCACGGTCAGGTGCATAACCTACATTGCCATTAGTATAGCCTGTAACGAAAGTATGCGGATATGGGGATGCATTTTTGATATTTAATCCAATCTGTGAGAAAATATCACCCGGGAATGAAATTAACACGAAATCTCCAATTTTTAATCCGGTAATTTCTGCGTAATAAGGATCTTGAGTTTTAATGTTTCTGAGATTTGAAAGATTTGCTTCGGTTAAAATCAATTCTTCCATTTTATAAATAGAATTGAGATATTTTTCCATATCATTTTTGTTTTCATTATCCATCCTTTCAAAGTCATTTATTCCGATATTTTCTTCCTGCATATATCTATATGCATAATCTGATGGAAATTGGGGGGACATCATATATTTTATATAAAGTGGAAGGAAAGACTTAAAGTTTAGTTTAGTTCCGGCTCCAAGTGACCCGCATCCCTGGCCTTTAAAAAAGTCGAGAATATTTTCTCTTTTTGCTTCCAATATTTCAATTTGTTGTTGCACATCAGTTCTTGCCGGTAGTTGTAATTCCTCAGTAATAATTTTGATATTTGCATCTTTTTTTGGTGTTATTTTTCTCCAGGCTTCCAATGTGCTCAATCCTAATATATTTCCATGCATTTCATCCTGTTTGGGAGCATTTACATCTTTATAAAGGATGGGAGTAATATCGCCTGCAAAGCCTTGCTGAAACAAAGCCATTGCCCCATTCCCAATAGTTTCTTCAATCAGCTTTGATGCAAATCCTACAAAACCTGCCGTAACACCTCTGTTGGGAACTCCGGTATAATTATGACATGCAAAATTATACACTAATGCCAAAGGTTCACCATTGATTTTATCTATACGCAATATGCCAATTTCAGGATCAAAAGGTCCGGCAATATTTTTTATCAGCTCATCCCTGGGTTCAGGCGTAGCACGACGTATTGTCCATTCCCTGCCATCCTCAAGTAGTAATCGCCTGTTCATGGTAATTCGCTCTTCTATTCCTGCACCTGCACCAATTTTTACCGGCACAAGTTTCACAGATGCTTCTTTTACTGCTATAACTATTCTGTCAGCATAGTTATCAGCCAATTGATTTTGAACCCAATGTGCATGACTTGCGGTAATTATAATATTGTTCCTGTTGATTTTCAACTCACTTTCAATTTTTGTTTTTAATTCATTTACAAATGGATTATTAACATAAAGGATATCCACTGTTATGATCACTATTCTGGTTTTATTATCATCCAGCACTAATACTTTTGCATATAATGAATCATTAACAAAAACGCTTGCATTATCTTTGGTAATATTAGCCTTAGAGATCCCTGCACGTATGGCTGCTCCGGATATTCCCTGATTAATGGCCAGTATTAATAAGACAGTCATGAAATGTATAAACCTGAACTTTTTCATGATAAATTATTTTAATTTTTATTTACACAAAGATGTATATAACATGGAAAAAGCTTTTTCAATCCAGTTTATTTAAGATATATTTTTTTGGAAAAGGAAATTTAAAAAGGTTTATTTTTTACAGTTTTAACCTTCCTTTTGCATTTTGGGCTTTGAGCATAACTTTTTCAATTTTCACTGCCTTCCCATTATTTTTCAAACTTTCATCTGCCGCTTCCATAAAGGCCAATACTTCCAAGGTTTCTTCAGGCCTGACCGGGACTATTCCTGTTGAAAAAAAGTCAATCATTTGTTTATATGCTTCGTTGACTTCACTTTTAAGTTCTTCACTATCTTTTTCAAGTCTTATTATTCCTTTTTCACCATATGCAGTTCCGCCCGTTCCCCGTTTACCTGTACGCATCGCCCTGTTAACGCCCAGTCTGTTTTCAGGCCATGTACCTATGGATATATCTGTATCATCGTTAAAAACTCTTACTACACTTTCACATCCTGTACCCATTATGGAACATAAAGCTTCAACTCCATGGATCCCATACCAAAAGAGTGTCGGATGAGTTTTTTCAATGGGTGAAGGCCCATATACATCTGCACCTATTACTTTTCCAATCTTCCCGTTTGCCAGTTCTTTATTGATATGGTTAAATCTTGCATTTGAACATGAATAAACTGGAACATTAAAATGGCTGGCTGCAGCAAAAATATCCATTCCATCTTTTAGTGATGCAGCAAGGGGTTTATCAATGTACATTCTCTTTCCTGCTTTAAAAACCGGAATAGCTTGTTCCAGGTGTCGGCGGCCGTCATTGGTAACCATAAAAATTGCATCTGTTTTATCAATAAGCTCATCAAGAGATTTAACGATCTCAACACCAAGATTTTTCATATCCTCCGTATAGCCGGGAACTCTGCTAACACTGCTTTGTATATCATGACTTCCTTTTGGATAGGCGGCAACTACCCTGTACCCCCTATAAGCCGGATGGGCTGCAGGATTATTTATGACCTGTGTAAACGCTACAGCATGAGACCCGTCAAGTCCGATGATCCCTATTCTTTTTCCTTCCTGAACATTTTCTACGCTAAACTTTGGAAAAGCCTTAGCGGATATTCCAATGCCAATACCAGCGAGGGTGCTTATTTTTGTGAATTTTCGGCGATTGATTTTTGTCATATAGCAAAAATTTGAATTAAACAAAATTTGACTGCATGGAATAATAAATGATACTGAGTTTAAACCTGAGTATTAAACAGTCAATAGACAAATATACTATGAGCCCATATAAAACACAAATGTTATTTTTTGTTTATAAATGAAATTTAAAATCAGCTTGAAATATTTTTGCTTTTAATGATTTTATCATTATTAAACATTTTATAACTCAATAATTTATCTAATTTCGTATATCAATTTATTTTTTTAAAATATGGACAGAATTCTTGTTATCGGAGCAGCCGGTCAAATTGGAAGTGAACTTGTAATTGAACTCAGAAAAATATATGGCAGTGAGAATGTTTTTTCAACTGATATAAGGTATGCATCTATGGATATAGTCCAGGGTGGCCCTTACCAGGTACTTGATGTTATGGATGATAAGCAATTAATCCATTTTATTATACGCAATAAGATAAATCAAATTTATCATCTTGCAGCAGTACTGTCGGGAAATGCAGAAAAACTGCCAACACAGGCATGGCATATAAATATGAACAGTCTGATGAATGTTTTGGAAATTGCCAAAATGGTTGAAGATGTTAAAAAAGTATTTTGGCCCAGTTCTATTGCTGTTTTTGGGCCCAGTACACCCCGCCATAATACCCCTCAGCTAACCGTTATGGAACCAATTACAGTGTATGGAGTTTCAAAACTGGCCGGAGAACGCTGGTGTAATTATTATCATTCAAAATATGGACTTGATGTACGCAGCTTGCGCTATCCGGGATTAGTCAGCTATAAAACTGAAGCCGGAGGCGGAACAACAGATTATGCTGTGGAAATTTTTTATGAGGCGATTCGAAAAGGATCTTATGATTGTTTTTTATCAAAAAATACAAGGTTACCTTTGTTATTTATGCCTGATGCCATTAAAGCCACAATTAATCTTATGGAAGCAGAAAAATCAAAGATATCGGTTCATAGCAGCTATAATCTTGGCGGATTCAGCGTAACCCCGGATGATATTTACCAGGAAATAAAAAAATTTATTCAGGGCTTCAAAATAAATTATAATCCTGACTTCAGACAGGATATAGCCGACAGTTGGCCTGAAAGCATCGATGATTCTGTTGCCCGGAATGATTGGGGCTATAATTATAAGTATGATTTGTTTAAAATGACTGAAATTATGTTGTTTGAAATAAAAAAGAAAATTGGGTATAAAGACAATGATAAAAATCTTAAAATTCAAATATAATGTACGGGAAAATTAAAGAGCACCTGAAAAAAGAATTAAATGATATTAAAGGTGAAGGCCTTTATAAAAATGAGAGAATAATTATATCTCCTCAGGGTGCGAAAATTAAGCTGGATACAGGTCAGGAAGTTTTGAATTTTTGTGCTAATAATTATTTAGGACTTTCAGATCACCCGGAATTAATTAATGCAGCTATTGAGGGGATGAGATCTCATGGTTACGGCATGTCTTCTGTAAGGTTTATATGTGGAACAACAAATTTGCATAAAACATTGGAACAGAAGATTGCTGATTATTTCGGAACTGATGATACTATCTTGTATGCAGCTTGTTTCGATGCTAATGGAGGCGTATTTGAACCTTTATTTACCGAAGAAGATGCGATAATTTCCGACACATTGAATCATGCCTCCATAATTGATGGCGTAAGGCTTTGTAAAGCTCAAAGGTATAGATATGCCAGTGCTGATATGGATGATCTTGAAGAACAATTACGTAAAGCTTCAACTCAGCGTTTTCGGATAATTGTAACTGATGGTGTTTTCTCAATGGACGGGCATGTGGCACCTGTTGATCATATTTGCGAACTTGCAGAAAAATATGATGCCCTTGTTTTGGTTGATGAATGTCATTCTGCCGGTGTAGTAGGAAAAACCGGGAGAGGAGTTACGGAGTTATTTGATATACGGGGGAAAGTGGACCTGATCACCGGTACTCTTGGAAAAGCTTTTGGAGGTGCTATTGGGGGATTTACTACAGGCCGGAAAGAAATAATAGAAATATTGAGACAACGTTCACGTCCCTATCTTTTTTCAAATTCTCTGCCCCCTGCTGTGGTTAATGCCGGTATTAGAATGTTTGAAATGATGAGTGAAACCAGTGAACTCCAGGATAAACTCCATAATAATACTGAATATTTTATTAAGAAAATGCAGGAAGCAGGTTTTGATCTTAAGCCAACCCAGTCTGCTATTTGTGCTGTTATGCTTTATGATGCAAAGCTTTCTCAGGAGATGGCTGAAAAACTGCTTCAGGAAGGAATATATGTGACAAGTTTTTATTATCCCGTTGTACCAAAAGGACAGGCAAGGATCAGGGTGCAACTTTCGGCTGCACATAAAAAAGAACAGCTCGATAAGGCAATTAATGCATTTATAAAGACAGGCAAAGAATTGAGGGTTATAGAATGAACCTGTCTTAAACTTTTTAAACAATCGAATGCTAAAACTTGTTATTACCGGGTACAATTGATATTTTCTTTATATGCGTGGGAATTCCTTAGTTATTATATTTATCATCGTTTTATTCATTTTTATAAGCGACTTGTACGCATACCGGGGTTTATCCTATCTTTCCCGGGATTGGCCTTCTAAAAAAGAGACTATTTTAATAATATTTTTCTGGTCTGTAACAGCATTTATGCTATTATGGCTTACATGGCTTATTCTTTCCTATAAAAGTTTTGACTATGATCGCTTTTATTATAATGTAACATTATTTTTTGGAGCAGTAGTACTAATTTATGTCCCTAAATTATTTTTCAATATTTTTCAGTTTATTCATGATATTACCGGATTTTTTAAAAATCTTGCATTTTCAAATCCCGTAAATAAAGGGTCACTAAAGATTAGCAGAATTGATTTCATCCTGCAATTGGGTTTGTTTATTTCTTTCATTCCTTTTTTTTCGATTTTATGGGGAATATGGAAAGGGAAATTTAATTTTCAGGTCAGGAATCTGGTACTTGGCTTTCCCAACCTTCCGGAATCTTTCAATGGTATCAGGATATTGCAGATAAGCGATCTTCATATAGGCAGTTTCAGAAATAATCCCGGTGAAATTGAGAGGGCAGTTGATCTTATTAATCGTGAAAATGCTGATTATGTTCTTTTTACCGGTGATATGGTGAATAATAAGGCGGCAGAAATAGAGGATTTTGTTCCTATATTAGCTAAGATCCAAGCAAAAAAAGGGAAATATTCCATATTGGGGAATCATGATTATGGTGATTATTATCAATGGGAAACAGATGAAATGAAAGCTCAAAATCTGCAGGATCTTTGTGACTTTCATAAAGAAATGGGCTTTGTGCTTTTGAGAAATGAGTCTGTCAGATTAAATGAAAATGGAGAGCCTGTTGGATTAATTGGAGTGGAAAACTGGGGTTTGCCTCCTTTCCCCCAATATGGGGATCTTGATAAAGCGATGATTTCGGTAAAAGATATTCCCTTTAAAATCCTTATGTCACATGACCCGTCACACTGGGATGCTGAAATTGTTGGTAAAAAGAATATTGCACTAACTTTTTCTGGCCATACCCATGGGATGCAGTTTGCCATAAGGGTCCCCGGCTGGAGCTGGAGCCCGGTTCAGATGAAATATCGCAGATGGGGCGGACTTTATACAGAGAGAAACCAAAAGCTATATGTAAATATAGGGATTGGATTTATTGGATTTCCCGGAAGAGTCGGGACACCACCCGAGATCACAGTTTTTGAACTGCAAAAAACATAAATCTTTTAGCTGCATTTAGAGTGTCCACAGGAAGTACATTTCAGGCATCCTTCCTGATATACCAGGTTTTCAGATTTACAAACCGGACATTTATCTCCTGTTTTCACAATTGTCCCATTTGGGATATATTTACGCAGTGCCCTTTCCACTCCCGCTATCCAGGTATTAATGGTGTCATTATCCAGTCGGAGTGAACTTACAAGGTCCACGACATCTTCAATTGGCATTCCATATCTGAGGACCCCTGAGATAAGCTTGGCATAATTCCAGTATTCTTTATTGAACTGATGAGATAAGCCCCCAAGCATATTCTTGTATCCATATTTATCAGTGTATTGAAAGTCATATCTGTTAACTCCGTTTTCGTCCTTGTTTTTGATGATTTTCCCCTTGGTTATTGATTTAGGGATAGGGAACATTTCATCATCCATCATACCGGTAAATATTTCGTATGGCCTGTTATCCTTTAAACCTATAAAAGCTATCCACTTTTCGTTATTGTGGGCAAATCTGATGATTTCAGCACTTAATTCTTTTGGGCGTATTGGTTTCGCTTTATCGAGGTTCAGAGTATCTTTCTTTTTGTCATCAATAGAAACCAGCACACCTGATCTTGCCCCTTCACGGTATACTGTTGTACCTTTGCATCCGCTTTTCCAGGCAGTTATATAAAGGTCGCCTACAAGTTCTTCCTTAACATTTGAGGGTAAGTTTATTGTAACACTGATTGAATGGTCAACCCATTTTTGTATTTCACCCTGCATCCGAACTTTTGCCACCCAGTCAACATCATTGGAAGTAGCTTTATAATAAGGGGATTTTTCAATTAGCTTTTGAATTTCCTTATCATCAAGAGTCATAACTTCATTTATATCATAGCCGTTAATTTCAAGCCAGGTAATGAATTTATGATGAAACACGTTAAATTCTTCCCAACTGTCACCTGTTTCATCAATAAAAGAAACGACGGCATCTTTATCATTCGGGTTTACTTTTCGTCTTCTTTTATATACAGGGAGAAAGACAGGTTCAATTCCTGATGTTGTTTGTGTCATTAAACTGGTTGTTCCTGTAGGGGCAATGGTGAGAAGAGAGATATTTCTTCTTCCGTTTTTTACCATTTCCTGGTAAAGCTCTTCGTCCTCTTTTCTTAAACGGTTAATAAATGCATTATCTTTTTCGAGGTTATGATCATATATTTTAAAAGGGCCTCTTTCTTTTGCCATTATGGTAGAAGAGCGATATGCTTCAATGGCAAGTGTTTTATGTACTTCCACTGAAAAGTCAATAGCATTATCACTACCGTATCGTAAGCCAAGAGCAGCGAGCATATCACCTTCAGCAGTTATTCCCACACCTGTTCTGCGTCCTTCGATTGCCTTAACACGTATCTTTTCCCATAATTTACGTTCAACACTCTTAAGTTCATCATCTTCAGGATCTGTTTTTATTTTTTCAAGGATAGCATCAATTTTTTCAATTTCCAGATCAATAATATCATCCATAATCCTTTGTGCCATGATCACATGTTGCTTAAACAGGTTAAAATCGAAACGTGCATCATTGGTGAATGGATTTTCGACATAACTGTAAAGATTGATTGCCAGAAGTCTGCAACTGTCATATGGGCATAATGGTATTTCACCGCATGGATTGGTGGAAACGGTTTTGAACCCCAGGCTGCTATATGCATCTGCTACTGATTCCCTGATGATAGTGTCCCAGAATAGTATTCCTGGTTCGGCCGATTGCCAGGCATTATGTACAATTTTTTGCCAGAGTTTGCGTGCATCTGTCTCTTTTTTGTAAACAGGGTTTTTGGCATCAACCGGATATTGTTGAATAAAGGGCTTATTTTCAATAACAGCCTGCATGAATTCATCGCTAATGCGCACAGACACATTTGCCCCGGTCACTTTACCGCTTTCCATTTTGGCGTCAATAAACTTTTCGGCATCGGGATGTTTAATGGAAATACTCAACATCAGGGCCCCGCGGCGGCCATCCTGGGCAACTTCCCTGGTGGAATTTGAATATCTTTCCATAAACGGGACAACTCCGGTTGAAGTAAGTGCGCTATTCAATACCGGACTACCTTTAGGACGGATATGAGAAAGATCATGCCCTACACCACCACGACGTTTCATTAATTGTACCTGCTCCTGATCAATCTTCATTATTCCCCCATAAGAATCAGAAGGGCCTTCATTTCCTATAACAAAACAATTCGAAAGAGAAGCGATCTGAAACCTGTTACCTATACCTGTCATAGGAGATCCTTGCGGAACAATATATTTAAAATCTTTTAACAGATAGTAAATTTCTTCTTTTGAAAGAGGATTAGGATATTTATTTTCTATGCGTTCAAGCTCTGAAGCAATCCTCCGGTGCATATCATCGGGAGATTTTTCATATAACTTTCCGAAAGAATCTTTAAGGGCATACTTATTCACCCAAACTTTGGCGGCAAGCTCGTCATCTTTAAAATATCTTAATGATTCCTCATAAGATTCTTCATAAGAATAAGTCTGTTTTTCAATATCCTTTGTTTCTTCTTTTTTCACTATTATATTTTCTTCTTTATCATTAAACAGTAAACCTGTTTTTTTTGTTGCAGCCAGTTCTTCCATATTTTCTTCTTTGAATAGAGTTGTTATCCAATAACTTAGGGTTTGAATGATCAATCAGGGATAAAATGCAAATTAATAAACACCTTACTGCTTAAGCAAAATTTAAAAGCTTGTATTTATTAACATTCTTCATTACTTATTAACCCTGTTATTGTAGCATCCTAATGATTAACTGTTTAAGCTTTGTTGAAGTTTTTCTTTTTTCTTTGCAACAATTCTTTATTAAACATTTAGATAATCAATATTTAGATGCTTGTTTCAAGTTATACTATTAATTACAAAATTAACTATAATAAAAGATAAATACGTCTTTTATTCATAAAAAAACTTCTTATTTATATATTGATTTTCACAGCATTCAGTAATAAATTTCCGGACAATTAAAGTACAATAAAATTGGTGTTATTTCCTTTTTTTACATACGTTATTTATTAACAAGATTTCAAGATATCAGATAAGAGATTGATTGTAAAGAAAGTATTAAAACAGGGTTTGGTTATTTCATCAATTTTTAAAGTAAAAGACAGTTTTTTCCTAAAAATATAGTTAAGAAAATACTTGTGGAAAAGCTTTTAATATTTTGATAAATAACAGAAAAACAAGTATTTATTTGATAGAATGGATTATTGGGGCTGGTTATTTAAGATGTGGTCCAATATTCGTCTTGTAGCGCCAAGTTTTGATTGTATGTGTTCTTTTGCGAAACCTGAATATTTTTGAAGAAGTTCGTCAGATGACAGGAGCTGGTCAAATATTTGTTTCATTGTGTTATAGTCATTAATTGGGAAAGCTGCTTTTTTTTGAATAAGGTCATGAGCTTCTGCGAACTTTTGGTGATTTGGTCCAAATACCACTGGTAACCCATATGTAGCAGCTTCCAGGATATTATGAATGCCTTTTCCAAAACCTCCGCCAATATAGGCTATTTCTCCATAGCGATAAATGGCACTCAGATGTCC
>CAZLXM010000066.1:0-4820 GCA_964563105.1 uncultured Bacteroidaceae bacterium
TAATCCAGTGCTGTTGAAAGGCCATAAGCCCATGCGGATATTGTTGCCCATGAGTTTGAATCACGTGTAGAGTCTGTTTCGGTATAATATAAACGATGAACTCCGTTTTTAAATCCATCATGAAAATCAGGGTCGATATCTCCATAGTACATTGTAGCAAGCCCGTATCCTTTGGATAAGATAAGGCCCAATGGCCATCTTGCTGCACTGCTGCCCCGATGGTCTGCAATGGCCCTGTTTTCAGTAATTCCTAATTCTTTATTGTTCCTGACCCAGGATTCTGTAATAAAAATATCCTGATCAGGGGCAATTGTATGATTTCCGTTAAAATTAAGACCTAAAAAAAACGGGAGCGGCTTATTTGCTTTTAAGGGCATATATATTAACAAATCAACAATTTGTGAATCGGTTGCGCTTTTATTATGATAAATAAGCTTTACCTGTTCTCTTATTGCAGGAACCCCATCCATGCTAACTTCTGCCCGGTCGGCAAGATATGATGTTACAGGTATCTTTTCCCTGGGGATTACTCCATATACTTCATTTTCAAATAATGAAAGAATATATGGCCTTTGTACCTGTTCCCACATCGCAGAGTTTTTTATTTTTTGCCCTTCAGGTCCAAGAAGCAATGAAGGATAGTCCGGGGGAGTCAAATTATCAGTTTTACAGGATAAGAGAAAAAGGAAAAATGGAACAAAAATAAGAGAGTAGTGAGTATTAAAACCAGTGATTAATAATTTTACCTTTAAAATTAAAGAATCATTGTAAAGCGAATTTTTTTTGGTAACCCGGGTTTTCATAGAATTAAATTTAAAATACGGTATTGTAAAAATATAAATAAAATGACAAATTAAATGATTTCTTAGACATATATTGGAAGAAAGCCCTAAATCATTCATTTTTCATAAAATTAAGAATTTGTTATTATAATTTATAATATAAATACATCACAATAACATTGTATGATTAAACAAAACTTTTATAATGCTGTTTTGAAAGAAAATTATAATAAGGTACATTTATAGAGGATAATTAATTTTCTCCTGTTTCATTTCGGTAAATATGGCCGGATTGATCAATTAAAATAAACATATTGATATAGCTTTACATGACTAATTAATTTTTAAATATATTTACAAGTTACGCTTAATTTTGTTATCTTTGAATCCTTTAAATACTCATAAAATTGTGGCTGACAAAAGATATTTTTAGCAATAACTTGTAAATACAAGATTAGGAATAAAGGATGAAGTAAAGAAATTTTATGTATTAAAATACATTAATTAAAAATTTTTAATTATGGAATTTATTAAACTAAAAAAATCCGATCTCAAAATTTCCCCGATTGCTTTTGGTGCATGGGCGATAGGCGGATGGATGTGGGGAGGAGCGGAAAAGAAAGATGCTATTGCAGCACTTAAGAAATCTTTTGATCTTGGAATTACAAGCATTGATACTGCGGCAGTATATGGTTTCGGTTATAGTGAGGAAATAATTGGAGAGACTTTTAAAGGTATGCGGGATAAAATTCAAATACTGACAAAATTTGGACTCAACTGGATTGAAAAAAAAGGGGTATTTTATTTATCAACTGAAGATAATAACGGCAAAGCGCAAACTATATATTCTAATGGATCAAAAGACAGTGTTATCAGTGAATGTGAAGCAAGTTTGAAACGGCTGAAAACTGATTATATAGACCTCTACCAGTATCACCGGCCTGATCCCTCTACCCCTGTTGAAGAAACCATGGAAGCATTGAACATTCTTATTGAGCAGGGTAAAATACGTGCTGCGGGTGTATCCAATTATGATGTATCCCTGCTTGATCCTGCTTTAAAAGTAAGCAATATTGTAAGTAACCAGGTATCCTATAGTATGTTGAAGCGGGATATTGAAACTGATCTTGTCCCCTATTGTCTGGAAAATAATGTTGACATTCTTGCATATAGTCCTTTGCAACGAGGTATTCTCACAGGAAAATTTAATCCTGATCATCATTTTAATAAAGGTGACTCAAGAAGCGGACTTCCCTGGTATGAAAAAGAAAATATAATTAAAATAAATTTATTTTTGGACAAGATTAAAAAAATTGCAGATTCCAAAAATGTTAGTTTGACACAACTTGTTTTAAAATGGACCTTATGTCAGCCCGGAATTAGCTGTGTGCTTGCCGGGGCCCGGGACCCTGAACAAATAACGGAAAATGCGGGTGCAATTAATCTTGATCTGGCAGACGATGAGATTGCTTATATTAATAAAGAGATTTCTAATTTGAATTTGAATTTATATTATTGAACTTAATTTTTGAAGGAGAATAATATGCAAAATCTTTTTAAAAGCTTTCCAGGGCCTGAATCTTTGCCCAAGAGGCAGAATTCTGATAATTTACAGACTGTATTTAAAATAAACGGGCATATTCATAGTCCTTATTCTTTCAGTTCATTCCAGGACACTGAACAAGCTTTTAAAATGGCTTCTGCCGAAAACATCAAAGTACTGGGTATTAATGATTTTAATACTACTGAAGGTTATGAAGAGTTTTACAGGCTGGGGTTAAAATACAAAATATTTCCACTTTTTAATATAGAGTTTATGGGGCTTGTAAAAGATGCTCAGGAAAAGGGCATCCGTATTAATGATCCAAGTAATCCCGGACGTATATATTTTAGTGGAAAAGGCCTCGACTTTCCTGTTAATAAAAATATCCTGGCCTATAAAGCACTTTTGGAAATAAAAAAAGAAAGTCACGTCCAGATCATGGCTATGGTTGAAAAAGCTTCTGAATTTCTTGTTCCGCTTAATCCGGATTTTAAACTGGATTTTACGGAAATTCTTGAAAAGTATACTATGGGCATGGTCAGAGAAAGGCATATTGCCAGGGCAATCAGAATAAAATCTTTTGAATTATATAAAACTCCCGCTGAAAGATTTGATTTTTTCACTAAGCTATATGATGGTAAAGCTCCTGCGATTGACATGAATGATATTTCCGGATTAGAAAATGAAATCCGTTCCAGGTTCCTTAAAGCAGGTGGCAAGGCCTATGTTAGGGAAAATGCTTCCGGCTTTATTAATTTGGAGGAAATTATCAGAATAATCCTTGAACTGGGCGGCATACCCTGTTATCCTGTTCTTCTGGATGATCCAAGGGGCTTTGTCAGTGAATTTGAAGAGAATTATGAACGATTACATCAGGAATTTGCATCCTATAATATCGCTTGTCTCGAATTGATCCCCGGACGTAATGATCCCGGGAAACTGGAAGAATTCGTCCGCTTCTTTCATTCTAAAAATTATGTGATAACTTTTGGAACAGAGCATAATTCTCCGGATTTGGATCCGATCACGGTAAACACGAAAAATGGAAAACCATTAAATGATTATTTAAACCGCATTTCTTATGAAGGAGCATGTGTTATTGCAGCTCACCAGTATCTAAGGGCAAAAGGAATGGAAGGCTATATAAATAATAATGGCATTCCGGCCATATCTCAAAAAGAAAAGTTTATCGAAACAGGAAAATCCCTTATAGATTATTTTCTTTATACTGATCATGATACTAATTCCGGGAATTAAAATTAAATTATAAACATAAAGCTTTATGAAATCTATTCAGGATTTAATTGAAATAAGCAGATATTATGGAGGCCAAAAGGATTTTACCATAGCAGGAGGCGGTAATACTTCATATAAAAATGAAACACATATATGGGTTAAAGCGAGTGGATTAGCACTTTCGACAATTACTGAAGATGGTTTTGTATTACTTGAAAGGGACAAGGCAGATAAAATAGGCATTAAAGAATATAGTAATGATCCTCATCAAAGAGAAGCAGAAGTAAAGGAAGACCTGCTGGCCGCCAAATCTGATCCTGCTGATTTAAAACGTCCTTCAGTTGAAACATCAATACATAATTTGATAAATTTTTCCTTCGTAGTACATTTACATCCAACACTTATTAATTCAGTTAGCTGTTCTGTACGTGCTGAAGAAACCATCAGGGAATTATTTGGAGAAGAAGTACTATATATAAAATATGCCGCAGGATATGAACTTTTTAAACTTGTTCAGTTAAATTTAAAAGCATATCGCGAAAGATTTAAAAAAGAAGCTTCTGTAATATTTCTTCAAAATCATGGAATATTTGTCAGTGCCAATA
Source organism: uncultured Bacteroidaceae bacterium (assembly GCA_964563105.1). Classification (GTDB taxonomy): domain Bacteria; phylum Bacteroidota; class Bacteroidia; order Bacteroidales; genus CAYVTV01. The sequence continues at coordinate 4,167 of CAZLXM010000066.1, forward strand.
CAATTGAGGAAATTAAAAATATTTACTCCTTTTTGATCCATACAATTAAAAATAAATTAAGTACAGAAATAACTCCTGAGAATATTCCGATTAGCCCTGATATTACTAAGTTTTTACCCGCTATCAGAATGATTTTATCTGAATATCAGGCTAAAGTATTAAAGATCAGGAGAAATTCATTAACTGAGCATTTCTGTAAAAATGAATCAGGTTTTAAAAAAGTCTCATTACCTTTCACACCCGATATGATAGTATATTGCAAGGCAAGCTATCTGTATATTAAAGACATTTCAAGCCCTGAGGCTATTATTGAATCATTTAAAAAGCAATTAGCTGATTTCAGGCAGCGTAATGCTTATTCTCCTGTCATTATTCTTATAAAGGATTTTGGGATTGTGTCTGTTGGAGAAAGTGCATCAGAGGCAGAAAGTGCTTTGGATGTCTATGAAGATCTAATGAAAATAAGTTATTATTCTGAGTCATTTGGCGGACCAAATTTTATGAATAAAGATGATATCACTTTCATAGATAACTGGGAAGTTGAAAGTTACCGGAGACAAATTTTAAAAGAAAAAGCTTCAGAAAATAATATTAATCAGAAAGTAGTCATTGTAACGGGAGGCGCCCAGGGTTTTGGAGAAGGAATAGCTGAGG
>CAZLXM010000066.1:4830-22604 GCA_964563105.1 uncultured Bacteroidaceae bacterium
AAGAAGAATGCAAATATTATTATTGCTGATCTGAATGAAAAGGCAGGCGAACAAACAGTTGAACGCTTAAGTAAACTTAGTTCAAAAAATCAGGTTACTTTTATAAAAACTGATGTCTCATCGGCAACTTCAGTTCAGACATTAATGTTAAAGGCCGTGGAGCAATTTGGCGGTCTTGATATTCTTATTTCGAATGCCGGTATTTTAAAAGCCGGAGGATTGAAGGAAATGGGGCCTGAAACCTTTGAGCTTGTGACGCGGATCAATTATGAAGGTTATTTTCTGACAGCGAAATATGCTTCAGAGATAATGCTTTTACAGTCAGCTTATCATACAAGTTTTTTCTGGGATATAATTCAAATAAATTCCAAATCAGGTCTTCGCGGAAGTAATAAAAACTTTGCCTATGCGGGTAGTAAATTTGGGGGTTTAGGATTAACACAATCGTTTGCTTTAGAGTTAGCCCCTTATCGTATCAAAGTAAATTCTATTTGTCCGGGGAATTTTTTTGACGGCCCTTTATGGTCTGATCCTGAAAATGGTTTATTTGTTCAATATCTGAGGGCAGGAAAAGTTTCAGGTGCAAAAACAGTTGATGATGTAAAACATTATTATGAAAATCTGGTTCCTATGGGAAGAGGTTGTAAGGTAAAAGATGTTATGAAGGCGATTTATTATGTTATTTCACAGGAATATGAAACCGGACAGGCAATCCCGGTTACCGGCGGGCAGGTTATGTTAGCTTAAGCATTAAAAAACAAAAGAGATAAATGAAGTGAAAAAGTAAATGTAATTTGCTTTCGCTAACAAAGAAATATAATCAATAAGAAATAAACAGAAATCAAAAAATAATAATATGAAAACCAAAGCAGTAAGAATTTACGGAAAAAATGATCTCAGGCTTGAAGAATTTGAACTTCCTGAAATGCAAGATGATGAAATACTTGCACAGGTTATTTCAGACAGCATCTGTATGTCTACTTATAAAGCGGCTAAACAGGGGGCTGATCACAAGCGCATACCCGACGATGTACATCTTAATCCTACAATAATAGGTCATGAATTTAGCGGAATTATTTTAGAGGCAGGATCAAAATGGAAGGACAAGTTTAAAAAGGGTGATAAGTTCTCTATTCAGCCGGCATTAAATTATAAAGGCAGTATGGATGCGCCGGGTTATTCCTTTAAATGGACAGGCGGAAATGCAACTCATGTAATCATTCCTTCACAGGTTATGGAGATGGACTGTCTTTTACCTTATAGCGGAGATGCTTTTTTTCTTGCATCATTATCGGAACCGCTTAGTTGTGTAATTGGAGCATTTCATGCCAGCTATCATCTCAGAAGCGGAAGTTATATCCATGATATGGGTATTAAAGAAGGCGGAAATTTAGCCCTTATGGCTGCCTGCGGGCCTATGGGACTGGCTGCCATAGACTATGCCCTGCATTCCGACAGGAAACCGGGATTGATGGTTGTAACAGATATTGATCAGAACAGGATAAAAAGGGCTGTCGAGCTTCATACTGTTGAAGAGGCAAAAAGGCAGGGTATAAAATTAATTTATGTTAATACTTCTAATGTTGCTAATCCGGTGGATTATTTATTATCATTAACGGATAATAAAGGCTTTGACGATGTTTTTGTTTATGCACCTGTAAAGCAGCTTGTTGAACAGGCAGACAAAATTCTTGGTTTTGATGGTTGTCTCAACTTTTTTGCCGGCCCTACTGATCCTCAGTTTAAAGCTGAAATAAACTTTTACAATTTACACTATTCATACACACATTTTGTTGCTACCAGTGGAGGAAATAATGATGACATGAGAGAAGCCCTTGATCTGATGTCTCAGGGAAGAGTAAATCCGGCAGGTATGGTTTCCCACATAGGGGGACTGGATGCAGTTATAAATACAACATTGAATCTTCCGGAAATTCCCGGAGGGAAAAAACTCATTTATACTAATTACAAATTGCCCCTTACAGCAATCAGTGATTTTCCTGAGTTAGCAAAAACAAGTCCGTTTTTTGCAAAACTGAATGAATTTGTAATTAAAAATAATGGTTTATGGAATGTTGAAGCTGAGAAGTATCTGATGGAACATGCAGAAAAGATATAGCCGGCAGCTATTCACGCAGGATATCCACTACTAACTCAATTGAAATGTAATTGTTATAACTCAAACATACATCAGTTGCAAAACGGATACCGTTATTAACAATTTTTTTCCAATGGTTTTCGGGCAGGTTTTCTATATCTTTCTTGGTAAAACCATTTCTTAGTATGGACCAGATGATCCCTGCATTAAAATTATCTCCGGCACCAATAGTGCTTACAGGGTTTATATCAGGGACTGTCATACTGAAACGTGAAGATAATGTGAAAATTTCCACTCCGTTCCTGTTTTGTGTGTAAATAAGATTTGCATTACTCTCATGACTCGTGATATAAAAAGCTTCTTCAGCATTCTGCGCATTAAAGAGAAGATAAAAATCATTGTCGGAACCGCGAATTATATCTGGATATTTGAGATTCTCATATATCATTGGTTTTAACTGAGGAAGATCAGCCAGGTGGGGTTTCCTGAAATTTGGGTCATAAATAATAATTGCCCCTGAATTGACTGCTTTATTCAGATTATGCAGTAAAAATGGCCTTATCTCTTTGGTAATCGAAAAAAAACTGCCAAAGAGAACAATATCTCCGTCTTCGAATTCAATATCGGGATAATTCAGACGATCTGCAGGCGGATAATGATAAAATGAATATTTTGCATCATTTCTTTCATTAAGAAATGCTAATGCGATTGTTGTTTTACCATCAGCCGGGCGATTTGAATAGTTTGTATTTACCTGATTACTTAAAAGGAAGTCATTTATTTCTTTTCCAACCGGATCTGAATCAGATCCGTATTCACTGATAAAATACACTTCCACTCCAAGCCGTCCGAGACTAACAGCTGTATTAAGCATGGCACCGCCTGCTTTGGCTGCAATGACCTTATTATTTTTAAAAATAATGTCATAAACTGTCTCACCTATAGAAAATACCCTTGACATTACAATTATTTCAGAAGTCTTGAAACATTTTTAAATTCATCGGTTCCGCTAAAACGCATCAATTCAAATATTACCGATTCGTAAGTTGATATTGTGGCTCCTTCAAAGCCGAGCCTTTTTATAGCAATATTTTTATCATTTAATTTTCGTGAAGAAACACAATCTTCAATTATAACCGCATTAAAATTATTTTTCAATAAATCCAGTGCAGTTTGTAATACGCAAACATGTGATTCAATTCCGGCAATCAGAACATTTTTTGGATTATAAGCTTTAATAATCTTCATAATTTCCACATCATCACAACAAGAAAATGACATTTTTTCCATGAAAAAAAATTTTGAAAAACTTGCCTGGATTGATTGTATTGTCGGGCCAAGTCCTTTCCTATACTGCTCGGTAACAATAATAGGGATTTTTAAAATTTGTAAAGCACTGCTCAAAACTACCATATTTTGCTCAAGCCTTTCCTTTTCACTGATATAGGGAAAAAGTCTTTCCTGTATGTCAATGATAATGGCAATTGTATTTTCCCTATCAATTCTCATTTTGTATTTGCATTTTTTCTTGACAGGTCTCCCAGATAACCGCCATGATGACGTTTGGCATAATCTTCAAATGTAAAATTAATTTTTTTCATCAGCAGTACCACCAGAATATCTCCGATAACTGTCATTATTGTAGTTGATGTTGTTGGAGTCAATCCCAAAATACATACTTCACCGGGGTTACCGGTGAAAATAGTAACATCAGCCAGTTTTGGCAATTCACTTTCAGGATTTCAGCATAAAGATTATGGGTAAGATGTACTAATTCAAGTATTTCACGGGTTTTTCCCGAGTTTGAAATCAATAAAAGAATATCATTTGATTTAATTACTCCCAGATCACCATGTTGTGCTTCACTGGGATGAAGAAATAAAGAAGGGGTACCGGTGGAACTAAGTGTTGTTGCAATGTTATCGGCAATTTGTCCGGCTTTGCCCATCCCGCTGGCTATTAATCTTCCTCCGTCCTGATGAACTTTCTTATAGATCAGGTCCACTGCCTTTTCAAAATCATCTGTAGCCGGAATACGAAGAACTGCCTCAGCCTCTTGCTTTAACAGATTGTTTATTTCATCAATAATTGACATTGCGGGAGTTCGTAAAATATTTGTGGGCAAATATAAGATTTTTTAGATGAGATGTATGCATAATCTATATGATGATGAATAAATCATTTATTTTTTTTAATAATAAATAAAACATTGAGATTTATTTATCTTTGTTAAAAAAGAACAACTATGAAAGCATTTGCATTAACCGGGATCAGGGAAACTCAAATGATAACGATAGCAGACCCTGTTATCACTAAGGATACTGATGTTATCATTAAAATGAAAGTAGCAGGTGTATGCGGTTCTGATATACATTATTATACAAAAGGAAGAATTGGCAGTCAGATAGTTAATTACCCTTTTACAATTGGACATGAAGGTGCAGGTGAGGTTGTTGAAATCGGGAAAAGTGTAACAAAAGTAAAAATAGGTGACCGTGTTGCCATTGACCCTGCAATGCCCTGTTTTAATTGTGATCAATGTTTATCGGGAAGAAGCAATACTTGTAGAAATCTGAAGTTTTTAGGTGTTCCGGGACAATCGGCAGGTTTGTTATCAGAATATATAAAAATGCCGGAGAATAGCTGCATTCCGGTTTCTGATAAATTGAGCTTTGATGAAGCGGCAATTTCAGAACCTTTAGCTATAGGTCTTTATGCGGTTAACAAGTCTCTCCCCTGGCAAGACACAAAGGTTGGTATTCTTGGTTTTGGCCCGATCGGGATGAGCGTGTTATTATCAGCACAAGCCCGGGGTGCTACATCTGTTTATGTTACTGAAAAATTAAATCCCCGGATTGAAATGGCAATAAAATGCGGTGCAAAATGGGCAGCTAATCCTGATAAAATAAATGTTGAAGAAGAAATAGCCAATGAAGAACCACTGCTTCTTGATGTGGTTTTTGAATGTTGTGGCAAACAGGAAGCTTTCGATAATGCTATTAATATATTAAAGCCGGGAGGCAAATTAATGATCGTAGGAATTCCTGAATTTGATAAATGGATTGTTGATGCTGATATTACCAGAAGAAAAGAGATCAGCATATTTAATGTAAGGAGACAGGAAGCAACAACGGAAAGTGCATTAGAACTTATGAAAAAGGGAATAATTGATGTTAATCTGATGCCAACACACAGATTCTCTTTTAAAGATGCAAAAGAAGCATTTGATCTGGTTGCAGGTTACAGGGACGGGGTAATGAAGGCTATGATAGATTTTGACTAAGTACATGTATCAGGGTATTGCCGTCACCTTTCTATATCCGTACCTCATGTTCATTCATAATTACTTAAAAACTCCGGCTTAGGAAATCCGGCAGGATTTAGAAAAATATATTATGAATTAACGGCAATACCTGATAATGCATGCATAATATCACCCTGAAGAGAATAAAATTACATTTTCAAAATATCATCAAGTTCTTTCATTGTCACAGCAATTTCTTCATCTGTAACTTCATGATCTTCAAGCTGTCCTTCAAAATATTTATCATAAGCGGCAAGATCAATAATTCCATGTCCTGAATAATTAAACAGAATGGTTTTTGATATTCCTTCTTCCTTTGCTTTATTGGCTTCTCTAATAACCGCTGCAATGGCATGATTTGTTTCCGGTGCAGGGATCATTCCTTCAGTCTGTGCAAAAAGCATTCCTGCCTTAAACGTTTCAAGCTGTTTAATAGACTGAGCTTCAATAAGATCATCTTTCAACAACTGACTCACTATTGATCCGGCACCATGATATCTCAAGCCTCCGGCATGTATTTTAGCCGGGATAAAATTATGTCCGAGAGTGAACATTGGCAGAAGTGGTGTTAATCCTACCGTATCTCCGAAGTCATAACGGAATTGTCCTCTTGTAAGTTTAGGACATGAAGCCGGTTCAACAGCGACAATACGTGTTTGCTTCCCTTCTGTGAAATTCTTTCCAAGGAATGGTAAAGCAACACCGGAAAAATTAGATCCGCCGCCAAAGCAGCCGATTACTACATCAGGATAATCACCTGTCATTTCAAGCTGTTTAAGTGCTTCCTGGCCAATTACTGTCTGGTGTAAAATTACATGATTCAATACGCTGCCAAGAGAATATTTTGTTCCGGGGTCTTTGATCGCCATTTCCACAGCTTCAGAAATTGCAATTCCAAGGCTTCCCGGGGAATCAGGATATTTAGACAGAATACTTCTTCCGGCATCCGTCAGATTACTTGGTGATGGTGTAACATCGGCGCCCCACAGATTCATCATTGATTTACGGTATGGTTTCTGGATGAATGAAACTTTTACCATAAAAACTTTAAGCTCTATGTTAAAGTATTGACATGCAAATGCAAGAGCACTCCCCCACTGGCCGGCACCGGTTTCAGTAGTTATTTTTTTCACTCCCTCCTTATAATTATAATATGCCTGTGCAACAGCAGTATTCGGCTTATGAGATCCCGGAGGGCTGACACTTTCATTTTTATAATAAATTTTTGCCGGGGTATCAAGGGCCTTTTCCAGTCTATGGGCCCTTACCAGGGGAGTTGGGCGCCATATACGGTATATATCCAATACTTCATCGGGAATATCAATATACTTCTCTGTTGCAACTTCCTGTTGTATTAGTCCCATTGGAAAAATAGCAGCAAGGTCTTCGGGGCCAATTGGTTTTTTTGTCCCGGGATGCAAAGGAGGTAAAGGTTTATTGGGCATATCGGCCACAATATTATACCATTGCCTTGGCATTTCACTTTCATTCAGAAAAATTTTACGTGCTTTTGTCATTTTACATATTATTTAAGTGGTTATTAAATTGTTTAAACAAAAAAGGCAGGATCGTAAACGTCCTGCCTGTTAATTGTTGATATTTTTAATATTCAATATACAACCACGTTGCTTACGACCCTTTCAATTTAATAAGCCACCACCACCAACGAGCCTGTATATTAGAATTATTTATCATTTGTAATTAATTTTATGTGACAAATGTAAAAATAATTTTCAAAAAACAATAGGCAAAATAATTTTTCTTTAAAAAAATAAAAAAATCTTAAAATATTTCGAAATATTGCACACATTTATTAAAATCTGGCCCGAAAACTTTAACATGCATGAACAATTCAGTAATTAAGTTCATTCATAAGCTCTTATAACGAACAATAATTTTTTTTATTTGTTAATAATAACAAATTCCAATAACAAATAATGATAAAAAAGACAACAGCAATAATTTTTCTTCTAATTTCCAATTTTATATTGTTGTTCTATTATGTTGTCCCGCACCATCATCATCAAAAACAAATATGTTTTAAGTTATCCCATTATGCTTTATTTGGAAATGAAGCATACAGGGATAACTATGGTAAGGCTCATCTGCCAGATGCTGATGACGACCATGAAAATTGTGTTATAAAGGAAGTAGTCATTCTCCCTTCTCAGGAATTCAGATATAAAATAATCAATAAAAATGACGGATATTTCAATAATGGAGATAGTCAGCCAGGAAATTTATCCCTGAATAATATTAATAACTCTTATTATTCTTTTCCGGGGGATTTTATCTTTTTGCCTGAAAATCCACATAAATATTCTTTAATCCTTACAGTTACTTACGGGCTGCGTGCCCCTCCTGTTGTCTGATTTCCCTCTTTCCCAAAAAATGCTGTCATAATATATTTTATAATGTAATTGAAAGCATTTTAATATCCCATTTCATTATCAGAACTAAAAAGAAATAAAAATGAAGTATTTAAAATTTATTCTATTTACCTTTATTATTATGGCCTGCAATCATCATGACCATGATCATCATCATGAAGATCACGATCATGAATTAAAATTCCATTACTCCGTTTATACTGATAAGTTTGAGCTGTATGCTGAAGCGGATCCTTTTATTATTGGCCTATCATCCAATATATTAAATCATTTCTCCAATCTTCCTGATTTTACACCTCTTACAAATGGAACAATCAGTTTGAAATTAATAAGCGGAGAGCAAATAGTTGAACAAAGACTGGAAGAGCCCCAAAGTCCGGGAACTTATATCTTCGATATCACACCGGCACATCAGGGTGAAGCAATCCTGGAATATAATGTATCAACTGAAGATGGAGATTTTAAAATAATTATTCCCGAAATCAGAATTTTCTCTTCTGTTGATGAAGCAATTCCTGAGATTCAAAAGCATGAGCCATCGAAAGTTAATACCACTGTTTTCAGCAAAGAGCAGTCCTGGAAAACTGATTTTGCAACTGCTTATCCGGTCCGGGAGCCTTTTGGTTATATAATAAAGACAGCTGCACAGGTCCAGGCTTCCAGCAGTTCAGAAACTGTAATAAGTGCAGGAATGAGTGGAATTATCTCCAATATTGACAACAGCATTTTAGACGGAAATAATATTTATAAAGGTCAGAAACTATTTTCGATACATGGTGGAAGCTTTGCTGATAATAATTCCTTTGTCCGGTATATGGAAGCAAAAAATAATTTTGAAAGGGCAAAGGCAGATTTTGACAGGTCTTCACTTCTGGTTGAGGATAAAATCATTTCAGATAAAGACATGCTTCAGAGTAAAAACGCATATGAAAATGCCAGATCAATATATGAAAATCTGGATCAACATTTCAATGCAGGCGGACAGACAATTACAAGCCCCATAGAAGGTTTTGTCAGGCAATTATATATTAAGAACGGACAGTTTGTTGAAGCCGGTCAGCCATTAGTGCTGGTTTCACAGAACAAAATGCTTGTGCTGCGTGCTGAAATACAAAACAGATATTTACAATATCTTCAGAATATAGTTACGGCTAACATAAGGATCCCGGAAACAGACAAAATATTCACTCTTGAAGAGTTAAATGGTAAAATAATTTCAACAGGTAAAGCAGCTGGTTCAGATAATTACTTAATCCCATTAAATATCGAGATTAGTAATTCTGCTAATCTAATGGCAGGAAGTTTTGTTGAGCTTTATTTAAAAACTATAACAAACACTGTGGCATTAACCCTGCCTGTTTCTGCCATCATTGAGGAACAGGGGGTTTTCTTTGTTTATGTTCAGATTACACCGGAATTATTTGAAAAGAGAGAAATTAAGATTGGGGCAACAGATGGTATTAAAACAGAAATTATACAGGGAATAAATGAAAATGAGAGGATTGTTACCAAAGGTGCCATTATGATAAAGCTTGCCCAATCAACCGGAGAACTTGATGCACATTCCGGCCATATTCATTAAAAGCGATTGGGCCATGATAAATAATATTATAAAATTTTCATTAGAGAATAAGCATTTTATTCTTCTCAGCTCGGTGATACTTGTGATTGTTGGTGTAAGAACTGCGCTGCATATGGATGTTGATGTATTTCCGGACCTCACTGCCCCTACCGTGGTTGTAATGACCGATGCCCCGGGTATGGCTTCAGAAGAGATAGAACGCCTGGTTACATTTCCAATTGAAACATCGGTAAATGGAGCCACCGGTGTCAGAAGGGTCAGGTCTGTTTCATCATATGGATTTTCATTTGTATGGGTGGAATTTGACTGGGGAACAGATATTTTTAAAGCCCGCCAGATAGTAAGTGAAAAACTCATCAGTGTTTCATCTCAAATGCCTTTGGGAATTGAACAACCGATACTTGCACCTCAATCGAGCGTTATGGGCGAGATATTTTTTATTGGGATGCAGGCTGACAGTACGAGTATGATGGAACTTCGTACAATTGCCGAATGGAATGTAAAGCCGCTTCTATTGGCAACCAACGGAGTTTCGCAGGTGACAATAATTGGTGGTGATTATAAACAATATCAGGTACTTGCCAATCCTCAAAAAATGAATTTTCATAAAGTAACATTGACAGAACTTGCCGATGCATGCAGGGGAATAAGTCAAAACTCCGGCGGAAGTGTAATCCGTCAATACGGGAATGAATATATTGTGAGAGGAATAGGCCGGACAAACGTGCTGGAAGAGCTGGGCAATACTTATGTGAAATCAGTAAATGGTAAACCAGTAAGAATTAATGATATTGCCCGTGTAAAAATCGGGAGTGCTGTTAAAATGGGATATGCATCCGGAAATGCAAAACCCTCGGTAATTATTTCCATTTCCAAACAGCCTAACACAAATACTCTTGATCTCACACAAAGAATTGAATCTAATCTTGAGTTGTTACAATCAACCCTGCCGCCTGATGTAAAACTGGATACAAAAATTTTCAGGCAGGCTGATTTTATAGAAACTTCGATACGTAATGTTCAAAATGCACTTTTTGAGGGAGCAATATTCGTGGTAATTATTCTTTTCGTATTTCTGGGAAGTTTCAGGACAACAATTATCTCACTGCTGGCCATACCCTTATCATTGCTTGGAGCGATCCTGGCTTTGAGGGCACTTGGCCTAAACATTAATACAATGAGCCTTGGTGGTATGGCCATAGCCATAGGTTCACTGGTTGATGATGCGATCATTGATGTTGAAAATGTTTATAAACGGCTTCGTCAGAACAGGCAAAAAGCACCTGAAGAACGTGAAACAACATTTAATGTTGTTTTTGAAGCTTCTAAAGAGATCAGGGCTTCAATAATGAATGCAACCCTGATAATTATTGTTGCATTTATACCTTTATTTTTCCTTTCAGGAATGGAAGGCAGGATGTTAAAGCCGCTTGGAATTTCTTTTATTGTATCTCTTTTTGTATCCCTGATTGTTGCGATGACACTCACTCCCCTGCTAGCCAAGCTATTACTTACAAATGAAAAATTTCTTGCTAAAAATGAAAAAGAGAAATGGCTTGTAAGGAAGCTTTCTTTTTCTTACGAAAAATCTCTTCAGTGGGCATTGAAACATAAGAAAATTTTTGTGTTTTCCATAATCGGCCTTTTTATTCTTTCTCTTATTGCAATGACAACAATGGGCAGAAGTTTTTTACCGGAATTCAATGAAGGGGCATTAACCATTTCTATTGTTACAAAACCGGGAGTATCACTTGAAGAATCCAACAGATTAGGTAATCTTGTTGAAAAGGAATTATTGGCGATGGGAGAAATATCAAGTACTGCAAGAAGAACCGGGAGAGGTGAACTGGACGAACATTCCCAGGCAACAAACAGTGCAGAGATAGATGTAAACTACCAGCTTCAAAGTCGAAGTCAGGATAAATTTATGGCAGATCTGAGAAAAAAACTGTCAAATATTCCGGGTATCACTTATACAATAGGACAACCAATTGGTCACCGTATTGATCATATGTTGTCAGGTACCCGTGCAAATATAGCTATCAAACTTTTTGGCACGGATCTCAATAAAATGTTTTCACTTGCTAATCAGGTTAAAAGTCATATTACTGATGTTGAGGGCCTTGTAGATGTTAATGTTGATCAGCAAATTGAAATCCCGCAAATTCAAATAAAGGCAAACCGGGAGATGCTGGTTCAGTATGGTATTAATATCCGCCAATTCAATGAGTTTATTAATAGTGCATTTGGCGAAGAGAAACTTGCTGATATTTATGAGGGTCAGAGAAATTTTGACCTGATTTTGAGACTGGATCAGGATCACACAGAAACAATTGAAGGCATACGTTCTTCACTGATAGATACTTATGATGGTAAAAAAGTAGCATTCGAACAGCTTGCAGACATAGTATCGGCAAGCGGGCCAAGTTCGATAAGCCGTGAAAATGTTCATCGAAAAATTGTTATATCTGCTAATGTTGCCGGCAGGGATTTAAGAGGGGCTGTTCAGGCTATCCGTAAGGAAATCAATGAAAACATAAGCCTACCCGAAGGTTACCATATTGAATACGGCGGGCAGTTTGAAAGTGAAGCCAGGGCATCGAGAACATTATTAATAACTTCAATTTTAGCTTTATTTATAATATTTCTCTTACTATTCCAGGAATTTAAAAATCATAAACTTGCCGGGATAATTATGCTTAATCTTCCTCTTGCATTAATCGGAGGTGTATTTGCAATTTTTTTCACTTCGGGGATACTTAGCATTCCGGCAATTATAGGATTCATTACACTTTTTGGCATTGCTACCCGGAATGGAATATTACTGGTTTCTCATTATGAACATTTGCAAAATAATGGTTCTTCGCTGAAAGAAACCATTATCAGAGGTTCGATCGACAGGTTAAATCCAATATTAATGACAGCCCTGACCTCTGCTCTTGCTCTTATTCCATTAGCCATCAGAGGTAACCTGGCCGGAAATGAAATTCAAAGCCCGATGGCAAAAGTAATTCTTGGAGGGCTGATCACATCAACACTTCTGAATATTTATATAGTACCTATTGTATATAGTATTCTCAAAAACCGGAGGATTTTAAAAAACACAAATTAATGGAAAGCCGGGAGTGGTATTTATTTAATTGTTTTAAAATGGACTTAATATTTAATTATTTAAAATTTATTCGAGTGAAATATCTGATTATATTATTGGTTTTTAGTCTGCTAATCAGCACAAAGCTTTTCCCGCAAAACAATATTGAAAAAGTAATTGCGGAAATAGAGCAAAATAACACAACACTGGCAGCCTTAAGAAAAAGTGCCGATGCAGAGCTTATTGGTAATAAAACAGGAATTTTTATTCATAATCCGGAAGTTGAATTCAATTATTTTCTGGGCAGCCCGACAGAAATCGGTAATCGGACAGACTTCAGTGTTTTGCAATCATTCGACTTTCCTTCAGCTTATATTTATAGAAAACAAATATCCGGTTATAAGGATATTCAGGCTGAACTGGATTATAAAAAGCATAGAATATCTATTCTGGCAAAAGCAAGACATATTTGCAATGATTTAATTTATTATAATGCTTTAAAATCAGAGCTTTTAAAAAGAATTTCATATTCATCAAATATTGCTGAAGCATACAAGAAAATGTATTTATCCGGAGAAGTTAATATTATTGATAACAATAAAGCACAGCTAAATTTACTAAATTTAAGAAAAGAGGCTGAATCTATTGAAATCGAAAGAAATGTACTGCTTTCGGAATTAAAAAACTTAAATGGCGGGAAAAATGTAGAGTTTTCAGACAGTCTGTTCCATAAACAATTAATTCCTCCTAATTTTGATGAATGGTATATTCAATTAGAGAAAAACAATCCTGTTTTACAATGGCTTGAGCAGGAAATTATTATCAGTCAGAAGACTGAAAAATTAAATTCTGCACTATCTTTACCAAAGTTTGAAACGGGATATATGAGTGAAAAAGTTGTCGGGGAATTATATCGCGGGCTTACTGTTGGCATTTCAATCCCTGTTTTTGAAAATAAAAACATGGTAAAATATGCCAAAGCAAAAACATTTGCTGTTGAAAGCCTGAAAAATGATGTTAAACTACAATATTATAATGAATTAAGCACTCTTCATACCAAAGCTGTAAGTTTGCAGAGCAGTATTGATGAATTGCGCTCAAGTATCAGCTTATATGATAACAGTCCATTGCTTTTAAAAGCTCTGGAAAATGGTGAGATTTCTTTAACAGAATATTTATATGAGCTTTCCATTTATTATGAAAGTTATTACAAATTATTGGGATTTGAGAGGGAATTAAATAATACAGTGGCAGAACTAAATAAATATCTATAAAATAAAAGTTTAAAGAAACAACTCATGGAACATAAGCATACACATGCTCAAGTCGAAATTTCAAATCTTACTTTTGCCTTCAAAACAGGCATTATACTCAATCTTGCATTCATTATCATTGAAGTTACATTTGGATTTTTAAGTAATTCCATGGCTTTGGTTGCAGATGCCGGACATAATCTGAGTGATGTCCTGGCTTTAGTTTTTTCATGGGTTGCTGTAATTCTGTCACAACGTAAGCCTACATTAAAATTTACTTACGGTTTTCGCAGATCTACAATTTTAGTGGCATTATTAAACACTATTCTACTGTTAGTTGCGGTTGCATATATTTGTGCTGAAACTATAAAACGGATACAAAATCCTGTAGCAATAAAGGTCGATAGCGTCATAGCTGTTGCAGCAACAGGTATCATTATAAATGGCTTTACTGCCTGGTTATTTATGAAAGGGAAAACACATGATTTGAATATCCGCAGTGCATTTATTCATTTTGTGGCAGATGCCCTGGTTTCCCTTGGAGTTGTAATTACTGGCATCATTGTTGCATTTACAGGATTTACCTGGATTGATTCAATCATCTCTTTTTTGATAATTGCTATCATCCTATACAGTTCTTATCATTTATTGATTGATTCAGTTAATCTTGCGCTTGATGCAGTCCCTGAAAATATTAATATTACGGATGTAAGGGATTATCTGGAGAATATTCCTGAAGTTGTGAATGTACATGACCTGCATATTTGGGCATTAAGCACCACTGAAGCAGCCCTTACTGTACATTTAGCAGTAAAAAGTCAAACAGATGCCGCCTTTATTAAATCCATCCGTGAAGAATTAAAGCATCAATTTGGAATTGCTCATTCAACAATACAGGTTGAGTATGGAGATGTATCAGATAATTGCGAGGCTATTTGTAACTGATCTTATCTTTATGTGTTATGAGAATGAACTGAAATTATTATAAACTAAATGATGAAGGAATAATTAACAGAATTAAGTAAAAAATATTACACGATGGTTGAGGGTCCTTTTGAATTATATACAGATGAGTATGAAAAATGGTTTGAAGAGAATAAAACTGTCTTTCAATCGGAATTACTGGCAATTAAGGAGCTTTTACCTGCCGGAAAGAATGGAATTGAGATCGGAATTGGAAGCGGAATTTTTGCCTCTGAATTAGGTATAGACCATGGGATTGATCCGGCAGAAAAAATGCTGTCCCTGGCCAGAAAGCGAAATTTAAATGTTGTCAAAGCTTATGCCGAAGATCTCCCCTTTCCCGATGAGAGTTTTGATTTTGCAGCCTTTATTACTTCAATCTGTTTTATTAAATATCCGGACAAAGCCTTTAGTGAAGCATACAGAATTTTAAAACCTGAGGGGGCAATAATTGTGGCCTTTATTGATAAGGAAAGTAAATTAGGACAAATATTGTTAAAGCAAAAAGACGACAGCAAATTTTATAGTATTGCTACCTTTTATACTGTTCCCAAAGTTATTGAAATGATTGAAGCCAACGGATTTAAAGTTTCGGAAATCGTTCAAACCCTCACAGAAATTAATTCTGCCGAAACAGAAGCTCCATTAAAAGGTTATGGTAAAGGGAGTTTTGTGGTAATAAAAGCAAAGAAGCATTTATTTTAAAATATGTTTATTAGTATTAAGTTTAAATATATAAATCAAAATGAAAGGGAAAATTTTAATTTTAGCAGGTTTAATAGCCATTATCTTTTCCGGATGTAATTGTATGGAAAAATCAAATTCTGTAATTGATGGTCATAACAGCCGGAATTCACTTGACTGGGCAGGAAGTTATAAGGGAGTCCTGCCTTGTGCCGATTGTGAAGGAATAGAAACAACCATTACCCTGAATTATGACAATAGCTTTTCAAAAAGTGAAATTTATTTAAAGAATAAAGAGAAAAGTGAATTTTCAGGTAAGGGTGATATTGAATGGGATAAAAATGGCAATATTATTACTTTGAAATCGAATAATTACGACACTAAATATCTTGTAGGAGAAGGAAGATTAATAATGCTTGACAGAAAAGGAAAAAGGATAAAAGGAAATTTAGCTGACCTTTATATCTTAAATAAAATAGACAGAGCTGATGCGAGTTTGTCATTTGATAAAAATTTAGAGGACAAAACATGGATGCTCACACGTTTTTTGGAAAAAGCCGTAAAAGGCAATAAAGATACTCATTATATTATTTTTATTTCTGAGGATCACAGGCTTTCAACCAAAGTTGGCTGTAATATAATTTTTACCAGCTATGAAATTTCGGGTAAGGGTAATATCAAATTTAACACACTTGCTTCAACAAAAATGTATTGTCCTGATACAATAGAAGATGAGTATGCCAGACACTTAGAAACCATTGATAGTTATTTAGTGAGCCCTGATGGTAAAAAACTCACTCTCAGACATTCAGGAAAGTCAGTGGCAGAATATGAGCTGGCAGAATAGTCAGTGATATTTGAATAAATAAAAGTTATGGAAATAAATGAATCAAGTTGTTGGATTATATGAGCTAATGAAATTTTATATATAATATTTTCAGCTTTGTCAGCGTAAATAATGTAATATAGTTCATTGACATTCAGGGAAATAAACAGAGTGAAATTCATAATACTGAATTTCTACGATATCTACATATTAAAAAGTAAGAACAGAAAATTTTGATATTGATAAATCTTAAAGAAATAAGCTCATCTCTTTTATTATTTTTAATCTGTTTAGCTTTAAAAAAAGTCATTAATTTCAGCAGGAAATAGTAAATTGAATTTCTGATTTATTAAAAATAGATTCCTAAATTCTAAAATATGATATTATTAATTTTCAATATATTGTTATGAAAAAACTAAAATCATTTTTATTTACGGCGATATTAATATTGATATCCGTTTCAGCCGGCGGATGTGAAGAAAAGGAAAGAATAATTCCGGCTTCCGAATTACCTGTTGAAATAACAAACTGGATTTCAACACATTTTCCTGATAATGAGATTGTGAGATCGAAAGTTGAGATAAAGAAGAATAAAAAGAAATATGAAATATATTTACAGGGAGGCTTTAATCTTGAGTTTAACAGCAGGAAGGAAATAACAGAAATTGATGGTCATACAAAACTGCCTGACAGCGTTATTCCTGATAAGATAAAGCAATATGTTGACGCGAATTATCCGGATAATTTTATAATAAGCTGGGAATTAGAGAGAAATAAACAGGAAGTTGAGCTGGATAATGGTATTGAGCTGGAATTTGATTTGAATGGGAATTTTATCAGGATTGATAATTGATTGAGTTTGGCAAAATTTTTCTTCCGGGAGTTTTAATAATTATTCTTTTAAACAGAGTTTTTAAAAAACCGGATTTTCTAAAATACTTCCGAAATTATAATAGTTATAAATCATTGTGTTTTAGTGACAGCATATTTATGCGAATGGGGATGTAATTGCTAACAAAACATCTTTATTCGCATTTTAAAAATATTTATCCCGGACCTTCTAATTAAACAAGATATTTTTTATAAAACCATTATTATTGGGGAATAAAGAGATAAGTATCTCCCAAAGTTTGTATATTCAAAACAAGTATTTATCCGATTTACATTTTCTTTATTAATTTAACTCATATCTGTTAGCACCATAATAGAATCAAAACCTTTATTAATAGACGTAATAAAATATTGGAAGAGATTAAATTGGAAAAATACAAAGTTATGTATGTTGATATGTAAAGGTCTGTTTTCTTGACATTTAATTTTGGATTTTGTATTTTTATTTGAAAATTAAAAATGGTTGATTTCTAAATATGGAATAAACACAATATATATGTTTATTTCATATTTTAGAGAGATAAAGGTAATAGAGGATTGTATTTATTTATTAGTTACCAGCAAGCGTAGAGAACGACAGCACAACAAGAAAACGAATGACATAAACAGAAAAAGTAAACCATTTTGACAGGTGAACACAGACATAGAAGCGATACAACAAACGGACAGCGAGTAAGCCGACACTCATTGCC
>CAZLXM010000067.1:0-16816 GCA_964563105.1 uncultured Bacteroidaceae bacterium
ATGCTTCAGGTGCTCGGTCAGGTGGCGATCGTATTTTAATTGCCGGGATTCTTGCTAAAAACCTGATTTTTTTAAAGGATCAAAAGAAATTTGGTGAAGTAATAAAAGTTATTGAAGGAGAAATAAAATTTTCTACCGGATTTCGTGGCATGCAGCATGATTACAGTTTTCATCACAGAGATGACAGAGTGAATAATACATTATCCTACGGTCTTGGGTATGCTAATTCCTTTTCAGAATGGGCTGTTTATGTCACAAGAACAAAATATGCCTTTTCTGATGAAAAAGTTAAGCAGCTTATTGACTATTATCTTGATGGAATATGTAAACAATTAGTTTATGGGAAATTTTATGATCCCGGAGTTATAAATCGGGATATTTCCAGACCCGGGACAGGCGGCCTCCATGGAATATCTATCCCCGAAAAATTAGCAACTGTCACTGATTACAGGAGAGATGAACTGGAAGAAATTATAAAGATCAGAAAAGGTGAAGCAACCCTGATTAATTCATTTTCAAAATTTTTTTGGCAAACTGAGCATTATGTGCATCAACGCCCGGGGTATTATACATCTGTACGCATGTTTTCTACCCGCAATCGTAATATGGAAATGGCTTACAGTAGTGAAGGCCTGAAAAATCATCATCGCGGAGATGGCACAAATTATATATCTGTAACAGGATATGAATACAGGGATATTGCACCTGTATATGACTGGCAGAAAATTCCGGGGACTACAGTTTTACAAAAATCTGAAATGCCACCTCCCGGTGAAATACAAAAAGAAGGATTGACTGATTTTGTAGGTGCTGCAACAGACGGAATGTATGGTGCTGTAGCTTTCGATTTTAAAAGCCCTCATGATCCTTTGAAAGCCCGAAAATCCTGGTTTTTTTTCGATGAGGAATATGTTTGCATGGGAGCAGGAATTACTTCCCCCGCGAACTTAAATGTTGTTACCACACTAAATCAATGTTTTCTTGAAGATGAGATTATTGTTATGGCTAATAATAAAAAGATTGTTCAAGCGGGTGGTGAACATAAATTAGATAATGTTGATTGGATTTACCATAATGGTGTGGCTTACATACTTCTTCAGGATTTCCCTGTTTATTTGCGAAATCTTCCGCAAAGCGGCAGTTGGTATGATATTAGTCATCAATCATATTTATCCCGGGAAAATATAAGTATTCCGGTTTTTAAATTATGGCTTGATCATGGTCAGAGGCCACAAAATGATACTTATCAGTATATTGTAGTTCCCGGAACAAACATTGAAGATTTGGGAAAGTCCCCTCTACACCGTGATATTATTATTTTGTCGAATACTACTGAAATTCAGGCAGTCAATCATAATAAACTTGGAATATGCCAGGCAATATTTTATAAAGCCGGAGAAACCGGGATTTCCGGAAAATTTAAACTAATTACAGATAATCCTGGAATAGTTCTACTAAAAACGGAAGAGGGAAGAGTCACAGAAATAACAGTCTCCGACCCAAATCGTGAGCTCGGCAGATTTCATTTTTTAATATCTGGCAAGCATGAAAAAATTGGAGAGAACTTTCTTGCGAATTGGAATGAAAAAACCGGGATGAGCCATATTGCTATTAATCTCCCACAGGGTGTTTATGCCGGCAGGAGTGTTACAGTTTTATTGAAATAATCAAAATAAGGATATTCAATACCTGAGCTATATTTTTATTCTTGTTTTTAAAGAGTGCCTTTATCCTGCCCGGGCAAAAAAAATAATTTTTTGAGAAGTCAGTGCGGCAAATAACAAGGGCATTTTATATCTTATTTTAAATCAATAAATCTAAATAATACATTTTATGAAAGTTATTTATATTTTTTTAGCTGTTTCTGTAATTACTTTTTCATGTAAAAAGGAAGATCAGATGCATAAGCTTGTCAATGATAGTTTTGATATTATCAAAAGTCAGGCAATAGGCATGGCAATGTACCTTAACGATAAGGAAGGTCGTTTACCCAGGTCATATAACAAAGAAAAAGATGAAATTATTACATCAGATTCTGATTGGTGGTGCAGTGGTTTTTTCCCCGGCCTTTTATGGTATGTATATGAATATACCGGTGATTACAGTATTCGTGAATGGGCTGAAAAATATACTGCGAGGGTAGAGGGACAGAAATATCATAACCGGAACCATGATATAGGATTTCAGATTAATTGCAGTTTTGGTAACGGGTACAGATTAACCGGCAGGGAAGATTACAGTGAAGTTATGAAAGTGGCAGGAAGGACTGCCCTGCTCAGGTATAATCCTGCCCTGGGTTTAATACGTTCATGGGATAGTAATCCCCAAAAATGGCAATATGCCGTGATTATTGACAATATGATGAATCTGGAACTGTTGATGTGGAATTTTCATAATACAAGTGATTCCATTTTTTATAAAGTTGCAGTATCTCATGCGGATAAAACTCTTGAACATCATTTCAGACCAGATAATAGCAGCTATCATGTAGTTTCCTATGATACTGTTAGCGGTTTACCACATATTAAACAAACTCACCAGGGTGCATTTGATGAATCCATTTGGGCAAGGGGTAATGCCTGGGGTTTATATGGTTTTGTTATGATGTACCGTGAAACAGGATTACAAAGATATCTTGATAAATCCATAGCTATAGCTAATCTGATGATTGATCATAAAAATATGCCGTCGGATGGAATACCTTACTGGGATTATCTGGCCCCCGAAATACCCGAAACGTCGAGGGATGCATCAGCCGGTGCTATAATGGCATCTGCACTTATAGAACTAAGCACTTTTACTGAAGGGGATATGAATAAAAAGTTTCTTTCATTTGCAGAGAAGCAGCTTAAGACACTGGCTTCTGCAGAATATCTGGCAAAACCCGGCACAAACGGATTTTTTATTCTAAAAAACAGTGTCGGACACCTGCCTGGTAATAGCGAGGTAGATGTGCCATTAACATATACAGATTATTATTTTACGGAAGCCCTTTTAAGATATAAGAAACTTAAAGCATGGCAGGAATAATGCAGCAATTTTTAATTAATTTTAAAAATTATATTTTCTAAAAATAAATAGAACAATGAACCGCCATTTTTTAATTTATATTTTAGCTTTATTAATATTTTTTTTCGGATGTGATATCCAGAAAACAAATAATGCAAAAGTAAGGCTTGGAGGCTGGGATTATTCCTGGATGAGGCAGGTTAAAAAGGAGCTTCAAACGGGAAATACTGAATTTCGCCCGGCATTTGATAAGTTGCTGATTGATGCGGAGGAAGTTTTAAAGGAGGGTGTATATTCCGTTACTTTTAAAAATTTAGTCCCTCCCGGAGGAACAATACACGATTATATGAGTATGGGGCCTTACTGGTGGCCTGATCCCGACAAGCCGGATGGTCTGCCTTATATAAGGCGTGACGGAGTCGTGAATCCCGAAAGAGATAAATTAGACAGTCAGCAATTGAATAAAATGATAAATGCTGTTCGTTTATTAACCCTGGCCTGGTTTTTTACTGATAATATTTCTTATGCGGAGAAAGCAGCAGACTTACTTCGTGTTTGGTTTCTGGAGCCTGAAACATTAATGAACCCGCATCTCAATTTTGCTCAGGCTATTCCCGGTATAACTGAAGGACGTTTTATAGGAATAATTGACGGACGATCCTTCGCTGTATTAGTGGATGCAATAGCCTTGTTTGAAACTTCATCAATTTTAAAAAAAGAAGAAATTAGTGAGATAAGGGAATGGTTTACGAAATATTTTCAGTGGTTAACTGAAAGTGAATTTGGAAAGGAAGCGGATAATTATATAAATAATCATTCGGTTGCTTATGATGTTCAGACATGTGGTATTGCTTATTTTTTAGGAAATGAAGAATATATAAAAAATAAAATAACTGAGCTTCCAAAAAGGCGTATTGATTCAATGATAGAGCCTGACGGTAGTCAGCCGTATGAGCTGGCACGAACTTTAAGTTTTGGCTATTCTGTAGCTAATTTGCAAAACTTTTTCGATGCAGGGAAAATAGGTCTTTTAGCAGGGGTGAATATTTTTGATTATGTTAGTCCCAATGGTGCATCTATAAAAAAGGCCCTCGATTTTCTCAATTCATATATAGGACGGGAGAAGGATTGGCCCTACAGGCAAATTCATGGCTGGGAACGAACGGAAAATTCACTGGGCTTATTGATCAGAGAGGCTGCTGTTATTTATAAAAGCGAATTTTATCGAAATATTTGGGAAGAGACTTTTTATGAAAGAGTGAAAGGACATTATAGTTTACTTGTGGGCAGATCAAATTATTACTGACCGGCCACGAAAAATTGAAGCTCTATGGCATTGGCATCCGCGCTGCCATGTTTTTGCAGAAGGACAAAAAGTTTATACCAAAAACGAAAGAGGGAATCTGCAAATTATCCCGGCGGGATATACAAATTGGAATGTAAATCTTGTAAAAGGGCAGGAGGACCCTTGGATTCAGGGTTTGTATAGTGAGGAATACAATAAGTTTGAACCCAGTGTAACAGCGATATATTCCACTGATATTAAATTGGATAATAAATTTATATGGATATTATTTCCTTCAGAACAATTCATGCGCCCGGTTAATGCAGAAATTATTTCTGATACTGAGAATGAATTAAAATTAAGGATTTTCAATCAAATTAACGAAGAATGGTTTGTTACAATTCCCAATTAAACGCTCGGTAGACATATGATTTTCCGTATTTTTGAATTTTTCGTTGCTAAATTCCATTTTATCAACTAAACATAACGACTATTAAGTTCAAATTCATGTTATTTAAAAACATTTTCTTTTAATGGCAGTTGAAGATGTCGTTATTGAGAACAGTAAAAAATGATGAATAGTAAAATATAAGAGAAGTAAATTCTTTTTAAAAAATATAATATAATTTGTTGGTACTTATTTAGCATCACTTAATTATGGATTAAAAAGCCATCTTTAAAATGAGTTATTCTGAAATCCTGAAATTCTTTCAGGATTTCTCCTTCAGACATTAGGAACCCTCGATTGATCTTACTAAAGATTATTATATGAGCATTATTATTTTTAACTGCATTTTTCATTTCAAATACTTCCTTTAAGAATAAATTATTGGCTTTACCTGTCATATACGAAAACTTTTCCGGAACATAATTCAAAGAAACTGGGACTTTATAAAAACTTAATAAATCTGGGGCATTTGAGAATATGTTTCTTGGTGAATTTATTAAAGTATAATTTAATGTTTCTGAATATTTAAATTTTACGGAAGAATGACCGGTTCCTTCATGAAAATGAGTATTCCAGACAGGGAATGAAGTTAAAGGGATATTGATCAACAATAGTAAAATTATTATATATGGTATTATTTTCGATAAATGATTGGCAATAAGAATATTTAAGAAGATCATAATTAAAATTAAAAAAATTGGAAATATTGGAGAAAGTATTCTATTATCTAAAGGAATGGAGCGATCAAGGAATGAAATAGAAAAAATAACAAAAGCCAGATATGAGAGAACAAGAGTTAAAAAAAGAAATATATATAATTTATATTTTTGGCAATGTTCCCAAAAATGTGATCGGAAATCTTTTAATCTGAACAGAAAAATAATTGGAAATATTATTAAAATCAAAATAAAAAACCTAATATATATATTGAAAATATTAGAAATAAACCACCCAAAAATCACAGAAACTCCGGTTTTTATTTTTTGCGTATTGATTAGATGTAAAGAAATTTCCCGGTCCATAGCGGGCTGTTTATATGAATGAGTATATAATGACCAGATAAACAGTGTTAATATAAATGGAAAAAGAAAAATTAAGATATTTTTAAGTTTATGTAAAATTTTATTTTGAAAAAATAATAAAAAGAAAGAAAATCCTGCAATAAAACCCAGGGCTGCATATCTGGTAATAAAACTTAAGCCGATGAAGATTCCTGCCAGTAATAAATATACCGGCTTATTTGTTTTGCTCCATTTGATAATGAACAACAAAGAGGAAGTTAGTAATCCCAAAAAAAGACTTTCGCTCCAAAACATTGAGAATATTGTACACGTTAATGAAAATAAAAGAATTATTGTTGAGCTGATTATTATACTATAACTAAGGTTAAATTCCCTTAAAATAAAAATAAAGGGAAAAATAAATATCAGGAGTAAAAATGAATTAAGGAATATTCCAACTTCCAAAACATCAACCCCGAAAAGACGTGAAATTGTGCCGAGTAATAAAGGATAGCCCGGAGGCCAAAGATTAACCAGTTGTCCATGATTGTCAGTTAATCCATTTCCTTCTGAAAAATTTCTGGCAGCTTCTAAATAATATGCGGAATCAAATGTTGCACCCAGATTATTTGGTTTATTAATAAATATTAAGATTATGGCAAACAGAAAAGTAATAATAAATGGAATGAGTTTCTTCAAGTTATTTAATATTAATAAGTTTAAACTAAAAATTTTTATTAATTATTAAATCTGAACCACATTAGTTCAATTGAAACTTTAATTTGTATAAATGAAAAGGCTCTGATTAAGATTAAAATGTGAATAATATTATATTTAATATTTGAACCTTCCAAATAAAAAGATTATAAAATTTGCTCAATATCTTTTATCCATGCATTAAGAATATTCATTTCTTCCTGATCAATTAGTTTCATTTTAACCAATTCTTTATAACATTTTATCAAATTATCATTGATATTTCCAGTGCCGGGTTTTAGTGTTAATTTACTTAAATTTAGAAGTATCTCTGAATTATTCAGATACCCGCTTAACTCGTCTTTAAAATCACTGAATATATTATGATCATTTCTTTCTTGTTTGACGGTACTTGAATGGAACAAAACAGCCCAATTATTAATCCATGAAATTTGCTGGGCAATAAAAGAACGCCAGATATCTGTCATTCTGAAACTGCATAAAGAAGGTAAATAGAGAAGGGGAAATGCCTCCTTAAACCATGTGGTATTCTGGCTGTTAAAAGGACAAATTGAATCCGTGCCCAAAGCCACATTTCTTCTTTTACTGAAATTAACAGGCAAGTTTGAAGTTAGCCTGTAAATTGCATCAACATCAGGGTTTTCATCAGCCAATCCCTGTTGAATAGGAGAATTGACAAAAACCGGATCTTCTAATTCCGGTGATTTATCGTGGATGTGTTCAAGAGAAAAACCTCTAGTCCATATATTCACTTCAGTAAAATATTTATAAATATTTACCCATCCTTTGTTTTTTAATAAATGTGCTGTTATCATTTTTTTTCTGACATTCCAAAATTCCTTTTTAGGGATGTTGTCATCATCTGTCTCAATAATAATCTCTGCTCCTTTTGATATTGCTAATAAATATCCCAGATTTTTACGTGAATAATGTTTATATGGCAGAACTTTTGCCAATCTGAAACTCAGGTTTTGCTGCCTTTCTATTGAATAAAAATCGCATCCGTCAATTTGAAATTCTTTTGGACTTTTTGTGTCACCAATTACAATAAAGTGAACACCATGTTGAAGTGATTCAAAAGAAAATCGTTTAAGAACCGGATGATCCTGGCCGGCAATGGAGGTTATTATTAAGTAAGTGTTTTTCATTTTATTATGAACTTCTTTATCGTTTGACTGAAAACTATACTTATGAGCCTACTTTAAAAAGTTTTTTATCTATGATTTATTTTAATTAACACTGGATATTTAGTTAATAGAAGGCATTTTAACTCAGTATTATTCATATGAAACCTCCATTTACTATCGTTCACACCAAGAGAATGAAAATATTTGGAGGTTCCATCAGAACGACGTAATTAACAATAACATAACACAATTATTTTCTGATGCAACCCCCATGTACTATCGTTCACAACAAGAAAATGAAAATATTTGGGGGTTCCATCAGAACGACGTGATTAACAACAAAATAACTCAAATATTTTCTGATGAAACCTCCATGTCCTATCGTTCACAACAAGAAAATGAAAATATTTGGAGGTTCCATCAGAACGATGTGATTAACAACAATATAACTCAAATATTTTCTGATGAATGTACAAAAAATATGTTTATGGAGCGGACTCATTTATGTTTTTTTATTTATTGCGTTAACTGAATCAATTTAATTTATCAAAACTGGTTTTAATTTCAATCTAAGAAAGAAATAGTGGAATAAAACATTTAATGAATTTTTAATTGCTCTTTTAGAAACTCTTGGTGAGGGTGCCCTATAATGAATTGGAATTTCCATAAAACGCGTTTTACGTAGTAAATAGCGCAGCTCAGTTTGATAAAAATGTGCTTTTGATAATAATTCAAAAGAAGTGAATTTTTCTACGATACATGCATGAAAACCCTGAAATCCGGAAGTCATATCACGCATTTTTGTTCCCAGCAATAAATTTGAAAGTATCGTTCCGGCTTTGGATAAGAAAATACGCTTCCATGAAGAATCAAAAATTGAACCTCCATTTATAAACCGGCTTCCGAAAGCACATTCGTTACCCTCATTTAAAACCCTTAAAAACATGGGAATAGCTCTTGGATCATGTGAAAGCCCGGCATCCATTTCAATAATGAATTCATGTTTATTTTTTAAAGCTTCCTTATATCCCCGAAGATAAGCATCAACTACATTTTTATTCTCAGGTGCCCATATAGTTCTGAATCTGTTATCAATTTTTGATAAATTTTCACATAATTCCAGAGTTTCGTCGAGTGATACCTTATCGACAATAAAATAAACAATACCACATTCAAGTTTATCTAATACTTTAATCAAAGCAGAGGTGAATAAATTAAATTCTTTTGATTCGTTAGCCATTGGAATTACAATAGCGAAATCATAATTCATCTGAAAATAAATTAGTTATATTATTCTAAATAATATTATATTTTTGTTTTCCCTCTTAATAATATTCCAGTGATTTAGATGGAACCATTGGTATTTCATTATAGAAATGAGAATACAGAAAATAATCAAAAATAAAAATATATCTTTTTTATTTGGCTCATCATTATTAAGCAAGTTATAAAAATTTTTAAAGTGTTTTGTTAAAATGATTGTAAATATTTAGGATGTGTTAAAAATCAAGGGGTTTTGTCAAAAATCAATATTAAATTCCGGATAGAAAACAATAAGTATTAATATAATAAGCTGAAACTTAAGTTATTCAATTTATATTAATATTATTTTTTAAGGAAAATTAATTCTAAAAATTGTTTGAATTAAAAACGGGAATGCGCCTTAAACTGTTGTTAACGATAAACAGCCTGCTTTCTGCTTATTATCTTACAGTAAATCCTGTTTATAATTGTTGTTCCTGTCTGAACAAACAATGGAATTTCTAAATGTTTAAATAATTCCTGATAATCATAATGAATTTTAATTAAAATTATTCATTCAACTTAACGAAGAATAATTTCTTAAAATTCCCAATTAAATTTTGGGCATAAAAATCATTTCATATATTTTTGGGTCTGGTATAAGCAGTTCCATATTTTATCAACTAAATATTACGATTGTTAAGTTCTTATTCACTATACTTTTAAAATTAAACTATATGATTAACTCCCGTCGAGAATTTATAAAAAAATCATTTAATGGAATTACGGCATTTTCGTTTGGTTTTGTTTTCCCTTTTTTCCATACTGAAAGTTCTTTTGCCGGAATAAATCAGGATTTACCTGACCTTCCCCAATTATTAGTTGATATTAATGGTAAACCTATAGTAACATTAGCAGAATGGAAAAAACAAAGAGAAGTGATAAAGAGACGATGGCTGGATTATATGGGTGCTATAGAACCAAACCCTGATCCGCCTGTTCTTAAAGTATTAAATGAAGATCGGCCTGATGGTTTAATCCGGCAACTGGTGCAATATGAGTCAGAGCCAGGAATATTTGTACAGGGATATCTTCTAAAACCTGCTGTAATTGACAGGGCACTGCCAGGTATAGTTGCATTGCATTCCACGGGAGATAATAGGATGCTTGGTATTGCAGGAGTTGAAGAGGGAAGATTTGTCTCATTCGGTTATAAGTTGGCAAAAAAGGGCTTTGTTGTCTTTTGTCCGATGTGTTTTTTATGGCATGGAGAAGAGAAAAGAACATATAATCAACAAGTTGAGATATTTAATTTGAGGCATCCAAAATCGAAAGGAATGGCTAAAATGTTGTTTGATGCACAAAGAGCTGTAGATGTACTGGAAAGCCTGGCGGAGGTTGATCATAACAGGATTGGTGCTACCGGACATTCACTTGGTGCAAAGGAAACTTTTTATTTAATTGCCTTTGATGATCGGGTAAAAGCTGCTGTCAGTAATGAAGGAGGTATTGGAATAAAGTTTTCAAATTGGGATGATATCTGGTATTTAGGTAAAGAAATTCATGGTTTTGGTCATCAGCATCATGAAATATTGGCACTTGTTGCACCAAAACCATTCCTGCTAATTGGTGGTGACAGTGCTGATGGAGAAAAAAGCAGACCTTACATTAATGCTGTTTATCCTGTATATGATCTTTATGGTAAAAAACGTCAAAATATTGAATTATTCAACCATGGTCAGGGACATGATGTTACTCCTTTTTCAGAAGAATTAACTTATTACTGGTTTGAAAAAAATTTATAAATTCCGGAAACAGTACAATAAATCAATGTTTTTATTTATTAAGTTGATATCCCCCAAAGTTGTAAGACATAGAACATTATCCAGCTATGAATTGTGTAATTGAGATTATTACTGAAAAATATAAATTTAAAGCAAAACTTAATAATTCAGATATTTCCGAAAAATTATGCGGCATACTTCCGGTTAAATCTATAATTAACAGATGGGGTGCTGAGATATATTTTTCCATTCCTCTTTATTCAAAAATCGAAAACGGACAAGATGTGTTAGAAATTGGAGATATTGCCTATTGGCCTCCCGGAAATTGTTTATGTATTTTTTTTGGCAGGACTCCGGCCAGTATTGGTGATGAACCTCGTGCTGCTGATAAAGTTATGGTTATAGGGAAACTGGAAAATTTTGATACTGATTTATTGAATACCATTAAGAATGGCGAAAAAATAGAAATTAGAAAACCAGATTTATAATACAAAATTGGAATTGTTACTTTGGCATTTTGAAAATTATTATTTTTAAAATTATTTTTTTTTATACTTTCGTTAGGTATTATAACAAACTATACCATGAAATTTAACAATTCACAATTATTTAATTTGTCACTTGTCGGGCTTATGTCATTTTCTTTAAGTTGTAAAGAAAAAAGTCCTGAAGAAACTACTACATCCTCTAAACCCAATATTCTGATTATCGTCCCGGATGATCTTGGCTGGGCTGACATTGGATACCATGGTTCAGACATCAGGACACCCAATCTTGATAATTTGGCCAGAACCGGCATAAGGTTTACACAGCATTATGCAATGCCAACCAGTACTCCCAGTCGTGTAGCATTAATGACAGGACTTTATCCGAGCAGATATGGTATTTTAGGTCCCGATTATGGAGAGGTAATTGATTTGGGCGATCCCACAATGGCTTCACTTTTAGGTGAAAATGGATATTATACTGCTATCGCAGGCAAATGGCATTTGGGTTCACCTCCATATACCCCTTTGAAATATGGTTTTCAGTCTTCTTACGGATATTTCGATGGTCAGATTGATCCTTATACCCATGAATATAAGATGGAAACTAAATTAACAGATCGCAGATCATGGCATCGTAATGATGAGTATTTAGATGAAAGCGGGATACATGCTACTGATCTTATAACGAAAGAAGCAATAAGGATCATTGAAAAAGACCAAAAAGCCCCATTTTTTCTCTATGTTGCTTATTCCGTCCCGCATTATCCGCTTGATGAGCCTGAAAAATGGAAAGCTATTTATGATGACGTATTTATGCATCCATTACGTAAACTTTTTGCAGCCAGTGTAACCCACATGGATGACGGGATCGGAAAAATTATTGATGCATTGGAAAGGACAGGGAAGCGAAAAAACACAATAATCCTGTTTATTAGTGATAACGGCGGACAGATGAGCTGGCACAGTGAAACTGATTATAAGGGCAAGTATGCTGATATGCCTCATACTGTATTGGGTAACAATTATCCTTTGCGAGGTTGGAAGACCGATCTGTTAGAAGGAGGTGTCCGGGTCCCGGCTTTTATAAACTGGCCGGAAAAACTAAAAGTTGGTGAAGTGAATTTTCCGGTTCATATAAGCGACTGGTTACCAACTTTATGTTATATTACGGGCTGTCAGGAAAATCTTAGATCAAATCTTGACGGGCATAATATCTGGCCTTTATTAACAGGAGAAAAATCATTAGCAGAAAAGCGGCCAATTTACTGGAAAACTTCACAGGCATATGCAGTTCTGGATGATCAGTGGAAAATAATTGTAAATCGAAAAAATAATAATATAGAATTGTATGATATAGAAAATGATTTCCGTGAGACAAAGGATAAAAGTAAAGAAAATCCTGAAAAAATAGAACATCTTTTAAATTTACTTGAAAAATTTAAGGCAAATGATAGGTAAAAAAGAAATTTCCCTAAGATATACTGAGTATAAATAAATTAATTAAATTAAATATTTTATGAGATTATTAAATAATAAGCATAGTTATTATAAATACTTTTTATTACCCTTCTTTATTTTAATTATAATTCTGAGTTTTTCAGGAAAAAGCGTATCTGAATCATTTTCAGGAGAATATACAAGGATTTCAGGAAACGTGATTTCTAAAGAAGGTAAGCCGCTTAAGGATTTTAAAGTATTGGTATATAATAATGCCTCAGAATTTTCCGGAGATCCTTTAGCAATTTCTTCTACTAAATCAAATGGGGCTTTTAAATGTAAAGTATTAAAAAATAAATCCTATATTATTGAGGTACAGGGAGAATCGGGAACAGGCAGAATTTTTGTTCCTGAAGATGAAGTTAATGCCCAAATAAAAATTTCTTATCCAATAATTGAAAAGATTATTATACTCCATACAAATGACCGGCATTTTGATATCAATCTTCAGGAAGAGAAAGCAGAAATGATTAAAGAAATAAGACATAAATATAATGACGTTTTTCTGATGGATGCGGGAGATATTTTAGTACGTCATCCTGCCAGATGGACAGTAAATGGAAATCTGATGGAAGACCCCCGATGGTACGGTAAAAGGGGTAAGGAGATGATAAGTTCCATGAATGAGTTAAATTATGATGTAATGACCCTGGGAAACCATGAACTGGCAATTATTGAACCTTATACAGAGCAGGCACTTGAAACTGCTCATTTCCCTCTTCTTGCCGCGAATGTCGCAAAACCAATAAAAGGCCTCCCGTCGATTGATGATTTTGTGATCTTTGAAACCTCCACAGGACGGAAGCTTGCAGTTCTTGGATTGAGCGGGAATGCTAATGTGCCTGAAACTGTTAACAAATACAGTTCACTAAAAAACTCTTCAGATATATTTATGGCCCTCACACATATAGGATTTAAAAATGACAGTGCACTTGCTGTTCGATTTCCTGTATTTGACCTTATTGTGGGAGGACATTCGCACACCCTGCTTAAAGAAGCCGTTATGATAAATAATGTATTAATTGCCCAAGCTGGTGGTTGTCCTCATTATGTTGACGATTCACATCCCATGTATCTGGGTATAATTGAATTGATCCTGGAAAATGGAGTGCTTAAAAATAAGTCGGGAAAGGTATTTCAGCTAAGTGCAAAAAAATAAATAAGAAATGAAAGCTACTTTAGTGTCTGCATTAAAAATTTCAGGTGAATTATTACTGAAATATTATGATAAGCCAATTAAAACTGCCGTGAAAGAGTCACAGAGCAGTATAGTAACTGAAGCAGATACGGAAAGTGACAGAATGATTATGAAAATTGTCAGGGAAAAGTTTCCTATGCATAATATTATTTCTGAGGAAAGCGGATTTATTGATAATAAATCAGAATATACCTGGGTCATTGATCCATTGGACGGAACATCAAATTTCGCATCAGGATTACCCTGGTTTGGAGTACTAATTTCTATTTTTAAAAAAGATATTCCAATTATGGGGGGCGCTTATCTCCCTGTTCAGGATGCTTTATATTTTGCGGAACAGGGGAAAGGGGCCTTTAAAAACGAAGAAGCTCTTCCCTTAGTTAAAGAAAAAAAATTAAAAGATTCATTAATTGCTTTTTGTGTTGATTATCCCGAAAATACAGAAGCCCTTGAAATGAATATTAAGTTATTTAAAAATGTTATTACCGGATCAAGAAATCTGAGATCAACAAATTCACTGATAGATTTTATTTACATTGCTGAAGGTAAAATAGGAGGTCTCATTAATTTAAATACCAGGGTTTGGGATATTTCTGTATTTACCGTAATTTTATCTGAAACAGGTGTTAAACTAAAGCAAATAAACGGTGAAGATATTCATTATAAAATAGATGAAAATATTATTAGCAGAAATTTTGAAATAGTTGCAGGTACTGCTCCAATAATTGAGTCTTTAAAATATAATTGTGATTAATTGAAAATTAATCATACTCTTTTGCTTCCTCTTCTCCTCTTAAAACTCTGAAAAAGCCCTCAGCCAATGCCTGCATTTCATTTTCCCCTGGATAAACATGGAACTCAGTAAGTTTGCCTACATAGTTTTTCAGATCATCAACCAATTTATTGCAAAATGCTATACCACCGGTAATAATAATAGCGTTGGCCAATCCCCGGGAAGCTGCAAAATATGCTCCAATTTCTTTGGCTATC
This sequence comes from uncultured Bacteroidaceae bacterium, assembly GCA_964563105.1. GTDB lineage: Bacteria > Bacteroidota > Bacteroidia > Bacteroidales > CAYVTV01. Next base: position 14,787 of record CAZLXM010000067.1, read on the forward strand.
TGGTAAACAAATGCTTCATATATTAAAAGGGCATATTCATCTCCTTCGTTTACTTTTTTTAGCACTTCACGTAAATCTTCACTGCCTAAATAAGCTTTAAGTCCGCTATTTTTTGAAAATAATTCTGTTACCTCAGCCTCAGTCATTGAATAACATTTTTTCATTATTCCGCGTATAGGTAAGGCCCCTGCACGGTTGGGAGAAAAGGGCCCCATACCCAGCAAAGCATCATTGATATCTGCAATTTTACCGCCCTGGATGAGGCCTATTGATATTCCGCCTCCAAGATGGGCTACAACGTAACTTGATTCTTCGAAAGGTATTCCCTGTAATTCAGAAATTTTTCTGGCTGTCATTTTCATGTTCAAAGGATGTCCTCTGCCCACCCTTACAATACCCGGCACACCTGAGATTTCTGCTTTTTTCCACATATTGCTGCTTGATACCGGATCAACAGTATAACAATCTTTTAAACCATATAAAGGGACCAGCTTATTTGCAAGTAAACAACCCAGATTTGAGGCATGTTCTCCATAAATACCAGATTCTGCATCTTTTAAAAAAGCGTCATTGATACGGTATGTTCCTCCGCTTAAGGGTTTCATAATTCCTCCACGGGCTACAATCCCCACAACCTTAAAAGAGCTGCATGTAAGAAAATTTTGTAGTACTGGTAATAATTTTTCATATCGATATTGAGCCTGAGCGGCAATTCGTTTAAAAGAATCCAGTTCTGCCTGAGGATGACATATCACTTCAGAACGAATCTCTCCTTTCTGATTGTAGATAGCCAGTTTAGTTGAGGTAGAACCCGGATTTAGGACAATTACTATTTCCTCCTCCATTTTAAAATATATACCTTAATAAAATAATGAAATAATTAAATATTTTTAATTAGCAGCACTTCCGAAGCTTCTGAATGATTATCCCAGTTATCAACTGCTATCACCCGGTAAAAATATTCTTCACCATTTTTTATACCTGTATCAATGAAAACAGCTTCAGATGTAGTACCAACGAGAGTAGCAGGGGAAGGGGAAAAGTTATTTATATTGCTTCTGTATATACTATAGTAACGAATCCCCTGTGGCGCACCCGAAGGTTCCCATTTTATTTTCACATATGGGGCTTTTATCGTGTAACCCCGCCAATCAAAGGGTATGGGAGATGTGGATGTTTCAATTTTTTCTGCTTTCAGGTTTAAAGGGACGGATGGCTTATTAACAGGAGTATTATCAGGATTCACAGGATAAAATGCTAAATCGTTGCTTAGCAGAATGTTGTCAATTGCTATGCCAGGTGTACTGGTGGCAAATTCCAGAATTTTCTCTCCTCTGGATAACTTAAGTTGGCCACAGTCAAGTTCTACCCATTTCCAGGAGAATCCTCCGATATTAATCCGTCCTGCTAACTTTCCATTTATACTAACATCAAAACTGCCTGTTAAAGGTTCTCCGGAAGCGGGCCAGCCGCTTGTATAGGTTGAACGTTCCAGCTTAGTCATAGTTCGTACCCTGGCCCAAATTTTCCATTTTCCGTTTTTGGGAATGTTTGCTTCAACCTTTAAGATGCCTTTAAGGCCTTCCGATAGCTTTTGTTTATATATTAATTCAGGATCAGTAACTGCTACAGCATAAGAATTAGCTGCCCCTGCAGGCTCAAAGAATGGTACCATAGGAGAGCTCAACTCTCCTTCTTCTGCCTGGTAAAAGAGCCTGAAAATTTTATTATTTCCGACACTTACCTCATTGGAAAAATTTCTGCTTTCAAGGCCTGAATATTCTACTGATGTTACAGTATAAAATCCGTTTTTTCCGGCCTTATTCAGTTTTAAATTAAAACTGGTTCCTTCTACCGGTTCAATATTAAGTTTTTGATAGTTCCCATTTCCACTTTGTTCTGAGAAGTAAATATTATATCCTTTTATTTCTTTGGAGTAAAAAGGAGGCTCCCATTCCAGGGCATTATTTTTCAGTTTTACATTATCAGGGGCCTGAGGATATCTTGCTACTGCTATATAGGCATCTCCC
>CAZLXM010000067.1:16826-18330 GCA_964563105.1 uncultured Bacteroidaceae bacterium
TTTCAGGGTCATCTCCGGTTAACATGGAAGAACAGTAAGTAACTTTGGTGAAATCAGGGCTTGGGGTAGGAGCGTGCCTGAACATTGGTTTATTATATTCGATATAACCCGGCCGGTCCCGATATTGCGGACGTTGCCAGTAGCGGAGAAAATAATCATGATAATTTGTAAGAACAAGTGTCCAGGCAGTTTTGTGTTTTAAATCGATCATTACTACCGGCCCATACGGAGCTGCATCTGTAATAGCCTCCAGAACAGCAAAATCTCTGTCATGACGGAATTCATGAGGCCATGAAACCCTGTCGGCTGACCAGGTATTTTTTGGATAATTGGCAATAAAAGTAACTTCATTTTTATAGGGGCATAGAGTGTTGATAGTTGTAAGAAATCCGCTATGCATACCTAATGAACTCATGTGGATAAGAGTATTGTCTTCCAGCATAAAGATCCCGTTATCTCCGGCTTGAGGAAATCCGGCAGCAAACTCCCACCATTTAAGAGTATATTCACGGGTATCGTTATAATTTTTGTTTACCCCGGGATATGGTACTATTCTTAATAATCCTCTTTTATCCTTATCATTGAGAGAAATTGCCCATAATTGGTATGGATTGTAAGGGTGATCAGAAGGATTATCCCTGTTAATTTCAAATACAAAGTATCTGTTACCATTTTTATCAAGGGCATTTCTCCAGTTATCACCTCCTTTTCCTCCAATCAGGGGAATAATCGGACTGTCTTTTGGACCGGATGGATGTACCACATCGTTTTCAGGCCTGGTTGAAATACTTTTGATATTAAAAATCCTGAAGTTTTCTCCTTCCATGTCTGAAAGGGCAATACTTTTTCTGTCATCAGATTGCCATACAAGGGTTTCATAACTAATTCTTCCTATGGCCGGTCCCCTTATTGCATGAGTTGTTGCAGAAGGATAATGAATAATATGCCATCCTTGTCGTGCAGGCATTGTAATATGATGAGATTTGCCTGTAACAAGGTTGATCATCTTTATAACACCGGTATCCCGGGAGCTCACTATCCAGTCTGATTTATCAGTGCCTTCAGGAATCCGTTTCTCTTCCCACGGAAACATCCATACTATTTTATTATTCCATTTTTCGCTCTGATCATAAGCCAATGGATGATGACGGTAAGAGCCGTCTGTTCTTATTACATATCCGGGCCTTCGGTGCCCTGCCTGAAGATATTTCCCATCATTACTGAAATCCGGGAATCCCACGTATGACATATCTGTCTGTCCTCCCTGAGTCATTAGCCAGACTTCAGTTCCTAAAAAACTATCTTTAAATATTACTTTACCAGGCTGTTCCCAATTTGAACAATTATTAAGTGTCTCCAATCCATGGAGCAGATGTCCGGGAATATTCTTCTCCCAGGCATGCGGAAGGGAAGTATCACCGAGTCTTATAAGTTCCGCTTTTTTTATGTATAGGTCTATTGCATATCTGCCGGCAGTTCCGGTCCCCCCTGCAAGGTTACTGTA
>CAZLXM010000067.1:18358-22185 GCA_964563105.1 uncultured Bacteroidaceae bacterium
CCCGGAATGTCATGTCCTTCCGGAGCAGTAACATAAAAAGGGAGTTCTATCCATGTAAATTCATTTGAAATTGGCACAGGGATCCTGAATTGGTAATAATTGCTAATACTGTTTACACTTGAATATGCATACATTTGAAAGATATTTGCCTTTACCAGTGCCCTGAGTATATAATGTCCTTTTGGGAGATTGACTTTCTGAAAAAATTTGTCATAATACATGTTTTTAACTATTGTTACTCCTATGTCCTCATTACTGGCACAAAGTTCAGCCCTGCTATCATTCGTTTTTACCAAATGCCATCCCGGAACCTCACCATTTTCAAACTTCAGATCAGGATTAATCAGATAATTCAGACTGTCAGCAATTGAATTATTAAATAAATTTTTGCTATTAAAAATTTTAATATCAGACTGTTTTATATAATCTGTTTTTTTCAATTTGTCAGTCTTATCGAATTTACCAGCATAAACCGGTGTTTTCTCTAAAATTATTTTATCTGCCGGAAAAGCTGTAATTAATATTAGAATAATAGCTGTAATTTTCATTAGGATAAAATTTTGATCAATTTTTAATTGAGCTTATTTCTAAGCGTATATTTAAATATAAATTAAATGAACTATAATATATATTTCCGGTCTATGTATTAGGTATTTTACCTAAGTTCAACAGGGTGCACCAAGGAACCCTTCATGAAAGAAAACGGGTTTATACCCATGGTTTGTGAGCCAGTTTAATGCCCGGTCAAGCCTCTGAAAATGATCAGGGATATAATTAGAATAAAAGGGCCAGAAATATTGTTCGTGAGTAAATATATCCATTATTTCAGAACGACGGGTATCCTGATATATAATTTCAAGCTCAGGTTCAATTCTTTCGATAGGGGTGGAGTTACAAACAAGGTTAATCAGGGAGAAAATTATTTCATTTTCGAAGTCCATTAAATTATTATTCCTTGAGATATACTCAGATCGAATATCATCTACAAAATAATTTATATCCCAGCCACCACTAACCGGATCGAATCCACCGCTGAGAACTTTCACTCCTTTTTTTGCCAGTAATTTTAATGCGGGTGGTTGTACCATTCCCCAATGGATCACTGTCGGAGGTGAATAAGTTTGCTCACCGGCAAAGCGAAATATTTGTTCATTAACTTTTTCAAGGTCATCAATGACTTTCCTCGGCTGAGCATACTGATAAAGCCTGTCAGGACTATTGGAATATCCATGAAAAGCAAGTTTTAACCAGTCAGAGTTATCCTGCCATTCACTTTTATAACGATCAGGAAACTGAGTTAAATCAAATTCTTTTTTATTGGTAAATTCTAATCCGTCAGTATAATATATGTTCAGCACAAACTTAGTACCGTATTTTCGGTTAAGGTCCTTAAGCCCTTTAAGATAGAAGCAATCAAAAAGTGATTTATATTTATTTCGTGCTATGTCCCGCAGGAAAAAAATATTATCGTCAATTGAAAAACGATAACGCGGAAAAGAGTTTTTATCCCAGATTACTTTAACACTATGGCTGTTTTGTCCGAACCATCCATCAGATTTGGCTGTAATTTCCGTTTCTCTGTCTTTTAAGACAATTTCTGAGATGAAAACTGATCCTTCTCTTTTTGCAGGCATACCGTTAACAGTTACATTAGATTGTAATGGTGCTTCTCCTTTTATTTTTATTTTCAGCCCATTATCAGTTTTTATTCCATGTCTGTTGTTTAAAATAGCCCCATGAAATGGCTCTTCGATTTTAATCAGGTTGCTTAAAGAAGATGAGGAAATTCCCTTGGCTTTGGTAGCAGTCAATATTATGCCACTGGCCAGAGTACCGGCTGATTTAAGAAACTCCCGGCGTTTTGTGATCATATGATAATATTTTTTATAAATAATTTAAACTTTATTATTTTTTTAAGATAGATTTTAGCATAAAAATAATAATACTAATTCATTACCTCAATATTAATTTCTATTCCATTTTTTGATGGAATGTTGATTTTGGGTATATCAATGCTTCCGTCCTGAGTTACTTTAATAAAGTAAAAGGGATTTTCACCAATTTTTACCTTCAGTTGTTGACCCGGCCCCGGTTTAAATTTTTGAAGGCGGCGTAGTCTGATATCAGTTTGAACAGGATAGTTTATTCCCGGAAAATCAACAAAAACTGTGATAGAGTATTTTTGTGTTTCATCCACAATATCTTTCCAGTCCATACCCCTGTTAATCCATCCAGTCAGGTCTCCATCATCCGGATCCCCATTTCCGGGATTATTATCGTTGGATGTATTTGAGAATGCAGGAAAACTTTCGTTAAGACGAAAACGGCGGATCCAGTTCTGGTAATTTTTTAAATCTTCCGGTGCACCTTCTCTTCCGCTTGTAGCATGTTCGCCATTATCCCAATAAGCTGCAAAGCCCTGTTTTGCCGCACTCATTGCCCTGTAAAACGGAGGGTTGTTTTCCCAGGGAATTGAAGCATCACGACGGCCATTTACCAGAAACAGAAATGGAAGGTCATTATTTGTATTTGCCAAAAAATTTAAACTATTCATCCTTTCAAGTAATGAAATGCCTTCATTGGTTTTCAGATCATCTGGAATAGTACCTGTCCAGCAACAGGGCTCAAGACGCCGGGCACTTCCGGCCCCCAGATAAGTGTAGCTAACAATAGGTACATGAGCATGAAGTGCTGCAAAAAGTTCAGGATGCCGTAACCCGAATGAAATTGTACCACATCCCCCCATTGAGCTCCCCGAACAGTACCATCGGTTTGGGTCAGTCTGATAATATTCATTAACCCAATTCAATATCCATAAAAGCCTTTTTTCAGTGTAATTTACAGGGATCCCCTCAGACATGAGATCTCTGTCAAAAATATTGGAATTATATCCATACCAGAATGTCCAGATTGCAGGCATGCCTCCATCTCCGGCTTCGTCATGGGGCCTGTTGATCCAAACTCTGTCAGTTGGCCTGATAATTACCTCGCCGTTTTGAATTTTTACACTAAACTTAAAGGGAAGGCCGGCCCTCCAGCCAAGTGTTTCATCACCAAATACCAGATATTCCCCGGGAATAACTCCGCTTTTTCCATGAAGGTTTAACCAAAGTGGCATATCTTTACCTGCACCTGGTTCAGGCTGAGGCCCTTCTCCTTGCCAGACAGGTTTAACCGGACTATAAAATGCCATTATTCCTGATGATAAAGAATTTTTTCCTAATAGTACATTTCGGTTTTCACGCGCATTTTCATCAGTCATAGTAACAGCAAAATATAATTTCTTTTTTAAACCTTTTGGTATGGTATAAACAAATAAGCCATCATCAGGATTGAGTCTTTGTCCCCCGCTTTCAATCAGAAAACCAACTGGTGTTCCGGAAGGGACATCTTTTTTGAAAGATGCCGGATCTTCCCACCAGTCCCTGGCACTGTGAGGCTCAATATGATGTGCTGCTATTTTTGCCCGTGTAACATTTTTAATCTTTTTATTAGCAACATAAACATTGAATGTACTTCCTGTTACTGTTTCAGCTTCATTCCATGTTATAAAGATCTGACCATCACGGGCGAAAGCTTTTAGGCCACTAACCGGAGAAATTGATTTAGATTCAATTGATGCGGTATTTTCCGGATTCCTGGAACAGCTGATTCCCGATAAAAGGAACAGAATAATAAATAAAAAAGATCTTATATTCATGATTAAAAATATTAAATTTTGTATTGTTTTTGCATATTTCCAATACTTATTTCTTTAAAAGATAATGATGATATACTACTGATGCGTTAAAATTTATTAACTAAATAAATTTCTTTGTTCTTTGACA
>CAZLXM010000068.1:0-21444 GCA_964563105.1 uncultured Bacteroidaceae bacterium
TCATTGATATATATATAATTATAATATATTTTAAAAAGTTAACGCATCACTACTAATGATGATACATAAACTAAAGGTTAATCAATTTTGGAAAAATGATCTGAGTACAAAATTAAAAGATTATTTTTAAGCGAAAATTTCTTTCTTCAAACATAATACTTATTAATTATGAAGTCATCAGTCCCTTATTTCTTTTTCATTTTTTTCGTCACCTTCCTGATATCCTGTAATGGTTCCTGTTCTGATAATTATATTAAAAACAGTGAAGATAAAAAAACCGGGACAGACGGAAAAACATATATTCTGACACCTGGAAAACAAGACCAGCTTTATGAGATGTCTCAGATTTTAAAAGCGGGTGATACAGCCATTTTTGAAGATGGGACATATTATGAAACACGTATGGCAAATTTTATAAACAGTGGAAGCGAAGAAGCGCCTATCGTTCTGATGGCAAGAAATAAGCATAAAGCCGTTATAATATATGAAGGTGCTAACCGGCAAAATATTTATATTACAAAAGAGTATATTGAAATCCGCGATTTTGAAATAACACAGGATAAAAAAGGGACTACTACAAGTAATAACATTATCAGGATATATCCTCCCGGTGGAAATATTAAAATAACAGGTAACAAGATGCATAATGCTTATGAGGAAGCAGTTAAAACCCATATGGTTAGCAATATTCTTGTTGAAGGCAATATTATATATGATTTTACTAATGAAGGGATTGATTTTACACCTGCTTTTAATTCAATTATACGTAATAACATTATTTATGACATTGGCAGGGTTGCAATTATGGTAAAGTATAATAATGCACAGAACGTTCAAATTTATAACAATTATATTTCTGCACGAAGTGTCCAAATGGGCAGGGGTGGCTATGCCATTACTCTGGGAGGGAGCAGTGATTCCGGCTCTATTCCTTTACAGGCTACTAAATGTGTGGCCTGGAATAATATAATTGTAGCAGAAAAGCCGGGTTTAATTTTATATGGAGTAGGTTTTTTGGATTCACAGGATTGTGCGTTTTATAATAATGTAATTATCGGTGCAAAAACTGCTTTTACAACCGGGGGAAAAGCGAAATTGGTTTCAGGTGCAATTTGCCGGAATAATATTGTGGTAAATTGCGAAAATGCAATTGGGAATGGAACAGGATTAATAACAGATTATAATCTGTATTTTAATACAGGGAACCCTCCTCCTGAGGAGAATGGCATATCAGGAAAAGATCCTTTATTTGTAAACATTTTAAACAATTGGAGGTTGAAATCAGGAAGTCCCGCAATAAATGCAGGGAAGGTGATAAAGTTTCAATCTACCGAGGGTCAGGATATTGATCTTTCTTATGACTATGATGGTAAAAAACGTTTGGGTCAATGGGATATCGGTGCTTTTGAATATTAAAAAGAGTTGTTTTTTATATTGATTTATTTTTATAAAGTAAATAACTAATATTCAACAGGGAGTTTAATTCCTGATAATAAGATTTCCTGCTATCAGCACTGGAAACTTCATCTTGAAATGTAATTGCAGTTAAGCCTTACACCAGCATTTTCAATATAGTGTCTCTATCACCGTGGAGAAAATCAATAGGGGGAATTTCAGGCATTGTGTAAGCCCCCGGTTTTTGCTTTAAAACTGCACGTGCACAGGAAACCATGATCTGTGCGGTCAGGGCCGGGTTGTTTATTCTCATATTGAACTCAAATAACTGATTATGAGTGTTCCCCGAAACACCTTTATGTTCAATTAAAACACCATGCGCCATGTTTTTAAGGTCATTTACAGAGTTTACCGGAATAATATATGTTTCATCATTAACAAAATAGCTGTCGGTTTTAATATCATGGCTTACCTTTTCCAGATTTGCATTCTCTTCCAGTTCAACGTATACTATTCTACGATGGATTCCTGATCCTGCAGGATTTGTTATTGAAAGTGCATCTTTAACACCATCCTTGCTTTTAGCAACAACAGAATGTCCCATACTCATCCCTGGCCCGAAATTAGTATAAGTAAAGCCAACAGGAGCCATTGCTTTTAATAAGGTCCGGATAACGGAATCGCTTCCGGGATCCCATCCTGCTGATATAATTGCTTTACTATTATGTTTTTTTCCTGTATCATCTAATAACTTTTTTAAAGCCAGCATTTCAGCTCCATGAATATCAAAACTATCAATAGTAGAAATACCTTTCGACATTATTTTTTCTGCAATTTGAGGAATATTTCTGGAGGGTGAACAGATAATAGCTACATCTATTTTTTCCAGTTCGGTAATATCCTGTACAACATTAATACCGCCCAATTCTCCGGTATTTTTAGAGAGGGATTCCGGCCTTCTCACTATTCCTGCCAGCTCCATATCTGGTGCAGCCTTAATTGCATCAATGGAATATTTTCCAATATTTCCGTAACCTATTACAGCTATTCTTAATTTTAACATAATAAGTTTTTCAGATTATATTTATTAAAGAAAGATATTTATAAAGTCTGAAGCCTGAATTTGATAATTGTTTTTTATTGTCCGTTTACCATCTTTAAAATTGGTAACTGCACATTCTTTATTTACCAGGCAGTTGCCCGGATTATCCGGAGTATAGCCTTTACAAACTCTTAAAACATCAGGTGATATTTCATCTATAATTACTATTTTACCATCTCCGTATTTCAATCTTCCAAGTTCAAATTTTCCATCCAGAACATGAAGATTCTTAAGGCTAAATTCCCGTGAAACAATTTCTGCAATGTCCATAACAAGATGAACACTTTGCCTGATTTCGCTTCCGGACATTGCACCGGTTTCCTCCAGGGCTTCCAGTGTGATCAACATATCCGTATCTCCTTTTGTCCAGGCTTCAACAACTCCGTGAATATTTTTACAAGGCTGAACAAATGGATATCTTCTCCAAAAACTACCTGTTGCATTATTCCTCCAGGTAAATTCAAGATTAAGAAGGGGAGCAGAACCCGGAAATCCCGGAACTTCAACAGCCATACTCAATGGTAAAGCCGGTTCAACCACCATCTCATTTTCGCTAATAGTATCAATATAATGAGATGGTATACCTTTCTTTTGTAAAAGCTTAAAAAAATAAGTGGCAAATCTGCATGCAATTGCCCCCTTACCTGGAATTTCCCCTACTACAACATCATAACCCGGATCAAAAACAGCCTTACCGTTTTCCATATATCCAGTAGCTTCATCTTTAAATAAAAGTAAATATTTACCATCATATTGTCCACCTGTAATACTATAAACATCCTTTGATTTTCCCCTGTAAACAAGATCCTTTTCTTTCATTTAGATATTTTTAAAATTAATAAAGTATAAGTTATAACTATTATATTTGTAAAAATCAGATAACTATAAACGCGTTTTTCAAAACTATTTTCTTCAATTTCAATCTATGGTACCTTTACCAGAATTTTTAAAAACGAAGTAAATATACACTTAGCGATCCAGATTACAAATCATTTTTTTTCAATAAATTCTTTAAAAGCAAAACTTCAAGTATAGATTTTACGTATAGAAAGAATAAATTTTTATAGCAAATGCCAGATCCTTATTTTTTTAATGATAACATAAACAATGACCTGCAATTTTCTCCCCGTACAGCCTTATCGGCTGTTATTGAAATCGTTGATTATGATGAATATGTAGAAGCCGGTAAATATTATGATTTACAGTTATTTTATTATAATCTGGCAGAAGAGGTCCACAAAGCAATTAAAGATAATTATCGGCGGGGTTTTAATGTAATAAACCCTGAATTTCGAATTATCTCAAACCGGATATATTTATTTTCAATGCTTTATCTGGAAAATAATGTTCCTGAGCTGAGTAGTATGGTTTTTAATCTTTTTGTGGATACCTGTAACATGATATTAACTGTATCTCTTAGCCATGGATTGATAATAAGAGGAATTGGCGGCGTTGATAAGCTTTTTAATACAAAAATAAGTTCAGGACGGGCCGGCTGGCTGGAAAAAAAAGATACCCTCATACTGTCTGACATGTTAAAAGTATTTTCCTTTGATGAGATTTTTCCTGATGGTCTGGATAAAGTATTTATTCCACCTGCATCATTTAATATCTTACATTGTGAAAACTTTTTAAAATCTGAACAATTATTGTCGGGCATTAATGCAGCCGGAATTTATTTCCCTGAAAATCTCCGAAATTATCCTGCCGCTGAGTTGGCCATTTATTCCGACATGCTGTTGGAAACTTCATTAAAGGGGAACAAAGTATTTGTATCGAATTGGTTAAGTTATGCAAATAAACATCAGGATTATTTTAATATAGATGATTTAAAAAGGAAACTCACAACTTTAGCTGATGAAAAAAGATCAGGTCATTCTGATTTTTGGAAAAAATTTATCATTTATACCCGTTAAACACAATCAAAATTGCATATATCGCTAATTGTCAGATACATATAAAATGATTAAAATTTTTGGCATATCTTTTGAATTAAAAAGAATGAAGAAACAATTCTTCCTAATACTTAAAGATATGAAAAAGATAATCACCACCTCGGTCTTCGCAGTACTGGCTTCAGTAATGACAATAGTCATGGCACAGAACTCACAGGAAGAATACCTCGGTCTTCCGGGGGATAATCTGAATCTCTACGCAGTAATGAAGCTTTTTCAGGAATCTGAAACACTTGAAGGTTTTGAACGGGCTTTGAATGATGAAACTTCAAGGATTAACAATCTTGATTTAAACAGAGATAATTATGTTGATTATATAACCGTATCTGATTATGTTGATGGGAATATTCATACCATTGTGTTAAGGGCAATTCTCGGGCAGAATGAATATCAGGATGTGGCAGTTTTTACTGTTCATAAACTTAACAATGGAAAGGTTCAGGTACAACTTATTGGAGATGAAGCTCTTTATGGCAAAAATTATGTAATAGAACCCTATTATGCAGAAACACCAAATCCCGGGTATATCGGGAAACCTGTTAAAAAGGCAAGTCCAACTGTAGTAACTACCACCTATTATAATGTTGTTCATTGGCCGGTAATACGTTTTATTTATACGCCTAACTATGTTGTATGGCGCTCTAACTGGTATTGGGGTTTTTACCCGGTTTACTGGGCTTCCTGGCGTCCATATTACTGGCATTATTATTATGGTTATCATTATAACTGGCAACCTGTTTATTACAAAAGTTACAGGCACTATGGCCATGTCCGGTCTGTAAGTTATAACACTGTATATTACAGTAAAATAAGAGTTTATTCTCCGGTTGTAATTGTGAATGTAAATAAGGGTTATTATACGACTACTTATTCAAAGCCGGAACAAAGGCGTGATGGTGAAGCACTTTATACCAAATTGCATCCAAATCAGGTTAATATAGTTTCGGGTACTACTTCTGTACGCAATGAACCAAGAAGATCACCTGAATCTGCGGCAGCAGGAAACAGTTCTGCTACAAATGTAACAACGGCTGAAAGAAGGACAAGAACTGAAAGTGGAGTTAAAACTGGTAATTCCGGGCAGAAAGCAGGAGAAACGGATAACCCTGCAGTAAGAACTAATGAAAGCGGCACTAAAGCTGTACGGACTACGGATGGGACACTTAAATCTGCACCAGCCGGCGCCACCAGAACAGTGAACAGATCATCTGCCGGACAGGATGCTAATGATAATCGTACCAGACCTGCTTCAACCACTACAAGGACCCCTACAGATCAGAAGGCTGCTCCGGCAGAAAGAACAAGAGTACAAAACTCTTCAGGATCTAAACCAACAGCTATTAAAAAGTCAGCTGGTCCTGAAACCATAAATTCTCAAAGGCAAGTAACTAATCGTTCAAACACAATTAAAAATTCCGAAGTATCCAGAACGCCTGCTTCGACTTCAAGAACCCCGGCTGTAAAGAATACACAGCCATCAAAGACTACAACTGAACAGAGGACAGCTGTTAAAGGTACGTCATCAAGACAATCAGGGACTGCTACTGTTACATCTGAGAAGAAAAGCAGTGCAGACAGGACTATAACCGGAAAAAATGATAATGCAATAAAATCTGATACGAAAAGATCAACAACAAGAAGGTAAGCATTTACCTTGAGCAGAGAGAAAATGGGGCAAAATTTTGCCCCATTTTTTTATATATTAATAAAGTGATTTTCACTGTTATTTAAAACCTTCCATGAAAAGAAAACCGCTTTATATAATTAATCATCAAAATGTTTTTATTTGTTAATTAGCCTATTGATTTAAGCAGTATATTTGATTAAATTATAGTATTTATAAATTAGCTGTTTATTGAAAATTTAATTTTCCTTTAAATGATATCCCGATATAATTCAATAATTTACATATTATAATTGCTTAGTTTTAATATGTGAAAATATATCTACAAATCAAAGAATTAAATATTTTATATTATGAAAAAAATTCTTAATTTTTTGTTATGTTTTTCGGCTGTTATAATGAGTTCTTTCATTAGCAGTTCAAAAGAGCTGCCTTTAGGAAAGCGTCAGGATACACTTGCTTTTATATCCGAACCGACAGTTATTCTCTTAAATACTGAAGCAGCCACAGTAAATCTATTGACATCTGAAATTGTAGATGACAGTCGTTTAAAAAGTGGCAGGGGAATTACCCTGAAAGCCGGTGTTGTTGCTGCTCTTAATGGTGAGCGTAATGAACCTGATTTGATATATCATATAAAAGTACCACATGCCGGCAGATATGTGATGAATACTTACGCATTGACTGATGAGGAGGGGGCAGGGCTCATAAAAAATGCAAGAACTAAGTTTGAATCCTTATTTATTAAAATACAGATAGATGACAAACGACCAACAAAGCGTGTTGTTTATGTTCCATGGGACAGGCCTGATCAGGAATCCGGAAAGTTTGAATTTAATGGTGAAGATCAGCAATTAAAGATTTGGCTGCCGCGTGGTGTTCGACTTGAACATATAAGACTTTCAACATATGTTCCTCCAAAAGTGCCTGAAAGTGTAAATAATTACAGGCCAAAAATTATCCCCCGATCCGACAGGCCTCGTCTATGGGTAACAAAGAGTACTTTGCCTAAAGTCAGGGCAAATTTAGAAACAGAGGAAAATAAAACTGCGTGGGAAAATGTAAAACTAACAGCTCTAACTCCTTTTGATATTAAGTTTAATACTGAAGAAGAAATGTCTTATGATGCTAAATTGGAGTCTGCTGTTGAAAGCAAAGCATTTTATTATTTGATGACAGGTGATAAAAATATTGGACTGGAGGCTGTTAAATTAATGACCGGATATTTATCTCTGGTAGAATTTGGAAATATTTTGGATATAACAAGAGAAATTGGAAGGGCAATTTATACTGCTTCATTGGTATATGACTGGTGTTATGATTTATTAAGCCCGGCGGACAAAAAGATTTTGTATAATAACTTATTGAGACTGGCGGATGATATGGAAATTGGATGGCCACCCTTTAAACAGCAAATCGTTAATGGCCATGGTAATGAGGCTCAGGTAAACCGTGACCTGCTTTCAATGAGTATTGCGATATTTGATGAAAACCCTCTACCTTATAAATATTGTTCATATCGTATCCTCGAGGAACTGGTACCTATGAGGGACTGGGAATATCAATCACCCCGGCATAATCAGGGAGTTAATTATGGTGCCTATCGAATTAGCTGGGATTTACATGCGGCCTGGTTATTTTATCGGATGACAGATAAAGAAGTTTTTAATGAGTATATTAAAAATGTTACTAAATATTTTTTATATATGCGCCTTCCTGATGGACAGATGTTACGTGATGGAGATGGATTCAATGCTGGTCGTGCCGGGGAGTTTTATTATTGGAGAAATCCTCAGACGATGTTTTTATTTTATACTTATGCCAGAGACCCAATAGTTAAAGCTGAATTTAGACGTCAGGGCGGTATACCTGGTAATCCTGTGTTGTTCCTTCTTTTAAATGATCCATCTCTGGAAGAAGATCCCGGCCTTGATACTTTACCCCTGACTATGGATTTTGGCAATATTTTAGGCTCAATGATTGCACGTACAGGGTGGAATATTGGATTAAGCAGTAACGATGTGGTCTCGGAAATAAAGGGCGGAGGTTATCATTTTGGGAACCATCAGCATAGTGATGCAGGTTCAATTCAAATTTATTACAGGGGATTCCAGGTAGCGGATCTTGGTCTTTATGGATTTTATGGCCCTCCTTATGATGTTAATTTTCATAAACGTTCTATAGCTCATAGTATGATGCTGGCAAGAGATCCTGATGAAAAATTTGGAAATACAGAATCTAATGATGGTGGCACAAGGTATAATCAAAGAAATCCACAAACACCGGAACAAGCTCAAACTGATCCCTGGTTCAATAATGGCAAAGTGGTTTCCTGTAATTTTGGCCCTTCATCCATGCGACCCTATTATAGTTATTTTTCAGTAAATCTTGTTGGTGCATATTCAGCAAAAGTTGAAGCTTATAACAGAAGTTACTGCTTTCTTAATTTAGACATTGATTCAATTCCGGCAGCTATTATTTTATCAGATGATATGACTACTGCTGATGCCGATTTTAAAAAATACTGGCAGATAAATACACATAATTTGCCTGAAAAAACTTTGAATGGAGTTATATTAAATAATGAAAGGACAGGGCTCACTGGAAAAACACATGTTGATATGTTAATTCCATCCGTTACTGATCGTGACATACAAATACTCAGCGGGCCTGATGCTACTACCTCATTTGAATTTAGCTATGAGATACCGGGCAGGCTGGCAGGTAATGATTATCCTGAAGCTAAGGGGCACAGAATAATGTTTTCACTAAAGAAAGCAAATAAACAAGATCGATTTCTAAGCGTTTTTCAGATTACCGCCGGAAATACAAAACCTTTTCCAATTGATTATTATGAAACTGAATATACTTACGTTGTTTCATTGGCTGATAGAATAGTATGCATGAATAAAGGAAATAAACTTATTGATAAAGCCCATCAAATTAAAATTGCCGAAAAGAAACAGTTTCAAGTACTTTTAACAGGACTGAAGCCAGGTGATTGGAATATTAAAAGTAAAGACGGCAAAGTTAAATTCAATGTCTGTGTTAATGAAAGGGAAAACACAATTTTTTTTCCTGCTGAAAAAGGAAATTATATTATTAGTCCGGGAAGACTTGTTGGTGTAAGACCTTTAGTGAAGGATGAAACTTTTATGCCGGGGAATAATCTTTAGCTATTTTTGATTTTTGTCTGAAGCTGATATTTAAGATTTTTTTATATTTAATCAGAAGAGAGTAATAACATTAGATGTTTAAGTACTATATTTTTAAAATGTCATTATTATTTGTTTGAATGACTTTTATTTTATTGAATATATCTGAATTATTTCTCCTTCCATATTTTTAACTGTCGCCTTTATTTCCTTAGAATCTGCATTTACTTCAACGAAGTCTTTATGTGAATTTATCAGGACCGGATAGTTAAATCCGGATTTACCTTTTTCTAAAAATACCGGCCCGCGATGTAAATGCCCGCTTATCATAAGGTCAATTCCGGCTTTATGGAGCACCGGGCCATAATTATCTGCGAGGAATTGCATACCATGCCACTGGTCATCTTGTTTAATTATGGGCATATGAATGATCACGACCCTGTATTTGGCATTTCTGAACTCTTTACTTATTATTTCCTTTTTTAACCATTCGAGCTCTTCCAGTCTGTATGCATCATAATCGGCAAGCCCGTAATAATATTTATTATCGTCCGGTTTATCTTCACCTGAATCAAGAATAATAAAATGAACCGGGCCATATGTAAAAGAATGATAATATCTGTTGTCTTTAAAATCAAAATAGTTTTTCAGTTCGCGTGCAAGGAGCCCTCTGGTTTCATGATTTCCACGCACAAAAAAAAATGGCCTGCTCATTGCAAAATAAGCTGCAGCGGTATCTATAAATCCTTCAAACAATTCATCTCTTTTCTGAAAAAAATTAACCATATCCCCGTTGAAAAAGTAAAAATCCTGTTCAGGGGCATTGCCTTTTTTTAGATAAGAAGCTAATTTTTTCGAATCGTTATGCACATCATTAATCACGGTAAAATTAACATTCTCTGATGAAAGAGGGAAAGTTCGAAAACTTATCGGCTTTCCTGTTAGTGTATCTCCATAATAAATTCTATAAGCCTGGAATTTAAGTATCTGAACAGAATTGATTTCATAATTATAGGTATTTCCGGGTTCAAGGCCTTCTATCCTGACTTTATGAATAAGGTCTCCTCCGTCAATCAGGCCATCATGACTGTTTTGTATAAATTTTCTGGTTCCATTAGAGGAAGACAGATAAACTCCGGGAACGGCAGGTTTATTTGTTGACCATATTATTGTTACACCTTCTGAATTAAGGTTTTGAATATAAGGACCGTGTGTAATTGTGAAATCCTCATTTATCATATTCTGACAAAAAGATGTCAGAAATAAACTTAAAAAAGCCAGGATAAAAAGGGAAAGTTTTTCCATATAATCTGCTAATCCTGTAAATTTACTGTAAAGACAATTTGGTAATTATTTCACAATAACATTTGTTAAGTCGAAAGCTGTTGCCCGAACACCCTGATTGTTATCTGAAACTGAGAATAATATATCATTAAAATCACTATCTGTAGATAGATTTATATAATCTATTTCTTCAGAATCATCAATGGGCAGATCCTCAAATCCAACAATTATGCTTTCATAATAAGCATTTTTAAATAATATATGCTGTTGTTTTTGACCCAGATTAAACTGGTAATCTGTATAGTGAGTAAGCTTGTTAAAATTTATCTTTCCATTTTCCCATCCTTTGACTATCAGAAAAAAGCCAATAACAGTACCTGCAGGGAACTTGTTTTTTCCGACCTGCAAGGTATAACCCGGTTGTAATTTTCCTCCTGACCCAATTTTGGAAATATTTGGGAAAAGAATGTTCTTTTCAATATTTTCAATGCTTTGCGGAGGTTCTGCCTGGTCATAGGCATACCATCCCAAAGTATTTTTAAAATTCGAGCCGGCACCTTCATCTATAAATGTAACATATACATTTGATTCTTTTGTTAACACAATGTTTTTTTGTACACCCTCATCAAAAAATTCATTTTCAGTAAGAAAAATATTTTTACCCGGAGGAAGGATGATATATAAACTATCTGCAAGATTTTCACTGATCTCAACTACTGAAATATTATCAGGTAATTCTTTGATCTTTTCTTCTTCGCAACTAATGAATAATGCAATAAGAATTATTACTAAATAGTTGTAATTTATTTTTTCAATAAAATTTAAAACTCTTTTCATAATTTAGAACTTTTTAACAAAAATAGTCGAATATCAAAGATAACTGTTTTAACGAAAAAAATGAATTAAAAGTTACCCTAAACAACAATATTTAGGCTGTTTAATTTTTTTGAGAGAAATTGGGGTTGTTTGTTATTAATAAATATTAGCTGAATAAGGGTCCTTTTCCAATAAAGAAAAAATTTCTTTATTTCCAGCTTAACTTTCAGGTGAATATTTTTTCTCTGATATTAATTTTCATAAGTTTAAGTTCCCTTATAAAGAGAGATTTATAAACTTTTTTAAATATCCTGTTAGCTGTGCCGCTTTCGGCAGAAGACACCGCAGGCTTACAGGAGAGGAAGGTAAACCGACAAATGCACCTTCAATTCCACCTCATGACCAGGAGATCATAAACTTTATTACAGCTATACGAAGTAATAATTATGTAAATGATATTCATAATGTTGCAAATGCTAATATTGTAGCAATAATGGGCCATGAATCTGCATATACCGGAAAAGAAGTAAGTTATGAAGAAATCATGAATTCAGGCATGAAACCCGGACCTGATGAAATTACTCCCGGCTCTGTTAATAGGCCGATTGAGATACTAAAACCCGGAATTACTCAGGTTTAAAAATATTTTGTAAACTTTTCGATAAGCATATTAATCAGATAATGGAAATAACAAAAAAAATCAAACAATGACGATTATTATTAATTTTGCACAGAATAAATTAAAAATTGACAGTTTATTTTTGAAAGTTTATATTTTAGTTGTGAAATTATAGTCAAAATTATTAATAATGTCTAATAACAAAAGAATTATCAGTCTACTTTGGAATAGTCAATCTATTTTTATTTTAAGAACAAATATTTCTGTTTCTTCTATTTTTGAAAACAGAAAAACAGATAAAATTTTTGCACGGTTTTTAATTATTTTGTTCATTTTCATTTCAGCAGAAGTCTTTTTTTCATCTATATTGAAAGCACAATTAAATACACCATCTGAGGAAAAATATACTGAAGATGCTGCGCTTAGAATGACAGGAACTGGTAAAGGCGCTCTTAATCCGGTATATGCACCTCTCGCTGATCAAATTACTTCTGATTATTCTCTGGCAGAAAAATCTGCAGGTATCGGTATTGATTTGGGAAGCGGCCCTGGTAATCTTATCCTGGAATTGTGTGAACGAACAAAATTACACTGGATAAATGCAGATATAAATCCTCATTTTTTCCCTCATTTCTATTCAGAGGCAGAAAAGAAAGGTTTTGGCCACAGAGTAAGTGCTATTTTTGCTGATGCTCAATATTTACCTTTTCGTGATAATTTTGCTGATATAATTGTTTCAAGAGGAAGTTATCATTTTTGGGAAGACAAAGAAAAGGCTTTCAGCGAAATCTACCGGGTGCTTAAACCTGGGGGTGTTGCTTTTATTGGTAGAGGTTTTGCAAGAGATATGCCTGTCAGTGTTGCTCGATCAGTAAGAGGAAAACAGAAAAACTTTCCAGACTACGATCCTGTTGCTGAAGCTAAACAAATGGAAATGATATTACAAAAACTTAAAATTAAAACATTTCGTGTTGAACACCCTGTTCCTCCTAATTCTGAAGGTGTTAATTATGGAGTATGGATTGAGATCAGAAAATAAAAATAATTGTTAACATATCATCTTATCTGTTTGTAATTAATTACCCTAAAAGCTTCATTTCCTGAATATCGATTTATATATTTGTTGTATCAGAAGAGAATAGTTTAATTCAATAAATATTTTTTATAATGAGAACTATATTTTTTTCATTAATCCTTATATTGTCATCCGCCAAAATCTCGTATTATATTGAACCCATCCGTTGCCAGGGACAGGCCGATGGCCATTTACAAGGTTTTGATTCGGATGGACAATATATTTATTGGTCTATGTATTCCAATCTTATTAAAACAGATTTTAGCGGCAAAGTGATTGCAGAAACTCCGGTAATACCTCATCATGGAGATTGTTGCGTTCATGACGGGAAAGTGTATTGTGCATCTGAATTACGCAGAGGAGAAAAACGAGGCAATTTTGTTACAATTTATAATTGCGATGATCTATCATCGGTAGCCGATATACCAATTGATTTTGGTAACGATGGTTCGGGTGGAATTGACGGGATTACATTTTTTGACGGGCATTTTTACATTGGAGAAGGTAAGAAAAAAGAGTCTGAGCAGGAATTTAACTGGATTCATAAATTTACTACTGACTTTCGTTTTGTAGAAAAAATTAAAATACCGGGTAAAACTTTTTATGGAATTCAGGCAATGACTTATGCTGAAGGTTATTTTTGGCTTGGCACATATTCTCCGGAACGTACATATCAGTGTGATCAGAAGTTTAATATTCTGGCCTATCATGACGTGGATATATCAGTGGGTGCATTTGGTTTACCGCGTTCTCCCGATGGGAATATTCGACTTATGGTAGCACGGAATATTGCAGTTGATAAGGATAGAAAAGTTTGGAGTGCTGATTGCCTTCCTGCTATCCTTAAAAATGGTAAATTAGAGTGGGAAATTAAAGAAGGCCCCGGAAATTAAAATATATAAGTATCAAATTTGCCGTGCCCTAATATTTCTAATGCTGGCAATTGACCGGCAAATTAATCATCAATACCTCTTTCTTTTTTTGCCTGTCGGGCACAACGATCACATAACTTGTTAATGTTTTTCAATTCTCTTGCCTGTGCAACTGTACCTTCATATATTTCAGAGGTTCTCTCGGTATTGATATAGGAACAATCCTGATATAAATGGTAATTCTTTCCAAATTTAGTCCAATAAACATGGTTAATACCATCATTCAAGGCTTCTACTTCTTGTGTCTGTTCCAGGTATTGTTCCTGTGACGGCGGATCGAAGTCAGTACCGGTTATTCCGGCTATTAGCATAGCTATAACAGCAATTGTGCCAATAAGCCCTTTTTGCTTACCACTTAAATCCTTATTGGTAAAAATTAGAATGACCAAAGGCAAGAAAGCAATAATACTTATTATTAAGCCTAACTGATTCTGGATGAAAAACTTAACCTTGTCTTTTTCAGAAGCAGGATCTAAGCGGTTTGCTTTTTTCCAAATTAAAGATCCTGTTACAGCAAAAATTAATGCAACAATGATCAAAATAATTAGCAATGTAGTACTGGCTGGTACTTTTTTAAGTTCAAAAATTGCAAAAACTTCAGCTGCAATAGCTAAAATCCAGGAAATAACAGCAAACAGGCGAAGTTTAACAGCTCTGTCCCTGCTTTCTTTTGTGGGGACAAATTTTTCTGTAGGTCTAGTTGATTTTTTGGTTTCAGGTTCAATTTTGATAATTTTTTTAGCCATTTTGTTAAACAGTTAAATGTGAATATCCGGATTTATTAGATTATCTGGTTCTTCTCCTAAAATAATATTTTATTAATTTTAAGGTTAGCCGATTTATTGTCTTTTTAGTCAGAAAAATAACTATCAAATATAGGAAAAAAATATCATTCAAAATGATCATTTTGAATTTATAACGATTCCTGTTATAATTTAAAATAAATTAAAGTTATTATTATTGATTATAGGATATTTTAGTGATTTATGAGGAAAATATTTTATATTCGTAAATCTTAAAGTGTAAATTTTTATTACAGGGCTTCCTTATAAAATCTTTATATTAACATGAAATATTACTTACAATTAAGTAATTTAACTTTTTATTATTTATAAATCAGAAAAATGAAAAATAAAAGCTTAAGTTCCAGTGTTTTTTCACGGCGTAAATTTATTGGCAATGTTGTCTTTGCATCAACAGGTGCAGCAATGCTTGGCTCATGTGCTTCCTCTTCACCGGTTTCCGGTAAAAGGCCCCGTTGGAAAATAGGCGCTTATACCCGTGCCTGGGGAAGTGTCCCCTATCTTGTAGCTTTGGATGGTATGGTTGAGGCTGGTTACAAATATGCTGGTTTGAGTACCCATGATAAAGGGAGAGTTATTGACCGTAATACCCCGCCAGATGAGGCAGCAAAAATTGGTGAAGAGATAAAAAAGCGTGGCCTTACACTTATAACTCTTTCCGGTGGGGATCATGATGTTAGAAATTCAGAGGAAGAGGGTATTGCCGGTTTAAAGAGGCTTATTGACAATGCTGTTTATTGTGGTGCACCCGTGATACAGATAAACGCTATTCATAATCCGGAATTGACAGGGCGTTTTTATGGTGCAATAGCCAAATGTTGTGATTATGCTCAGGAACGTAAGGTACTTATTACTTTAAAACCTCATGGAAATGTGGGAGCTTTTTGCCTAACTCAGGTAAAGAGAATAAATCATGAAAATTTTAAGCTATGGTATGATCCGGGTAATGTTTATCATGCTACTTATGGTGAAACAGATCCTGTTGAAGATGCTGTGGGTTTGGGTTCTTATGTTATTGGAATGGCTGTAAAAGATTTTCGTTTGCCAAGAGATGTAATGGTTACACCAGGTACGGGTATGGTAGATTTTCCCAAATTGTTTTCCGTTTTAAAAGAAGACGGCTTTAAGGGCGGCCCTCTTGTAGTTGAGTGTGTTTCTCAGGGTGATTTTGACCATGCTACTGCTGAAGCAAGAAAGGCCCGGGAATATATTGAACAAATAATCAGCTAACTATTAAACAACCCAGTAATAATTTAAAAACATTAAAATGAAAACAAATCGAAGAGATTTTTTTAAAACTGCCGGTATTGCCGGCACAGGCATGGTTGCCGGTGGTTTAAGCTCATGTGCCGGTCAGCCGTCTCCGACTATTTGGGATATTTCCGGTGATAAAGGGAAACAGGTATTTAATATGTCAGGCTATCGTGCTCCTAAACTTGATGTAGTCAGAGTAGGTTATATCGGTATTGGAGGAAGAGGATCTGCTGCAGTTAAAAGGATGAGCCTTCTTGAAGGAGTTGAGATTGTGGCTATGTGCGATTTGTTCATGGACAGAGTTGAAGCAGCACAAAAGCATTTAAAATCTTTGGGCCTTCCCGAGGCAAAAGCCTATGCTGACGGAAGTCAGGACCTATGGA
This sequence comes from uncultured Bacteroidaceae bacterium, assembly GCA_964563105.1. Taxonomy (GTDB): domain Bacteria; phylum Bacteroidota; class Bacteroidia; order Bacteroidales; genus CAYVTV01. The sequence continues at coordinate 16,398 of CAZLXM010000068.1, forward strand.
GAAAAATGTGTGAGAATGAGGAGATGGATCTTGTTTATATTGCCACACCAAGAGACTTGCATCCGTCAATGTGTGTGTATGCCATGGAGACCGGATCACATGCTGCAACTGAAATACCTGCTGCCCGTACCCTGGATGAATGCTGGCAGTTAGTTGAAACTTCCGAAAAGACAAAAAAGCATTGTAGTATGATTGAAAACTGTGTTTATGACTTTTGGGAGTTATTAATTTTAAATATGACAAGGCAAGGCTTTTTTGGAGATATTTGTCATGTTGATGCTGCATATATTTCCAATCAGATAAATACAAATCTTCGCAAAGATTTGGAATGGCGTACAAGAGAATTTATTAATCGTGATGGTAATATTTATCCTACCCATGGATTAGGGCCTGCATGCCAGATTTTGGATATAAACCGGGGGGACAGACTGGATTTTATGACCTCCATGTCATCCAATGATTTTACAATGGGTGCAGAAATTGAAAAGCGTGCTAAAGAGGATGATTATTACAAACAATTCATTGGTCAGTGGAAACTTGGAAATATGAATGTTTCTTCTATCAGAACGGTTAAAGGTAAAACAATAATGTTGCAGTATAATGTAGGGAATCCCCGTCCGGGTACCCGCGTATTTTGGGTTCTCGGTACCAAAGGAATTGCAAAGAAACAGCCTTTGCCATCAAGGATCTCAGCCGGAGGTCCATGGTTAAATGAAGATGAACTAAAAGCTTTACAGGAAAAATATACTCCTCCAATTGTAAAAATAGCCGGAGAGATGGCAAAAAAGGTTGGCGGACACGGAGGAATGGACTTCTTAATGCAATGGAGATTAATTGATTGCTTAAGAAATGGTCTTCCTCTTGATATGGACTGTTATGATGCCGCAGCGTGGAGTTCAATTGTTCCATTGAGCGAATGGTCAGTAGCTAATTCATCAGTTCCTGTCAGAATTCCTGATTTTACCCGTGGTGCATATGCAAGTAATGCCCCTGTAGATATAGAAATGAAATTAGGAGGTGGTAATACGGGAATAAAGAAGATTTTGCAATTTAATGATGATTATTTCTAGGAATATTTAAAACATGATGATTTAGAATAAATTTTGCAGCTTAAGCAGCTAAATAATGTGTAAGTCTGTAACTTTTATACTTCTAGCTGATCATATTTTTTGAATTATTTTTTTTATTTACATAAGAGATACTTCATCTTTAATTTTTAAGCATTATAATCATTGCTTAAAATAACCAAATTTAATCAGGACTCTCAAGTTTTGAATAGTTATTCTTTAAAAGGAATATTTAACTTGAGAGTCTGATTTTAATAATTTATTTCGATTTATTTATTTAAAAGGGTAAATGTTCCTTGCAAGTCTAAAAATTCATCTTGGCGGAATGTATTTTAAAGACAATCATAAGCTAATACAGATCGATATAAATATTAATTTTTAAAAACCGTAAAAAATTAAATCATTTCTTTTAATGCTTTATAAGCTTTTTCACCATATACCAGTGATGGTCCACCACCCATTACAATTGCAACGCCAATAGTTTCAACAATTTCCTCTTTGGCGGCTCCCTCTTTTAATGCCGACAGGACATGAACTGCAATACATCCTTCACATCTGATAGTAATAGATATACCCAGAGATATTAATTCTTTATATTTTCCGGAAAGAGCTTTGCCTTCTAACGCACTTTTATGTAAAGAAGCGAAATTTTTAGCAACCCCCGGATTTTCATTTGATAAAATTTCAATAAAATTATAGACTTCTTGTGCCTGTTCTCTATATTTTGACATAATAAAATAATATTGATTATTAAAAAACATTTATTAACTATTGTTATAACAAAGAATGAAAGAACTAGTTCTAAACCGTAATCAGGACAGCAGGAATTTCTCCATGCATAAATATTTTAGTATCAATTATTTTATATTCTATTATGGTTAAAAATATCATGCCGGTTAATTAAGGCAAAACATACAAACATCTGAATTTTATGAGTTAAAAAATTTATAATTGTCTTTTCACAGGAAACATATTCAGGAAAACTCAAAAAGCAATTTAAATTAACACCTAATCAATTGATTATAAGTTATCTGAAACTTAAAAAGTGTTTTTAAACAGCCTTTTTTCAATTTTATTGAAAATTAGAAATTCGACTGTCTATAAGAATCAATCGGGCTGATTTCTGTTACAAAATTTTATATCTGTCTTCTGTTAATCGAACTAATCATGTATTCAGGTGTTATTTAAAAAGCAAATTGTGAAAAAGGTTTTGAAAATAAAGAAAACAGAAGTAAACATTCAAAATAAGGCGCCGACTTATTAACAGGCTTGTAATCAGGTGTATATTAATCCTGACAAGTAATTAGCCATAACTTTTCAAAAATTAATGCAACAGTTTCCGGAAGATTCTGTTGTTTATTTCGAAAAGCATTTGGCATTTATTAATTAAATAAGAAAAGTATTACTCAAAATAGTTATGAAAACGATATTTATACATTTGGTGTTTTTAAGTTTGTTTTTTACAGCCTGCAGCAATAACAGGCAACAAAATGATGCAGTGCTGCAAATTCCGGAAGTTCCTTCCACAAAAATTGAAACGCGGGATATTACAACATATGAAACTTTTCCGGCAACTGTTGAAGGAATAATAAACAGTGAAGTACGGACAAAGATAACCGGATATATAACGGATGTATTGGTAGATGAAGGACAAAGAGTAAGTAAGGGCCAGCGCTTATTCAAAGTTGAAACACAGGCCAGAAATGAAGATGCACAGGCAGCGAAAGCCAATATAAAAGCTGCACAGGTAAGGGTTGACCAGTTAATCCCCCTGGTTGAACAAAAAATTATCAGCCAAAGTCAGCTGGAAACAGCAAAAGCTCAGTTGTCACAGGCTGAAGCCGCATACAATAGTATTGTGGCAGACATCAATTATTCCAATATTACAAGCCCGGTTAACGGATTTGTGGGGGAGGTAAGAATACGACAGGGAAACCTGGTCAGCCCGTCCAGTTCAGTCCCTTTAACAACAATTTCGGAAATCAATCAGGTCTATGCTTTTTTTACTATGAACGAGAAACAATACCTCAATTTTATCAAATTAATTCCCGGAAAATCAGTTAAGGAAAAAATCAGGGAAATACCCAAAATCTCATTCATTATGGCCAATGGAGATAAATACCCTTATTCCGGGACCATTCAGACTATTAATTCACAAATAGACAAATATAGCGGTACCATATCATTCAGGGCTGTATTTGATAATCCGGAACACATTTTGACCAATGGGAGCACCGGTTCGGTACAAATTCCCAAAACACACAACAATGTAATTGTAATTCCACAAGAGGCCACTTATGAAAGTCAGGATAAGATTTTAGTAATGAAAATAGAACGTGCTGGTGACGGATCTTTAGTTGCACATGCCAGAACTATTGAAATATCAGACCGCGCCCGGGGAATTTATATTGTTAAATCGGGATTGAAAACCGGTGACGAAATAGTGGTAAAAGGGGTTCGCAGCATTGCTGATGGAAGTACCGTAAAAACGAGTTTAATTCCTTTCGAGAATGCCCTGATAGCGTTTACTCCCGTTTTTGAAAAATAATAATAGGACAGCTTACAATGCTTAAAATATTTATTGAAAGACCTGTATTATCAACAGTTATATCCATTATACTGCTTATTTTAGGAGTTTTAGGACTCTTTTCATTGCCGGTAACACAATATCCTGATATTGCCCCGCCAACGGTAAATGTAATGACACAGTTCCCGGGTGCCAATGCTTCTACAGTGATGAAAAGTGTTGTCATTCCTATTGAGGAGCAAATTAATGGTGTAGAGGGAATGACCTACATCACATCCAACTCATCAAACAGTGGTATGGCTCAAATTACGGTTTATTTTGATCAGAATTACAATCCCGATATTGCAGCAGTAAACGTTCAAAATGCTGTTGCACTGGCAAACCCGTTACTACCGGCAGAGGTAAGGCAGATAGGCGTAACTACAAGAAAAAGCCAAAGCAGTTCACTGATGTTTCTTGATTTTTACAGTACCAATCCTGAATATGGATCAAAATATATTGCGAATTATCTTAATATAAATGTTACGCCGGTAATAAAAAGAATTTTTGGTGTGGGTGATGTACTTGTTTACAGCTCAAGAAACTACGCAATGCGGATTTGGTTAAAACCCGAAAAATTGGCTGCATATCATCTTATCCCTTCAGATGTATCCGCAGCAATAAATGCTCAAAGTCAGGAAGCAGCCTCAGGAACGCTTGGTGAAAATACCGGACAGACTTTTTCATACACCATTCGCTATTCAGGCAGGCTTAGCGAAATTGAAGAATATGAGAATATTGTCCTGAAATCACTGGGTGACGGGAAATTCCTCAGGCTAAAAGATGTGGCTGATATTGAACTGGGAGTGCAAAATTTTGGTTCTCAGTCCACAAATGACGGATATCCAAGCATGTCCATGTCAATCAGCCAGACCAAGGGTTCAAATGCGAAAGAGATAATCAATAATATTCATAAAGAGCTGGAAATATTAAAAAAAGATATGCCGAAAGGGATAAAAGTTTCTATTCCCTACGACACAAATAAGTTTTTGAATGCATCAATCACCAAAGTATTTCATACTTTAATTGAAGCTTTCATATTAGTATTTATCGTTGTGTATATTTTCCTGCAGGATTTTCGTTCAACTTTAATCCCGGCAATAGCAGTACCCGTATCAATTATCGGAAGCTTTTTTTTCCTGAATTTGTTTGGATATACACTAAATCTTCTGACACTTTTTGCCCTTATTCTGGCAATCGGTATTGTAGTGGACGATGCCATTGTAGTTGTTGAGGCGGTACATGCCAAGCTTGAGCAGGGGGAAAAAAGTGCACGCAAAGCCACATACAGTGCGATGAAAGAAATTACAAGTGCAATTATCTCAATTACACTGGTAATGGCGGCCGTATTTTTTCCGGTAACTTTCATCAAAGGACCTACAGGTGTCTTTTTCAAACAATTTGGTATAACCTT
>CAZLXM010000069.1:0-21260 GCA_964563105.1 uncultured Bacteroidaceae bacterium
TATTGTGATGTTTTTTTAAATAATACTTAAGATATTGAATATGTCACAAAATAAAAAAATTCTCGAATTGAAAAAACGCCGTCAACAGGTATTGTTGGGAGGCGGAGAGCAGGCTATTCAGAAGCAGGCAGCAATGGGAAAGTTAACTGCACGTGAACGTATCATTGCTATTTTAGATACAAATTCATTTAATGAATATGATTTATTCGTTGAACATGATGCCCGCGATTTCGATATGCATAAGAAGGTCTTGCATGGAGATGGGGTTGTGGTAGGGACCGGAACAATACATAAAAAGCCTGTTTGTATTTTTGCACAGGATTTTACTGTGGCAGGAGGGTCTCTCGGATTCATGCATTCGCGAAAAATCACCAAAATCATGGACCATTCCCTTAAAATGAAAATGCCATTAATTGGAATTAATGATTCGGGTGGTGCCCGTATTCAGGAGGGAGTTAACTCATTGGCCGGTTATGGAGAGATATTTTTCCGGAATACCCTGGCCTCAGGAGTTATTCCGCAAATTTCAGTAATTCTGGGCCCTTGTGCCGGAGGAGCTGTTTATTCTCCCGCCTTAACTGATTTTGTTTTTGTAGTTGATAAAATTTCGAAGATGTTCATTACTGGCCCTGAAGTTATTAAAACAGTTTTAGGAGAAGAAATAAGTATGGAAGACCTTGGAGGTGCAAAAGTACATAGTGAAATTACAGGGAATGCACATTTTTTTGCAAAAAGTGAAGAAGAATGTTTTGACCAAATTAAGAAGTTGCTTACGTTCCTTCCATGGAATAATCAGGAAAAAGCACAAAAGTCAAAACCTTTAAAACCAAAGAGAGAGTATGATATTACCAGTATTGTTCCTGCTGATCCAAAACAACCTTATGATGTAAGAGATTTAATAAAATGTGTGATAGATAATTCTGATTTTTTGGAAGTTCAGGAGTTTTGGGCTGGAAATATGGTGATTGGCTTTGGGAAAATTGATGGTGAATCAGTTGGTTTTGTCTGTAACCAGCCTCTTGTACTTGCTGGAGTCCTGGATGTTGACTCTTCTGATAAAGCTTCAAGATTTATTCGTTTTTGTGATGCTTTTAATATTCCCATAATTACTCTGGTTGATTTGCCAGGGTATCTTCCCGGTGTAGACCAGGAACATTCTGGAGTTATCAGACATGGTGCGAAAATACTCTATGCCTATAGTGAGGCTACAGTTCCCAAAATAACTGTAATTATCAGAAAAGCATATGGAGGGGGATATATAGCCATGAATTCAAGACATTTACGTGCTGATTTTGTTTTTGCCTGGCCCGGGGCCGAAATTGCCGTTATGGGACCGGAAGGTGCTGCAAACATTATTTTCAGAAAAGAAATTATGTCAGCTGAAGATCCTGAAAAAATGAGAAAACTAAAAATAAAAGAATATAAAGATAAATTTGCTAACCCATATGTTGCCGCAGCAAGAGGGTATATTGACTCAGTAATAGAGCCATCTGAAACCCGGAGCCTGCTCCGGCACGCGATTGAAGTGTCTTCAAGAAAAGAAATTTATCTTCCTAAAAAGAAACATGGAATACCACCTTTCTAATTTCTGTTGTAATGACAAAAAAACCAATGAATAAAATAAATCAGGTTTTAGACCAGGATGAACCCGAAATACCATGTGTTAAAAAATATAAATGCAGGATACTTCAAATAGAAGGTACAAGGTATCGGACAATGTTTACGTCTAAATTTGAGAATAGAAAAAAATATATTGCTCCTGAACCAGATAAAATAATATCTGTTTTGCCTGGAACAATTATTGAAATTATGGTTAAAAAGGGGCAATTTGTAAAAAAAGACCAACCATTGTTAATTTTTGAAGCAATGAAAATGATGAACAGATTAACAGCACACATGGATGGGGAAATAACAGAAATATATATTAAAAAAGGCGATATAATATCAAAAGGGCAGGCATTAGTCCAAATTTCCTGAACTTTAATTGCTTTTTATGTGAGTTTATTATTTTAATTTATATTTGTCCGCTTTCAATTAGAAATATAATCAATTCAATTAAACTGTCTTCTCCATAAGGGTCATATTCAGATTTCAGGTTTGATCCGAAAATCCTGGCTATCGTTTGCCAGAAAACTGCAGAAACATTTCCTTTTATATCCTGAAGTACCTGATAGGTCGTATTACCTGTCTCTCTGTCTATAAGCTTAATTAAGATCCTTCCCTGGGTAACAGTTAATTTTTTTACATCCTCCTCAAATTCAGACCGTATTTTACGTTCCGTTATTTTTATAATTTCTTTTCTCTTTTTTTCATCATTAATTTTTGATAATTCTCTGTCAAGTTCAGCAAGCTTAATTCCTGCGATCTTTGCATAAGGATAAACAGCTTTTACGTTTCTTACGAGTCGGTTATATCTCAACTGGTCCCGGCGATTTTTAAACTCATACCCGGAATAAATATTTACTTCAGGAATTTCACTTAACAGAATAGTGTCACCATCAATTATTTTGCTCCGGAGTAAATGTTTTTTTCCTGGCTTTTCTATTTCCTGGGAGAAAGCCAGATTAAAAATTAATAAAAAAAATAATATTAATGAAGGTATTTTCAAATATGATGTGATTTTATATAAAACGTAATTTATTTTAAATAATTATTTAAAATAAATTCCAATCACTATATCATTTTCAAAATTGCTCTTACTAAATTATCAGCTCCTTCACCTATTTGTGCAATAGAAGAATCAAGCATGTAACATGGGGTTGTTATAATTTTGTTTTTTTGATCAATAACAATTTCGGTATGTAGGGTTTCTTTATGTTTTGCACCAGTTTTTTTAATAGATTCTATGGTTGATTGATCTGTACCAACAGTCAATTCAACGTCTCCCAGTACTTTTGCCAATAAAACCGGTGAAATGCATAAGGCACCAATTGGTTTACCCAATTTATGAGTTTCACGTATACATCTTTCTACTTCTGCATTTATTTGTGCTTCAGCACCTTTAAAAGCCCAGTCTGAAAGGTTTTTGGCAGCACCAAATCCACCGGGGAAAATGACCGCATCAAAATATTTAGCATCAAAATTTTTAAGAGGTGAAATGTTACCTCTGGCAATTCTGGCTGATTCAACCAACACATTCCTTACTTCATTCATTTCTTTTCCGGTCACATGGTTTATAACATGATGCTGGGGAATATCCGGAGCGAAACAATTGTAATTAGCACCCTGACGGGAAATTGCATAAAGAGTTAAAACAGCTTCATGAATTTCAGTTCCATCATAAACCCCGCATCCTGAAAGAATAACTGCAATCTTTTTTGTTTTAGCCATAATTCCATTATTTTTAATTATCAGACTAAAATAAAAAAAAAATGACAATTAACCTAAAGCGGACATTCATCGCAGTTAAAGTGAATCCTGACCATAATTTTATAAGAGATTTTCTTAATATCAGACAAAAACTTGATCAGGAAAAAATCAGTTGGGTCAAAACAGAAAATTTACATATAACTTTACGTTTTCTGGGAGATACGGCTGCTTCCGATATTGATAAAATTAAAGAAATACTTGATCAGGTCACTAATAATACTATGTCATTTCAGCTTAATATCAGAGGTGCCGGGATATTCCCCACACAGAATAACCCTCGCGTTTTATGGTTGGGACTGGATAATATCGATCCATTATCTGAAATTAAAAATAAAATAGACAACGAACTTAAATTATTTAGTTTAAAGCCGGACAAAAACAAGTTTAATCCTCATTTAACTTTGGGAAGGATAAAAATTATCTCAGAGAAAGGTAAAAGTATTTTGACAAATATAATCAGCAATTATACAAATCATGTATTTCAAAAACTCGAAATACATGAACTGATATTTTATGAAAGTACTCCGGGCAGAGATGGCCCTTCATACAAAGCAATCTCCATAAATAAATTAATGCTTTGATTTTTTATTTTTCTGTTTGCTTTTAAGGGCCATTATCCTGTTTTAATTTAATAATTTAAGATTATTAAATTGAATAACAAGTGGTTAGCCTTAAAGTTAAATCCCTTTTCCTTTTAAAATTGTTAAAATTGTAAATCCGATAATTTTTATATCCATTAAAAGAGACATGTTTTCAATATATAAAATATCATATTCCAACCTGCGGACCATTTGTCCAATGTTGTTTGCATAACCATATTTAACTTGTCCCCAGGATGTTATCCCTGGTTTTACTTTTTGAAGATGAATATAATGTGGGGCAATTTCTATTATTTTATCAATATAAAATTGTCTTTCTGGCCGGGGGCCAACCAAAGACATTTCTCCCTTAAAAACATTTATAAAATTTGGTATCTCATCCAATCTGAATTTTCTCATGAATTGGCCAATTCTTGTTAGCCTTGGATCATCCCTGCTGGAAAGTTCAGGCCCGTTTCTTTCAGCATCCGCATACATTGAACGAAATTTATATAATTTAAAAGGCTTTCCAAACTTTCCGATTCTTTCCTGGGTGTGAATAACCGGGCCATCTGACGTCAATTTTATATAAAGAATAAGAAAAACAATCAAAGGGGATAAAATGATCAGGGTTATAGCCGATATTATTAAATCTGCCAATTGTTTGATATAAACCTGCCATACAGGCATTAAATCATGTGAGATTTGAATAAGTGGAAAAGCAAACAAGTTTGTTATTTTTACTTTACCAGTAAGGATATCATTCATATCAGGAAGTGCCTTGATAATTATATCATTTATTGCCAATGCATTAATTACATCGTTCATATATTTTTGTTCAGAAGGGTCTAATGCGATTATGACTTCCTTAACATCATTTTTATTTATAATTGTTCTAATATTTTTCAGGTTTCCTAGTTCTTTAATTTTACTATTATCATGACCTTCTGTAGGGTGTTTAACATTGACAAAACCGATTATCCGGTTACCAGTTAACCTTTCCTGACTCTTAAGTATATCAAAGGTGTCTATTGATTTCTGATAGTTCCCGATTATTATGGTATTGAAAAATAACCTGCCTTTTTTAATATTATTTATTGTAATAGTGGCAAGAATTAATCTGACAAAAATGGAAAGTGTAAAATGCAAAGCTAAATATGTTACAAAAAGAAGATAATAATCCTTATAAGAAGCAACAATATCATCGAGCATAAGAACAAAGAAAATTATTATAGATCCTGCGAAGCTTTGAATGAAGGTAAAAGCTATTTCTTTTAATCTGGATTTTCTGTAAATGTCTTTATAATAACCAAATAAATAATATAAGAATATCCAGAATAATGGAATTATTATAATGCCAAGGATTAATTTTGTTTCTAATTTTAAAAGTAACTTTTCACCATAAATCAGTGATTCGATATAAAATCTTCTAAAGCTGAAAAATAGTAACCAGGCCAGTGAGGCCATTAAATAATCAAAAACAAGATATTGAATTAGTTTTTTCTTATTTTTCATAAAAAAAATTTCCTGCTTATTAATTTTATTTCATATTTATAAAAGAATACCAGAAGAGGAAAGATGGTTTTTAAACAAGCTATACTTTGACAAAGATATAACTAATCCATTTTGTTTTTGGCCATGGAGGGATGAATATCTTGTAAAATGGAAGAAGCGATCTGGTGGATAAAAATTCCGTTTGTAAATCGGTTTTCAGAATCATTTTTATTATTAATGGAAGAAAGGAATTTTTTAATGTTTTCTTCAGCCTCTGAAAATGTATTTTTTGTATTTAAGCTGTGATTTAAAGTTTCTCTGGTGTTATGATCGAAGGTTAACAGTTCATTTCTGACAGGATCGAAACTTAGTGTTTTATTTTCACCAATAATATCCAGTTTTTCTGATTCTTTATTAAAACATTCCGAAATAATAATGTGCGCTGCCGAGCCATTTTCAAATTGTATTACAAGATCTATTATATAAGGTGTATCTGAATAAACTGGCACACTGGTAATATGGTATTTTGCCATATTTACAGGGTTCAGTTCAAAAATAATATAAATACTTCTCAACAACTCTTCATAAATAATTTTATTAAGGCTACTCTCAGGATTTTTTATTTGTAATTTCAGGTAAATATATTCAGGCTGTTTTATAAGTTCTTTAAATTTTTCTTTGATGGAAGAGTTAAAGGTATTATGATGTAATCTAAGTAAGACACCAGCTTCTTCTGCTATTTCGTTTAATATTTTAATTTGTGAAAAAGAAAGTGAAGTGTCAGGTGAAATGAGTACATGTCTGGAGCTTTTTAAAAATAAGGAAATAGTATCAAAGTGTTTACCAGCATCATTTGTAACAATTAAAATGTCACTCATTTCAATAAGTTGGTAAAGTTTTGCGCTTTCCTGAATGATTTCCAGAGGTTCTGGATTAGAGCCGTCATTTAAAGGTTTAAAAAAAATTCCGCTAACCAGAAAATCAGGCATTTTTCTGATAATATCCATATATTTTTGACAGGACCCGTCCGTTCCGGTTAAAGCTGTTTTAATCATTATCAAAGGCTTACCTGCAAACATAAATGATTTGTTAATTACTTGGGATAATTAAATTTTTTACTTATTAACTTTTTCTGTTGATAAAGTTAATTTTGTATATTGATACATTGAAATGAAAGAAGATAGTTACAGACATAAAGGTTTAAGAAAGAAGCTTGTTGACCAGCTCAGGGAAAAGGGTATTTCAGATGAAAAAGTGCTTTCTGCCATTGACAGGGTTCCCCGTCATTTATTCATGGATAGCAGTTTTATAAGGTTTTCATATGCTGATCAGGCCTTTCCGATAGGTGCAGGTCAAACTATTTCACAGCCTTATACAGTAGCATTTCAAACCGAACTGTTAGATGTAAAACCAATGGAGAAAATATTAGAAATTGGTACCGGTTCCGGATATCAGACTGCAATTTTGCTTGAAATGGGAGCAAGGATCTATACAATTGAAAGAGTTAAAGACTTATATATAAAAGCTCAAGCCCTGCTCACAGGACTTGGATATAAAGCAAGGTTTTTTTATGGGGATGGATATGAAGGGAAACCATCATTTGCTCCATTTGATAAAATTCTGATTACGGCAGGAAGCCCTGATATCCCTGATAAACTGGTTGAACAACTAAAACCGGGAGGAATTATGATTTTTCCTATGGGGGGCCGAATGGGGCAATCAATGGTTAAGCTTGTCAAAGGTTTGAAAAATGATTATACTATAACTAAACATGGATCCTTTATTTTTGTTCCAATGGTAAAGGGAAAAGTGAATTGATTTAACTAAAAGACTATGATTAATATTAAAAGATTTGTTTTTAATCCTTTTCAGGTGAATTGTTATATCCTTTCGAACAGCTCGGGTGAATGCATCCTGGTTGATCCTTCAGTTTATTATGATGATGAAAAAGACTTGTTAATTAAGTTTATTGAGGATAAATGCCCAAAACCTCAAATGATAATAAATACCCACGGGCATGTTGATCATATTTGCGGGAATAAGTTATTGAAAGATAAATATTCCATAAAAACCAGCCTTCATAAAGATGATATTGAACTTCTGAATATTGCGGTGGAACAGGGATTATTCTTTGGTATTAATGTTGTAAAGCCTCCTCAGCCTGATGTTTTTCTTGAAGATAAACAAATAATAAAATTGGGTGGTTCATCTTTGGAAATAAGGCATGTGCCAGGGCATTCTCCAGGATCAGTTTTAATCTATTCAGAAAAGGATAATTTTGTTATTACCGGGGATGTTTTATTTAAAGGAAGTATAGGAAGAACTGATTTGCCCAAAGGTAGTTATGAAACTTTAATTAACAGTATAAATAAGGAAATCCTTTCTTTGCCCGATGAAACTATGGTTTATCCGGGGCATGGTGATAATACAACTATTGGTATAGAAAGAATAAAAAATCCTTTCTTACAAAACTAAATTCTATGAAAAAAAATGTATAATATAAATTTATAAAAAATGAGTACAGGGAAATTTATTGACCGGCATATTGGCCCGGATAAAAATGATGAAAAGCATATGCTCAGGGAATTACAACTTGATTCATTGGATGATCTGGTAAATCGTATCATCCCTTCAGGAATTTTGTTAAATAAACCGCTGAACCTGTCAGATGGAATATCAGAATTTGAATACATCAAAAAGATCAGAGAAACAGGAAAGAAAAATAAATTATTTCGTTCATATATAGGTTTGGGTTTTTATAACACGAATAGTTTAGCTGTTCTTCAGAGAAATATACTGGAAAATCCGGCCTGGTATACTTCTTATACCCCTTATCAGGCTGAGATTTCGCAAGGCAGACTTGAAGCGCTTTTAAACTTTCAGACAATGGTTTCAGATCTTACCGGAATGGAATTATCAAATGCTTCTCTTCTTGATGAAGCTACTGCTGCTGCTGAAGCTATGACCATGTTTTTTAATCTCAGGTCAAGAGATGCAGTAAAAGAGCGACGGAATAAGTTTTTTGCAGATCATAAAATATTTCAGAATACTCTTTCAGTAATTATTACACGCGCAAAACCTCTTGGGATCGAGGTGGTTACGGGGGAGAGCTCCTCTTTTGTATTTGATGATGGATTTTTCGGATGTATTTTACAATATCCTGATTCTGATGGTAATATTTGTGATTATAGAGATTTTGTGGAAAAAGCACATGAAAAAGATATATTGGTTGCAGTTTCTGCTGATTTGCTTAGTCTTGCAATTTTAACTCCACCGGGGGAGTGGGGAGCAGATGTGGTAACAGGCTCTTCACAACGCTTCGGTGTTGCTCCCGGATATGGCGGGCCTCATGCAGGTTATTTTGCAACAAAAGATGTATATAAACGTTATCTGCCCGGTCGTATTATTGGCGTTTCTGTGGACAGACATGGAAATCCGGCATTAAGAATGGCCCTGCAAACCAGAGAACAACATATAAGACGGGAAAAAGCGACTTCAAACATTTGTACAGCCCAGGCATTACTGGCTACATTGGCCGGAATGTATGCAGTTTATCACGGAGAGGAAGGTTTAAAAAGAATAGCACAAAATATTCACTTCGCAAGCGTTCTTTTAAGCCAAAAACTTGTTGTACTTGGTTATACCCAATATAATTCTGACTATTTTGATACTTTAAAAGTAGGTTTACCTGATGGAATAAAGGCATCTTTAATCCATGAAATTGCAGCTGAAAAGGAAATTAATTTCAGGGCAATTGATGATCACACTATCGGAATTAGCCTTGATGAAACCGTTATTGTAGATGATTTAAATGATATTCTTGAAGTTTTTGCCCTTGCTTTAAAAAAGGGATATAAAAAGATAACTAAAATTGAACCCTTATTTTCAATAAAAGCTCATTTTTTACGTAGTTCCGGTTTCCTTAAAGCCAAAGTATTCAAGAACTACAGATCTGAGACTGAAATGATGCGATATATTAAAATGCTGGAACGAAAGGATATTTCCCTCGCCCATTCAATGATCCCCCTTGGTTCATGCACAATGAAGCTTAATGCTGCTTCAGAGCTGATGGCTTTTATCTGGCCTGAATTTGCCTCTCTTCATCCATTTGTACCAATAAATCAGGTGGAGGGCTTTATGCAGCTTTTCAGTGAACTGGGGAATGATTTAAAAGAAATAACCGGTCTTGATGAAATATCTTTTCAGCCAAATTCCGGTGCTGCCGGTGAATATACCGGTTTAATGGTTATCCGGGCATATCATGACCACAATGGTGAAAGTAACAGGAATATTGTACTTATTCCTTCTTCAGCACATGGTACAAATCCTGCAAGTGCTGTTATGGCTGGTATGCAGGTGGTCGTTGTTGATTGTGACCAGGACGGAAATATCGATGTTGAAATCCTTAGATCTTTAGCTGAAAAATATAAAGAAGATCTTGCAGCTGTTATGATAACCTATCCTTCTACACATGGAGTCTTTGAGGAAGCAATAAAAGAAATATGTGATATTATTCATAGTTTTGGAGGACAGGTGTATATGGATGGGGCAAATATGAATGCCCAGGTTGGCTTAACTAATCCGGGTGTATTAGGTGCTGATGTTTGTCATCTGAATTTACATAAAACATTCGCTATTCCTCATGGAGGGGGAGGGCCGGGAGTAGGGCCAATAGCAGTTGCCAAACATCTGGTGGAATTTCTTCCAAATCATCCTTTTGTTGAAACAGGAGGTATACATGGCATTGGAGCAATTGCATCAGCGCCTTATGGAAGTGCAAGTATTTTACCCATATCTCATGCATATATTAAAATGGCAGGAGGGGAAGGGCTTACCAGAGCTACAATAATTGCTTTGTTGAATGCTAATTATCTGGCTGTTAAACTTAATCCATTCTTTCCGGTACTCTATAAAGGGAAAAATGGAATGGTAGGACATGAAATGATCATTGATTGCAGGCAAATCAAACAGGAAACCGGAATAACTGAAGTAGATATCGCTAAGCGTCTTATGGATTATGGATTTCATGCACCAACATTGTCATTTCCGGTTTCTGGTACTTTGATGGTTGAACCAACCGAAAGTGAATCTCTTACCGAATTAAACAGATTTCTGGATGCCATGATATCAATTTATTATGAAATTAAGGCTGTAAAAGAAAATAAAGGTGATAAAGTTAATAATGTATTGAAAAATGCTCCGCATACGGCTTACGAAGTTACATCCGATAACTGGGAACATCCTTATAATCGGCATCAGGCTGCTTATCCAAAACCCTGGATAATTGAAAATAAATTCTGGCCTGCAGTTGGACGCATTGATGATGCATATGGGGACAGAAATCTTGTTTGCACCTGCCTTCCAATTGATGAGTTCAGAGAGAAAAAAAATAAACCGGAAGAGCTGGAATAATTTTCAAAGAAAAGAATGATTGTTTTTTCAAACGCAAAAATTAATCTGGGTTTAAATATTATCGCAAAACGAAGCGATGGGTATCATGATATTGAAACTATTATGATACCCATAGGGCTATGTGATATTATTGAATTTGTTGAGACTCCTGGAAAAGAAGGTTTTAACATTTCAGGAATTATACCGGATTGTGAACCGGAACAAAATATGGTAATTAAAGCCTTAAGATTGATTCAGGAAAAATATCCAATCCCTGATCTAAATATACATCTTCATAAATGTATCCCTTCAGGTGCAGGCCTTGGTGGCGGGTCATCAAATGCTGCATTCATGCTCAAAGGCCTGAATGACTATTTTGATCTGGGTATTAGTGAAAACCAACTTGAAAATTTTGCTTCTGTTCTGGGAAGTGATTGCCCGATGTTTATTCGTAATAAACCATGCCTGGCCGAAGGGAAAGGGGATATTTTGAAAACCATTTCATTTCAGGGATCTTTTTATCTTGTTCTGATATTTCCCGGGATTGCAGTGTCAACAAAAAATGCATATAATAATGTTATTTTTAAACAAAATACTAAAACGTTATCAGATTTAATTAAAAAAGATATTTCAACCTGGAAATATGTTATTGAAAACAGTTTTGAGAAAACAATATTTTATAAATACCCACAATTGAATAATATAAAATCGTTATTATATAATGATGGTGCTGTTTATGTTTCAATGAGCGGAAGCGGCCCTGCAATTTATGGTTTATTTAAGGATAAACCTTTATTAAGAAGTGAACTGGAAAAAATGAAGATATGGGAAGGGAGAATTGCTAATTAAAAAAAGAATCGGAGAAAATCTATATCCTGTTTTATTTTTCTTATTTTCAAATGTTTAACTAAGATTAAGCTTATCAAAAAAAAATTTCTTCCCTGAAATAATTAATTCCTGGTTTTATTAACAGATGTTAATTATAACTATTTTTTTTTGTGTAAAACATATAAGTGTTTTATTGATTTGAACAATTTCTTATTACTATTTTTAAGTTTATAAATTAAATCTATTATGGCTCAGAATATACATATTATACAGAAGGCAAATTTGGATAAATTAAATACTGATTATGGCCGTATTCCACCACAGGCAATAGATTTGGAAGAAGCAGTTCTCGGGGCCATTATGCTTGAGAAAGATGCTGTTATTGCTGTGATGGATATTTTAAAACCCGAAAGTTTTTACAAAGAGTCACATAAAAAAATATTTCAGGCTATAATTGATCTTAGTCAGAAACATGAGCCTATTGATATTTTAACGGTAACAGAGACTTTGAAAAAATATGGCCAGTTGGAAGAAATAGGCGGTGCAATTTATATAACCCAGCTTACAAGCAGGGTAGCATCTGCAGCGCATCTTGAATTTCATGCAAGAATTATTACCCAGAAATATATTCAAAGAGAATTAATTAGAGTTACATCTGAAATTCAGGCAAAAGCTTTTGATGATAGCCAGGATGTTGATGAACTGCTTGATTTTTCAGAGCAGGAACTGTTTGAAATCGCTGAAGGAAATATTAAAAAAGAAACTGTAAAACTAAGTAAGCTTATTCAGGAAGCTATAAATCAAATTGAAGAAGCATCAAAAAGAGAGGATAACCTTAGCGGTGTTCCTTCTGGTTTCACAAAACTGGATCGTATCACTTCCGGCTGGCAACCATCAGATCTAATCATTATTGCTGCAAGGCCTTCCATGGGGAAGACTGCTTTTGTATTATCAATGGCCAGAAATATTGCCGTCGATCATCATCGTCCTATTGCATTTTTTTCTCTCGAAATGTCTTCCCTTCAATTAACAAACAGACTAATAGTTTCGGAAACTGAGCTTCCTGCTGACAGGATCAGGAACGGGCGACTTGAACCCTGGGAATGGGAGCAGCTTGATGTACGGATTAAAAATCTTGTTGAAGCTCCAATATTTATAGATGATACTCCCGCGATATCCATTTTTGAACTCAGGGCAAAATGCCGCAGATTAAAAAATCTTTATGACGTACAGACGATTGTAATTGACTATCTTCAACTGATGAGCGGAAGTGGTGATATGAAAGGGAACCGCGAACAGGAAGTAAGTAATATTTCGCGCTCATTAAAGGGTATTGCTAAAGAACTTAATGTGCCAATTATTGCTTTATCTCAACTAAACCGGAGTGTTGAACTAAGAGCAGGAACTAAAAAACCGCAATTGTCCGATCTGCGTGAATCAGGAGCTATTGAGCAGGATGCAGATATTGTGATTTTTATCCATCGTCCGGAAAAATATGGTTTCGATGTAGATAATGATGGAAATTCATTGAAAGGAATTGCACAGATAATTGTTGCTAAACATCGAAACGGAGCAGTTGGTGAAGTCATTTTAAAATTTAAGGAAGAATATGCCAAGTTTAGTGATCTTGATACAGTAGAACCTATATTCGATGATTTTAGCGATTCTCAAATTGTAACAATCGGATCAAAGATGAATATCGAAAATAATCAGAATAATCAGTATCCGGATTTTCATTTTAATAGTGGATGGGAGGATCAGCCATTTTAATCAAAATATCTGATAATAAACAAAGAGATACATTTTTCTTAAGAAATACTTATACAAAATGATCCGGAGAATAAAAACCAGTGTTGACGATTATTGTAAACCTTATTGTAAACCTGAAACAATTATAATGATTTCTCCTTTTACAGTTTTTTCTGAATAATGGTTTAGTGCTTCCTGTAGTGTGCCCCTGAAAGTTTCTTCATATATTTTTGTAAGTTCCCGTGAGACTGAAATAGGCCTTTCAGGCCCAAATATAGAACTGAACTGTTCCAATGTCTTTATCAAACGGTAAGGTGATTCAAAAAACACCATTGTACGTTTTTCATCCTTTAACTCATCAAGCTTTTTTTTTCTTCCCTTTTTAACCGGAAGGAAACCTTCAAAGGCAAAACGGTCAGTTGGGAATCCTGATTGAATAAGTGCAGGAATAAAAGAAGTCGGCCCGGGAAGGCATTCCAATGCGATATTATTATTTAAACATTCCCTGACTATCAGAAAACCAGGATCAGCCAATCCGGGCGTGCCTGCATCACTCACTAAAGCCAGAATCTTACCTGAAATTAATTCCTTTATTATTCCATGCAGAACTTTATGTTCATTGAATTTATGAAAAGATCGCAGGGTTTTATTTAAATTATAATGATTTAAGAGGATGGATGTTCTGCGTGTATCTTCACATAAAATATAATCGCAGCCCTTAAGAACTTCAATTGCACGGTATGTAATATCACCCAGATTTCCAACAGGGGTAGGGACAATAAATAATTTACCCATTGTTTCCTGTTATGAATTTCCTTCGGATAAGACTCAGAAGTTTTTGAACTGCTTCAGATTCCATATCCCAGTCGAAATGTTCAATCAGATAATTATAGGCATCATTAAAATTCTGGGCATTATCAAGCATTCCAATGGTCATGCTGAATTCTTCCGAACTCCCGTTAAAAAGCTCCCTTGTGTAATAAAACTTGTCATTTAAACCAATGTTCCCTGAAATATTTTTGATGGGATTGCTTTGTAATTTTGTGGAAAGATCGGATTTAACAATATTACTTCCTAACTTTTCATATATCAGAACTTTATTTGTTTTAAACTGCTCTCCCAAAACTGGTTCTGTATGATGAAGAGTTTTTCCGATTTTTACACCAGCTTCACCTTTATGTAATCCAGGCGGATCTTCTACTTTCTCAATATCTTTCTCCTTCATTTCCTCAACTTTCTGATCAGGGGCCTTTTCGACTGTTTGTTCAGCTTTCACTTCATCCAAAGGTTTTTTTTCAATACTTTGTACAGTATCCTGAATTACACTTTTATCTGTGCCCTCTTTTTCTTTAATTATAAGCGGACCTTCCTTTTTTGTTTTTTCCTCTTCTAAAAATTCAAATACCTTATTTTTTTTTTCAGGTTTATCATCACTATCAATTGTTGCACTGCCCGCTACGGCATCAGGTATACCTCCAATAATGCCAGGTACTTCTGATAATTCACTTAATTGATTATTTTTTAGCATTAGGAGTATATCATAAATATTCCTGAGCTTTGACAAAACAAGTTCAAGTTCAATAGATGGAATTGTAGAATAATCTTTAAAACGTTCTACAAATTGAGTTAAATCCTGAAAATCTTTAGTAATTATTTCAATCGTATGTTTATATTTCATGTTTAAATAAGATTACAGGTTTTTTACCTTTGCAAAAATAAAGATAATATTTAATATTTATGCGACAATTTACTGCCGTTGAATTAGCTCTTGCTGTCGGGGGCATTTTATCAGGACTTCCCGAAAAAACATTTACCAGGATATCAATTGACAGCCGGACGATTTCACATCATAAACAAACTGTTTTTTTTGCATTAAAAGGAAGAAACAGAGATGGACATATATTTATACAGGAACTTGTACATAAAGGTTTAGATTTATTCATTGTTCATCATTCTTTTGATATAAATTATTATCCTAAGGACATTACTTTTATTAAGGTCGAAGATACATTGGAAGCCCTTCAAAAGTTTGCAGCTTTTATCAGATCATCTTATCATGGAACAGTTATCGCGATCACCGGTTCAAATGGAAAAACAATTGTAAAGGAATGGTTGTATCAGGTTTTAAAAGATACAAAAACCGTTTTCAGGAGCCCTCTTTCTTATAATTCACAGGTTGGTGTACCATTATCAGTATTTTTTTTGGAAGATTTTTATGATATTGCAATCATAGAGGCTGGTATATCACTACCGGGAGAAATGATTAAACTGGAAAGAATTATAAAACCTGAAATTGGTATTATTACTAATTTAGGAGAAGCTCATCAACAAAATTTTAAAACCCCGGCAGAGAAGTTAAGCGAAAAACTGTTATTATTCAGGAATGCTAAAAACGTTATTTACTGCAGGGACCATGAAAATATCCATAATAATATTATAACAATTTTACCGGAAAGTGTAAAAAAGATTTCATGGGGTAATGATCCGGATTGTGATTATCAGATTACAACCCGAACAAGGATTTCCAATGGAACTATTATTTCAATCAAAGGTTTGGACCAAACCGTCCTAATACCTTTTTTTGATAATGCTTCAGTTGAAAATGCTTTGCATGTACTTGTTCTCTCTCTGGTAATTAATAATAACAAAGAAAATATAATTAAGTCATTTGACCGGCTCGAACAAATAGAGATGAGGCTGGAAATTTTAAAGGGGATTAATTCCTGTACACTTATTAGTGATACATATAATTCTGATGTGCAATCTATAAAGAATTCTCTTGAACTTTTAATTCAGCAGAATCAACATAAAACTAAAATAATTATATTATCAGATATTTTTCAAAGCGGCAGAACAGATTCAGATCTATACTTTGAAATTGCCCAATTGGTTAATGAACTGGGAATAGACAAATTTATCGGTATTGGGCAATCAATTTGTCAATATGCAAATTATTTTAATCAGGGCCCTCTTTTTTTTAAAGATACTGCTTCGTTCCTGAGATCCGGTATATGGTCGGATTTTAATAATGCCGCTATATTAATTAAAGGTTCCAGATCATTCGAATTTGAAAACATTACAAATGTCTTACAGGAGAAAAAAAATCAGACGAAACTGGAGATTAATCTTAGCTCTTTGATCTCAAATTTAAATGTTTATAAATCTTTGCTAAACCCATCTGCCAAAGTAATGGCTATGGTTAAAGCTTTTTCATATGGAAGCGGAAGTTATGAGATTGCAAATAAGCTTCAGTTTCATAAAATAGATTATCTGGCTGTTGCATATGTTGATGAAGGAGTAGAATTAAGGCGGAACGGCATTAATTTGCCTGTTATGGTAATGAATCCTGATCCATCTTCTTTTTATACTATTGTTGACTATAAGCTTGAACCTGAATTGTATAGCAAAGTAATTCTTGAAAAATTCATTAATTTCGCAGATAAAAATGGACTGAAGTCTTATCCCGTTCATATTGAACTAGATACCGGCATGCACAGGTTAGGTTTCGACAGTGTTTCATTGAAAGAGTTGCTCAAACTGATACCTTCTGATTTTATTGAAATTATTTCGGTTTTCTCACATCTGGCTGCTGCAGAAGATCCCGATCATGACGACTTTACAAAAAGACAGATTTCAGATTACATTAAAATGTGCAAGCTGATACGCCAAAAATATGGAAAGGATTTTATGATGCATATTTTAAATTCTGCTGGTACAGTTAGATTTCCTGAGGCTCAATTTGATATGGTTCGCCTGGGAATTGGGCTATATGGGGTAAATATTACAGGCTTATCTGAATTGAAAGAAATTAGCACTTTCAAAACATATATATCGCAACTAAGGCCTATAAAAGGAAATGACACAATTGGATACGGAAGGTATGGTAAGATGAAGGGAAACGGGAAAGTGGCAGTCATTCCGGCAGGATATGCTGATGGTATTCCTTATAGCTTAAGTAAAGGCTCAGGCAGATTTTTAATTAAAAATAAAATGGCACCTTTGATTGGGAAAGTATGCATGGATATGTGCATGATTGATGTTACCGGCATGGATGTTTATGAAGGTGATGAAGTAATAATTTTTGGACCTGAAGCCTCAGTAAAGGATTTAGCAAAAAAGGCAGGTACCATTCCTTATGAGATCCTTTCCGGTATCCCGGCAAGGGTAAAGCGTGTCTATCTTCAAGAATAAATTATTCTTTATTGATGTCGTTAATTATTTTTCTTGTAGAAATAAAATCTTTTTTATCATACTTCCAGCGATTATGGGTCCACAACCAATATTCCGGATTTTCATAAATAGATTCTTCCAGTTTTTTAAAATATAGTTCCATTATTTCAAATTCTTTCATCTCTGAAGGATTTTCCGAAAGCAAAATAAATTCAGATTCATAGAACCCTCGGGATTTTCTGGTTGTTTTTTGAAAAACAACAGCCATATTCAGTTTCCGGGCAATTTTTTCAGGACCGGTATAAATGGGTGTTTCCTGATTCAGGAATGTAGTCCAGTATTGAATATTCTTTTTTAAAGGTCTTTGATCAGCAAGAAAGTAGCTAAGTGTTAACACTTTGTTATTTTCCATTTCTATTAAATAACGCAATGTTCTTTCCATTGGAACTGTTTTGGCATTATATTTTTCTCTGCTTCGTGCTATAAATCTGTCAAAATATTTATTTTGCAATGGTTTATAAATATAAACTGCCTTATGATCGATTAATTTTGAGATTCTCGCATTCCATTCCCAATTTGCATAATGGGAAGTTATAAGTATAATGCTTTTTCTTTTTTTATAAAGCTCATGTATAAGTTCGAGATTTTTATACTTCATTCTCTTTTCTAATTCCTTTTCAGAAATAAATGGTGAGAAAGCAGATTCAATGAGCATATCACAAAAAAATTGAAAAAAACTTTTCGCTGTTGAACGAACTTTTTTCTTATCCCGGTTGGGAAATGAATTTTGCAAATTTTTGAATACAAGCTTTTTTCTATAAGGGAAAATATAGAAGATAATAAAATAAATAAAACGGGAAATATTATACATCCATGATAAAGGTAAACATGCAAGGATCCTCAGAAAAATGTATGCAAAAGCAAATGAGATAAACTTCATCATCATAATTTTTTGTTGCTCAAATGTAGTGTTTTTTATTTATCCATGAGAAACGAACCTTCGGGTAATATTATTAAAAGTCGCAGATGAGCATGCAGTTAAGCTAAATATCGATCTCAAAAAATCAAATATATAATGTTCAATAATACTTTTGGAATATTTACACAGATGTAGCTCTTGTTGTTAGCCGGACTGAGGGCAAAGTGTGTATAATTAAAATTAAAGCCTTTAATAATATGCCGGATCATGCTATCTTTGCATTCTTCTTTAAATTATGTCTTTTTCATTTCTTAATTAAAATATTATTTTGAAATTTAATATTAAATATAAGGATAGTAATTCTTTAGCAAGGGCCGGAATGATAGAAACTTCCAGAGGAATAATACAAACTCCTGTTTTTATGCCGGTTGGAACTGCGGGAACTGTTAAAGGCATTCATCAAAAAGAGTTGGAAGAAGATCTTAAGGCATCTGTTATTTTAGCTAATACTTATCATCTCTATTTACGTCCCGGACTGGAAATTATTCGTGGTGCCGGTGGTATTCACCGTTTTATTAATTGGAACAGGCCAATTTTAACCGATAGCGGGGGATATCAGGTATTTTCCCTGGCATTAAACCGGAAAATACATGAGGAAGGTGCTATATTTAAATCTCATATAGATGGATCGAAACATGTCTTTACTCCTGAAAATGTTGTGGACATGCAGCGTGCTATAGGTGCTGACATTATGATGGCCCTGGATGAGTGTACTCCTTATCCTTGTGAATACAAATATGCGGAAAAATCTATGCAATTAACTCACAGATGGCTTGACAGGGGCATTGCCAGATATAATGAAACAGAATCTTTATATGAGAATCCTCAATCATTTATCCCTATTGTCCAGGGAAGTATTTATAAAGATTTAAGGATAGTATCGGCAGAAAAAATATCATCATATGAAACGGATGCTTATGCAATAGGCGGATTGTCTGTCGGAGAGCCTTCTGATTTAATGTATGAAATTATTGAAAGTGTTAACGGAGTGTTGCCTGAAAACAAACCCCGTTATCTAATGGGAGTTGGGACACCAGCCAATATTTTAGAAAGTATTGCCCTCGGAGTTGATATGTTTGATTGTGTTATGCCTACAAGAAATGGCAGAAATGGAATGCTTTTTACATCAGAAGGAATAATTAATATTAAAAACAACAAATGGAAAGATGATTATTCTCCCATTGATCCTATGGGCATAACATTTGTAGATAAAAATTATTCAAAAGCATACCTCAGACATTTAATTGTCTCTGATGAAATGCTGGGAGCTCAGATTGCCAGCCTTCATAATTTGGGATTTTATATCTGGCTTGTTAAAGAAGCTTTTAATAAAATCAAATCAGGAGATTTTTACAAATGGAAAGCAATGATGATGGAAAAAGTAGCCTGCAGGCTATGAGAAGATCTAATCTTAAAATACTTGATTTGTATATTACCAGAAAATTCCTGGGGACCTTTATATTTTCTATATTGCTAATACTGGCTATAGCAGTTATTTTTGATTTTTCTGAAAAGATTGATGATTTTATCGAAAACCGGGCGCCTTTCAGGGATATACTAATTGATTATTATTTGAATTTTATACCTCATTTTGCTATTCTTTTCAGCCCCTTATTCACTTTTATTTCAGTTATTTTTTTTACTTCCAGAATGGCCTATAATACTGAATTTATTGCTATTCTAAGTAGTGGTATTAGTTTTAGAAGGCTGTTATTACCCTATTTTTTTTCAGCTTTTGTAATAGCTTTATTTACATTTATTATGAGTGATAAAGTAATTCCGGATTCTAATAAAATAAGGCTTGACTTTGAGGAAAAGTATCTTCATAAAAGACCGGTTACCTTTGAACGGCAGCATATACACAGGCAGATTGAACCAGGGGTATTTATTTATATGGAAAGTTACAGCAATATCAGTATGACAGGATATAATTTTTCAATGGAAAAATTCGAAGATGGGCATCTGATATCTAAACTAATGTCGGATCAGATAATTTGGGATTCAACTGCAAATAAATGGACAATCATTAGATATTATATACGTGACTATGATGGCTTAAAAGAAAATATCACCGAAGGTGGTTATATTGATACAACCTTAAGGATGCATCCTTCTGAATTTGCCCGCCGGCCTAATGTAGTTGAGGCAATGAGTATTGCTGAATTAAATGATCTGATTGATGAAGCGAGGATGCAGGGTGAAACCAATGTGATTTCCTATCTTATTGAAAAGCATAAACGAATTGCTTTTCCTTTTGCAACATTCATACTTACATTAATAGGAGTTTCAGTATCATCAAAGAAAAATAGAGGAGGTATCGGATTTCAACTGGGAGTTGGATTGGCATTAAGTTTTGGTTATATTTTATTTATGCAATTCTCATCACAGTTTTCCATTGGTGGAGCTTTTTCACCTGCCCTGGCAGCATGGCTTCCCAATATTATTTTCGCAATAGTTGCATTCTTATTATATCTTAATGCCCCTAAATAAATGAAACCTCCACGTACTATCGTTCATAACAAAAAAATGAAAATATTTGGAGGTTCCGTCAGAACGACGGGATTAACAACAATGTAACTAAATTCTTTTCTGATGAAACCCCCATGAACTATCGTTCACAACAAGAGAATGAAAATATCTGGGGGTTCCGTCAGAACGACGGGATTAACAACAATGTAACTAAATTCTTTTCTGATGAAACC
>CAZLXM010000070.1:0-2763 GCA_964563105.1 uncultured Bacteroidaceae bacterium
CGAAATGAATTTGTATTGGTAAAAACAAAATGACTTATTCACCAAACCCTAAATTGATTTTATGGTAAATAATGAATAAATTTGCATTGCAGCAGATTGTTCCATCGTTCCTGGCTTCAGGAAAGGAAAGTCCGGGCAACACAGGGCACCGTACTCCTGAAAAGGAGATATTCGTAAGAGTATAGTAGCAGAGAAGAAAATAACCGTCCAGGATTTCAGGATAAGGGTGAGAAGGTGGGGTAAGAGCCCACCAGGCCGGATGGTGACATTCGGTGCTGTCTGCCTTGCGGGTTGCAAGACCAAATATACCGGTAATAAAGGCTGCCCGTCTATCACCGGGGGGTAGGTCGCTTAGATAAATGATGGAAGCCCTGATTCAGGGATACAGAACCCGGCTTATAAATTTGCTGTGATGAAGGGCCGCCTAAAAAATAATTGGGCGGTCCTTTCAATTTATTTTAAAATTCAATATATCCTCGCCTGTTGGATTTTCAAATATTTTAAGATCAAATTCTTTAATAACTGCAATTAAATGATCAAAAATATCTGCCTGAATTTCTTCATATTTAATCCATTTCACATCCTTTGTAAAAACATA
This sequence comes from uncultured Bacteroidaceae bacterium, assembly GCA_964563105.1. GTDB lineage: Bacteria > Bacteroidota > Bacteroidia > Bacteroidales > CAYVTV01. Next base: position 599 of record CAZLXM010000070.1, read on the forward strand.
TATTTCCAGTGGTAGTCCTTTTTCATCCGGTTGAAGATGACGAATCATACATGTCATATTGGTATTTATTTTTGGATGTGTCGAAAGATAAGCCTGCGCATAGGCCCTGAATGTACCGATATTTGTCATCCTTCTTCCATTGACAATACATGAATCATCTATATTATATTTCTTATTATACTCTTCAATCTCTACTTCTCTGTCATTCATATATGATTGCAGAATTTTGATCTGATATAACCTGTTTTTTAAATCTTCATCCAGAAATTTTATGCTTTTCATATCAATCCGAATAGCTCTTTTTATTCTTCTTCCACCTGATTCAATCATACCAGACCAGTTTTGGAAAGACTCTTTTAAAAGGGCATAAGTAGGCACTGTAATAATAGTTTTATCAAAATTTTGTACTTTAATCGTATAAAGCGTCATATCGATAACATCCCCATCAATACCCCGGGAAGGGATTGTGATCCAATCTCCTACATTTACCATTTTATTTGCAGATAATTGCATACTTGCAACAAGGCCCAAAATAGTATCCTGAAATATTAAAAGAAGAACTGCGGCCATTCCTCCCAAGCCTACAACAATTGATGTAACATCCTGCTTGAAAACAACTGATATAACAATAAGTGATAAAATAATAAAAACTAAAATTTTCACTAATTGAACGTATCCTTTAATATGTCTGTTTGCCGCAATTGCTGAACGCATATAGATCTGATGGAAAGATTCTATAACAGAGTTTATAACAAATGCTCCTATTCCAAGCATATAGATATAAGACAGTTTTTGTATCGCTTTCATCCATAAGGGATAATCAGCCAGGGCCCATTCAGCCATAGTCCATATCACAATTGCAGGAGCCAGATGGGATAATCTTATGAAGACATGGTTTTCAACAAAAACATTATCCCAGCTCATTTTCGTCCTACGTATGATTTTATGAATGACCTTTTTAATAAAAAGTTTTGCGAAAAAATTAGCAAGATAACTTAGGATAATAACGACACACAAAAGGATTATTGCCGTAATAAATGAAGCAAGTGGATTACTTGCTCCGATTGTAAGGAAAAAATTTTTTACCCACTCAGCAGGATTTATGAAAAAATGCATTATTTAATAATTTTCTTTAAAATTAGGAGTTAAATTTATTTATCAATTGCCTGATTTTTGAAAGTTTATCTAATAGCTCATCTGCTAATTCAAGTTTTAACATATTTGCCCCGTCTGATTTTGCATTTTCCGGATCAGGATGAGTTTCCATAAATATTCCATCAACTCCTGCAGCAATGCCTGCCCTGGCAATAGTTTCAATCATTTCAGGCCTCCCTCCCGAGACACCTTCCACCTGATTAGGCTGCTGTAGCGAGTGGGTAATATCCAATACTACAGGTTTCCCAAACTTTTTCATCTCAGGTATGCCCCTGAAATCAACAATAAGGTCCTGATAGCCAAACATAGTGCCGCGCTCAGTCAGCATTACATTATTATTCCCTGATTCAATAACTTTATTAATAGCAAATTTCATGGATAATGGTGAAAGGAATTGCCCTTTTTTTATATTAATCCATTTTCCGGTTTTTGCGGCAGCTACAAGCAAATCAGTTTGTCTGCATAAAAAAGCGGGAATTTGTAAAATATCAACATATTCTGCAGCAATATAAGCTTCTTCAACAGAATGAATGTCAGTAATTACAGGGATTTTAAAAGTCGAGCCTGTTTTATTCAAAATCTGAAGGGCTGACCTATCCCCAATACCTGTAAATGAATCTATCCTAGAACGATTTGCTTTTCTGTATGATCCTTTAAAGATTAAAGGAATTTTATATTTGTCAGACAAAGCAGTTAATGTGGAAGCAATTTGAAATGTAAGTTCTTCCCCTTCAATAACGCATGGGCCGGCTATCAGAAAAAAATTGCCTGATTCACTATGTCTTAACTCCTGAAGTGTATGAAATAATTTCATTATAATTTTTTAATCCTTGTTTTATTTAAACCTGTCTTTCCAGAGGATATTTAATCTTTCTTTTAGCTCTTTTTCCCGGATATTTTCTCCAGGAATATAAAATTCTTTATTTTTTAGTTCTTCCGGAAAAAAATTGTCCTGCACAAAATTCCCTTTATATGAATGTGCATATTTATAGTCCTTAGCATATCCAAGA
>CAZLXM010000070.1:2773-17352 GCA_964563105.1 uncultured Bacteroidaceae bacterium
CGCTTAGTGCCTTATTAATTGCCTGATAACCGGAATTACTTTTGGCTGAACAGGCAAGATAAATTGCTGCCTCTGATAAAATTATCCTTGATTCAGGTAAACCAATGACATGTACCGCCTGAAAACATGCATTTGCGATTAATAATGCATTTGGATTTGCCAATCCAATATCTTCTGCTGCCAGGATGATTAGCCGCCGTGCAATGAACTTTATATCTTCTCCTCCTGCAATCATCCTTGCAAGCCAATAAACTGCTGCATCGGGATCGCTGCCCCGAATTGATTTAATAAAAGCTGAAATTATATCATAATGCATTTCCCCGCTTTTATCATAAAATGCAATATTCTCCTGAATAACATGCGCTACCGTCTCATTATTAAGTTCTATTATATCCGGATTGTTTTTAACTGAAGCATTTACAACTATTTCCAATGCATTTAACAACTTTCTAGCATCACCTCCGGAATAATGAAGTAAAGCTTCATATTCCCTTATTTTAATATTCAGGTTTTTTAAATAAATATCTTTCTGTATAGCTTTATCTAGTAATTTTTTCAAATCATCTTTCTGCAAACTTTCCAATGTATAAACCTGACATCTTGAAAGAAGGGGGGATATTACTTCAAATGACGGGTTTTCTGTTGTAGCGCCAATTAACACTATTATACCCTCTTCCACCGCGCCAAGTAATGAGTCCTGTTGTGATTTGCTAAAACGATGTATTTCGTCAATGAATAAAATAGGGGAGGGTTTATCGAAAAATTGTTGTTTTTTTGATTTTTCAATTGTGTCACGAACGTCTTTAACACCTGAATGCACAGCACTCAAAATATAAAAGGGCCTGTCCAGTTTAGCAGCAATAATTTTTGCCAGAGTTGTTTTTCCAACACCAGGAGGTCCCCAAAGAATGAAAGAGGAAAAATAACCGGCATCAAGCATTTTCCGAATAATACCATTAGTACCAACTAAATGATCCTGTCCAAGAAAATCATCAAGACCTTTTGGACGCATTCTGTCAGCTAATGGCTGATTTGGCTTCATTGTAGATTCCTCATAAAAATCAATAAAATTGAAAATATATTAGTTCATTTCTTTTCCGGGCCCTGAATTAAATAAGCGGCATATATAATGAATTTATGCAACTTTCAATACTAAACAAACGTATAATAATAGCATTAAAAAAACTTAATCCTGGCTGCAAAATTAAAAACGAAAAATTAATGTCCATGAATATAAGAATTAATTTTATTATACATCTGGTTTTTTTTATTGCTTTAAGTTTCAAAGCTCAATCACAGTTAAATAATCCTGATTTTATACGGGGTGGCCTTGATGATGCTCAGATATTATTTAAAGAGTATTTAACCCCCTGGGCAAATTGTCTTGGATCCAACATTAATGGCGGGTGGTATAATACAGCCGAAACTCATGAGCCGCTTGGATTTGATATAACCTTATCCATAAATACAGCATGGGCCCCTTTATCCTCCAGAACATTTGAAATTAGTAATCTTAACTTGAATGGCCGGCATAATGGGATCACAACAGCGCCTACAATAGCGGGCAAACCAATTGAAGGCAGGCCGGTATTGAGCTATTATCAAACAAACCCGCTAAATGGAGAACAGGTTACTGTTGCAGAATATGAAGTACCTGATGGAACAGGCTTGCATTTTCTACCCCTGCCGGTGGGACAACTGGGTATTGGACTTCCATTTGGAACGGAAATAACGGGTCGTTTTTTACCCGACATAGGACTTGGCAATGCCGGAAATATTGGTTTATGGGGAGTGGGGTTAAAACATAGTATTTCCCAATGGCTCCCGGTATTTAAAAATGTTCCTTTTCTGAATATTTCTGCTCAAGGCGGATATACCCGAATGCTCGCATATGCAAATTTATACTTAAGAGTTGATGACGATGTAATTAACAGGGTAACTAATCCCCTGATATTTAAAGGTCAAAAAATTGAAGTGGATTTGGAAGCATATACCATAAATTTAATTGCTTCACAGAACTTTTTTGGTGTTGGTTTTTATCAGGGTATTGGATATAGCACTTCTACTGCATGTTTCAGATTAAAAGGGAATTTCCCGGTAGCCAGGCTTGAAACAAATGAATCTGATGAAGATTATGGCAATATTGTAGTGACAGATAATGACATATATAATGACCCATTTAAAATGGAAATCCAAAATACTGAAAACTTAAGGATCAATGCCGGAATAAGATTTAAATTGGGGCTTCTTACCCTTCATTTTGATTATACAAGGGCAAATTATAATATTTTTACAGCCGGATTGGGAATTTCTTTCCGATAAAAATATTTAAAGTTTTAATATTCCAATATACTCTTTACTTCATTATAAACTTCTAATTCTTGATTTACAGTAAATAATCCGGGAACCGGGAATTTTAATGTTATATTCCTTTCATGAATATGGCTGCTGAAACTGGCATTTAAGCCTGCCTGATAAAAAGTTCTTAATTTTAAAAAGTTGTTTTGATTCAGATATTTTCTTATAGCTACTGTTGAAATCTTCATTAAATAGTATTCAAATCAAATTATCTGTTTAATTTTGTATAATAAAAACTTTTAATATGAAGATTAAAACATTAGTAAAATTCAGTATTTTTCTTATTGTAACAGCTTTTCTGACAAGTTGCGGCAAGAATAATTCATTAACTTCTGTTGCTACAGAATTACTTCCCGAGCCTCAGAATATTGAGCTTAAAAAGGGAGTGTCTTTTAATTCTCAAAAAATAAAAAATATTTATCTTTATTCTAAAGCTGATGAAAACGCACATTTTGCCGGCAATTTGTTACAGGATGAAATAAATAAACTTTTTGGATATCTCCCTGAACTTCAGGTATTAACTTCATATAATGAAATTGTACATCCTGCTGTTATTTTAGGTATAGCATCAGAAGACGCTGATTTTGCCGAATTTAGCTCAAATCTTCCTGCACCGGAAAAAGAGAATGAAGAATCCTATGTAATTGATATAAATAAAAAATTTGTTACCATCTCAGGAGGAGGTAAAGCAGGACTTTTCTACGGGGTACAAACTATCATTCAGCTTTTGGAAGAATCAAAATGGGCGGATCATGCTTTACCCGGAATGTTGATAAGAGACTGGCCTGAAATGGAACACAGATTAGTTCATTATAACTATTTCTTTCATCTTGACCGTTTTGAGTATATTAAAGAATCGATTGTAAAGCTGGCCCGATATAAAATTAATGGTATTGTTTTTGAATTTGAAGACAGATTTAAATATCAATCCCATCCTTTTGTTTCTGCGCCGGTTTCATTAACTTCTGATCAGGTTAAAGAACTTACTATATTTGCCCGGAAATACCATATAAATATAATCCCTCTTGTTCAGGGATTTGGCCATGCCGCTTATCTTCTTAAGCATGAAGAATTAAAACATCTAAGAGAGAATCCTGATGTTTTTCAATCCTTTTGTCCTTTAAGAGAAGGAACTTATGACTTGATATTTGATTTGTTTCGTGAAGTTATTGAGGCAACTCCCGGAGTAAAATATTTTCACGTGGGAGCTGACGAAGTTAGGATAATGGGACAATGTCCTCTTTGTAAAAAGAAAAAGGAGGAAATAGGAGATTTAGGTTTATATCTTACCTGGCTTAACAGGGTACATGATTTTATGAAGGAGCACGGGAGGACTATTATATTTTGGGATGATATGCCATTGAAACAGGCCGGAATTTATAAGTTTACTCATTCCAATGCTGATGAAACCTTTGATTCAATATGGCCGGATGGAATAACAAAACTTGAAAGTATAATAAATAAATTTCCAAAGGATGCAATTTTTATGCGTTGGAATTATGAACTTGGAAGAGAGAAAGGAAATATAAATATACTGGACTGGTATAATAAAAATGACTTTAATACCATGATTGCAACTGCAGTTATCGGAAATTATCCGCTTATACCTGATTATAACTCGGCACTGGCAAATATTCAAAGTTATATTACACTGGGTGCTGAAAAAGAAGTTATGGGAACCTTATGTACCGCCTGGGGAGATGATGCTGGTAATCATTTTGAGATTTATTGGCCAGGATTCCTTGCTACTGCTGAATTTACCTGGAGTAGTAAAGCACCGGCTACGATTGACAGGTATTGGGAAAAATATGTCCGACGATTTTTTGGCCCTAACACTATTGGTTTGATACCTGCATTTCATAATTTGTCCGAACGGGTTACATTTTGGAATTCAGCCTTGATGCGCAAAGGATTTAAGCATCGGAGAGCTTACCAGCTATTGGCCCTTCCGGAAGTAAACATAAAGCCTTCAGAAGGAAGCTGGAAAAAGCAATTTCAGTCAATTGTTGAACGTGCTGAATATGAGAAAAACAGATGTACAGGTGCCCTTGACACCTTAAATATGAATATTGATCTGGTAAATTCCAATGTTTATAATCTGGAGGTATTTTCATCAATGGGTCAGTTAATGAAATCTCATTGTGATCTGGTTCTTGCTTTGGGAGAAATTGCAGAAGCCTGTGATAATGCAGTGGATTCTCATAGCAAAGGCAGGAAAGAAGATGTGATTGCCAATTTAAATAAGATGTCAGCCCTGGCAGAATCTGCCTGGAATGATTATTATTCAACATATGAAAACTTAAAATATATATGGGAAATAGCCCGCTATCCAAAAGGTGAGGAAGGATATATGATGGATACCCAAACAAATTATCTGGCCGGGTGGACTGCTGATTTGTCTTATCTGATACTGGCTGAAAAACAACTGGATTTTGCCGGATATGCAAAAAAGTTAAGAGAATTATCTGATAAATACGAAAAAACAGCTTTCTGGCCAAATTAATTTTTTCATTTTATATCTCTTAATATCATACTTATAGCATAGTTGAAATTCTATGTTATATATTGTCTGATCAAATGTGATATACAATATTAAATACCGTAATTATTAATTATATGTGCTTTTTAGATATTTTTTATTTATATAGTTAGAATTTCATTTCTTTAATAAAAATATCTGCTAAAATTTATCTGAAATTCATCAGGAATATTATAAAAATCCCGTAATAATGAGAACAATTATACCAATCATTTTGATTATCGGATGTTATCTCTTATTTGGATGTGAAAAAGAACAATCCGAACGCTTTAAATTGCTAACCACTCCTATCTGGGTGGCAGACAGTTTAATTGCCAATGATGTGGATGCCGGTGGCCCGGGTGGTTTATTGGAAAAATTCAGGGGAGAGGCGAAATTTAATAAAGATGGTACAGGATATTTCGGCGAATATACAGGAAGCTGGATGTTTGCCGGAAAAGAAACTCAAATTGTCATTTATTCTGATTCACTCGCTTTACAATCATTGACAGCTAATATCATTGAACTCACAAAAAATTCTCTTAAAGTTACAGCCGGCTTCCCAAATCCTTCAGGGGGTGATTATAGGATCCGTATGACTTTTAATGCAAAATGACACGATATTTTTTATTTACATTTTTTTTATTTATCACATTTAAATCAATTGGTGCGGACAGTACCGGAATTATCAGCGGTAATGTTTATGATAATTTGACGCGCGAACCACTGTCTGGCGCAACAGTTGTATATGGCTTGAAATCAGGGACCAGCACTGATAAAAATGGTTATTTCATTTTTAGGTCAAATCCGGGAAATATTCAGGTCAGTTTTCAATATATTGGATATAAGTCTTTTACAAAAACAGTGAATTTAAATATTAATGATTCACTTGTTCTTGATATAGGTTTAGACCGTTTAGTAATGGAAATTGATCAGTTAGTTATCAGTGCAGGTAAACTTGAGCAAAAAATATCTGAATTAACTGTTTCAGTAAGTATTTTAAAGCCTGAAATGTTGACAGAAAATCATATTACTGATGCCCGGGAGTTAATAAATAAATCTTCGGGTATAGAAGTAATAGACGGGCAGGCTTCAGTCAGGGGTGGCAGTGGATTTAGTTACGGGGCCGGTAGCAGGGTTTTAGCTTTGATTGACGGGCTCCCGGTACTTTCTGCGGATGCCGGAAATATAAAATGGCAGTTTTTACCTCTCGACAATTTGTCTCAAATAGAAATTATAAAAGGAGCATCTTCTGTTCTTTATGGTTCTTCAGCACTTAATGGAATAATAAATTTTCGTACAGCAGATGCATCACCGGATAAAGCGGTTACCAAATTTTTCATTGAATCGGGTATTTATGGAAAGCCAAGACAAAAGAACTGGATCTGGTGGAAAACTCCAAGAATTTACTCTAATGCATCTTTTTCGCATTTACAGAAATATGGAAACACTGACCTGTCTGTTGCTGCCGGGCTCTATTATGATAATGGTTACAGAAGATTGAATGATGAGAAACTTGGACGACTTAACATAAAACTTAAACACAATAACTCAAAGATTAATGGCTTATCCTATGGAGTGAATTTGAATGCCGGTCATACCCGTAAAATAGATTTCCTGCTTTGGGAGGACGCACAAACCGGTGCCCTGAAACAAAATGAAACAACCGCCAATAGAATTTATGGTACATTCATTGCTTTAGACCCCTTTCTATATTTTAAAGTCAATGAGTTTAGTAAACATGAACTCAAAACCCGCATCCAGTTTACGGATAATGAGATACCTGATGCAAAAGAAACTGGAAGTAATGCACTTTCTTTTTATACAGAATACTTAAACTGGAAAAAGTTAAATCGTTACTTTAGCATAAATGTTGGCTTAACAGAAAATTACAGTCGAATTATATCACTATTTTATGGGGATCATCAGAGTTTAAATATATCCGGGTATTCACAGATTGATGCAAATCCGGGAAAAAAACTTAAACTTGTTGGAGGGCTTAGACTGGAATATAATATTCTGGATAACATACATGATAAACTGATACCTTTATTCAGGACCGGTATTAACTACCAGTTAATGGATTATACCTTTCTTAGAGCTTCATTCGGCCAGGGATATCGTTTTCCCTCAATTGCAGAAAAACACGCCGGGACTTCTCTAGGGGCAATTAAAATTTTTCCTAATCCGGAAATTAAATCTGAATCGGGTTGGAATTCAGAAATAGGGATCAGACAGGGGATACTTAGTTCAAGGTTCAATGGTATGGCTGATCTGGCTTTATTTTATTCCGAGAATAGAGACCTTATTGAATATATTTTTGGCAGTCATACTGATTCGCCGGGTTCTGAAGTTTCAAGCCTTGGTTTTAAATCATTTAATATAGAGCATTCCAGGGTGTATGGTTGTGAATTCGAATTTTTGCTGCGTTCTGAAATTTATGGTTTACATAACACATTTAATGCAGCTTATGTTTATATTTTCCCCGTTGAATTTAATCCGGTGACCCGAAGGAACACTAATGTGTTTCTTAAATACAGAAGAAAACATTCAGGAAAAATTAATCTAAACAGTCAGTTTCGAAAATTTGAAGCAGGTATAAGTATGTTTATTAATTCTAAAATATTAAATATTGATAATGTTTTTGTTCATGAATTAACACGTGAATCCATTCTCCCCGGATTTTTTGATTACTGGTCAAATAATAATAAAGCTTATCTGGTGACAGACCTTAACCTTGCGTATAACTTTCCTGATAAAAAAAATAAACTTTCTCTTGTAGTGAAGAACTTTACTAATACGGAATATATGGGCCGCCCTGGGGATATAATGCCGCATAGGAATTTAAGTATAAGGTATAGTGTGAAGTTGTAGGGGGCAAATCTCAGCTTAAACCCCGCCGGCTGAGCGGAGCCGAAGCCCCGGTCATTTATTTTAAAACATCCCTCCCAATAATATCCCCCAAAAATAAACTCAGAAAATTATTGAAAAAATTAGTATTATAAATTTTGCATGCAAGTTATTTAGTATATTCGCAGGCTTTTTACACTGCTTCAAAATCAATTATTTATATTATTATTTTATTATGAAAAAAGTATCCTTTATTACCTGCTTTTTTATCTTCTTCTTATCTTTTTTTGTAAAGTATTCCTCTGGAATGCAGCAAGGAGACGAGCCGGCTCTCGTATTTTTTTACCGTTTACCTAATTATGTAGGTTCGGGCATTAAAATGAAAATTTTAGCCAATAACGAGCCTGTCATTATGTTAAAGAATGGTTCATATTATCAGCATTCATTTAGTCCGGGGGAGTATAATTTTTCTTGTAAGATGGGGCCTGAGTCTTCCTTGAAAATCAGTCTTGAACCTGGAAAAACTTATTACATCAAAGGATATATCAATACTGGTTTTTGGTCAGCTATACCCATTCTAGAATTAGTTGACTCATTAGCAGGTCAGGCTGTAATTGAAAGTAAAAGTTTGCGTCCTCTTATATATGAAACAATTTCAACGGAAAGATATAAATCACGTTTAGGGCTGACAATGGGCGGAGGGGCAGGGTTTGAAAAGATGGCCCTTTTTATTGATGAAGATGGAAAAGATGTTAATCTTTCTACAGGAGGCGGTGTTGCTATTGGGGCTGAAGCGGGACGTGAAATTTCCAGGCATTTTGATCTGTCCTTCAATGTATTTTATCAGTCAGGCACTTTATCCAGATCATTAAAGAATGCCAGTGCCTCTTTTGGGCGAATGGGTTTTAACCTGACACCTGCATTTATTATCCCGGTAAAAGGAGGCGATTATTATCGTTTCAGACTGGGGGGAGGACCCGGACTTTATAGCCTTGGCACCATGAATATTAATGCTTTAAAAGCCGGAGGTGATAAATATAAATATAAATATAATGCTCAGTTTGGCTTGCATGCTTCCTTCCTTTTTGATTCAGATTTCTCCGAACATGGATCATTTTATTTTGGGCTTAAATATTATTCGGTGAATTATGAATATATCCCTTCTCAAAGTTCCCATATAAACCCTGGAATTGAAATATCTAATCCGCGTGGTTCCGGATTGGATTTTAGTATGGGATTTTTTTACCGCTTTTAGATCGATAATTATCTATTTTAAAAATGGGAGAATATGTTGATCATTTAATATTGTGGCCATGTTATACGATTGAATATCACGATATTAAATGAATTTATTATATTATTCTGTATTAGTCAAAGTAATACTCAGATAAATATGATTGTTTTTCCATGAATAAAACCAAAAAATAATTATATTTGCGGCACAATTTAGGGCGAGGTAGCTCAGCAGGTTAGAGCGCATGATTCATAATCATGAGGTCGGGAGTTCAAGTCTCCCTCTCGCTACAGAAAGAATCAGTCTTTTACAAAACTTTATTTCGATTTTCTTATAATTCCCCGCCACTTATTTTGTAGAAGCATAAAACTTAATTTTTATTCATAAAATAAAATCATTAGCAAATAACCTCTTATTTAGCAGTTTATACTTAGTTCTTTTGCTTTGTTAAAATTTTTCATGAATCAGCATCATTATGTATTTTTGTTCTATAAAACATACATTTATTCCATTATGAAAAAACATGTTACTCCGGTAACTCGCCGGAAAATGCTTCGGCAGCTGGGTTTTGGTTCCATGGCTTTTTTCGCAGGACTTAATTTACCCTTTGATAAAACATATGCCGCCCCGGGAAATACATATTTAAATCCCGGTTTTATGAATAAGAAAGAAGAAGCTACGGTTAGTCTGGTTAAAGGAAATGATTTAAGAGACATTACTTTCGAAGCCTTGAAGAATATAGAAGATCAAATTATGACTTCCCTCGAAAGAAAAAAAAGTATACTTATTAAACCCAATTTCGTTTCTACTAATGTTCCTCTCTGTGCTACCAGTGTTGATTCAGTACGTGGTATTCTTGATTTTTTAAGGCCCCGCTGGAAAGGGCCTATATATATTGGAGAATCAACTGCCAGCAGAAAGGGGACCTATGACGGTTTTATTAATTACGGATATATTCCCCTGGAAAAGGAATATAAAGTTGAATTAGAAGATTTAAATGAAGGCGCTTATGATGTTCGTTATTTTCTTGGGCCTGAGAATACTCCCCAGCCTGTCCGTATAATTTCCAGGTTTCTGAACAAAGATCAATATTTAATTTCGGCTGCAAAACTTAAAACACATGATCTTGTACTTGTAACTTTGTCACTTAAGAATATTTTGTTAGCAGCCCCATATAATGATTATAAACAGAATGATAAACCTTTTATGCACCTTATAAAAAGTGACAGGAGTAAAAATATTATTTTACATTATAATATGTTTAGCCTTGCAAAGGAAATTTATCCTGATCTTGGAGTAATCGACGGATTTGAAGCTATGGAAGGTAATGGTCCGGTAGGCGGGACACCGGTGGATGCGCGTATTGCCATGGCGAGCCTCGACCCACTGGCCCTTGATACAATTGCAACAAAAATCATGGGTTTTAATCCTGCAGAAATACTTTATCTTTCTTCAATGAATAAAGCAGGTATGGGACAGGGCGACCCGGATAAGATCAAAATAATCGGAAATAAATTACAAAATATCCAATATCATTTTAAACCCCATTCGTCAATGGTTGAACCCTATGGGCTGGCTTAAAGCCAGGCTTTTTTTATTATATTTTTTTACAGAAATAATTTATCATTGTGGAATAGCACGGTGTATTCTATGAATGGGCGATAAAGCCATTCTGTCCTGTTTGAAGCTGAATTCTCTAATTTTTTTCTTATATTGCAATTTAAAAGAAAATTAATTGAACTACAAAAAGTTCACATCTGCAGTTAATTTTACAATAAATTGAATAATGAAGGAAAAAATTGAACTGGAATATACGTTTAACACCTCACCAAAAGTACTTTTTTCCCGTTTAAGTACACCATCAGGTTTATCAGAATGGTTTGCTGATAATGTTAATTTGGATGGGAGCGTATATACTTTTATATGGGATGAATCTGAAGAGAGGGCAGAAATTGTTCATTTAAGGGAAAATAAAAGCGTCCGCTTTAAATGGATAGATGAAGATGAAAAGGATAATGATAATTTTTTTGAGTTTCGAATTAATCAGGAAGAATTGACTAAAAGCATAGCCTTATTTATAACTGATTTTGCCGATGCAGATGAAAAAGACGGGGCAATTGAACTTTGGGATTCTCAGATTAATGTCCTTAAACGTATTCTTGGTTTATAGAATAGCACATCATTATATTTAGTAGTTTTGCTTTCCTGTTTTATCCGAATAATGCAAAATACTATTCAAGGTGTTTAAAAAATTGTATAAGCTTGTTTTAGGGTCATTTATCGGACCTTTTATCCTTACATTTTTTATTGTGATTTTTGTCCTGTTGATGCAGTTCCTATGGAGGTACATTGATGAACTGGTTGGAAAAGGACTGGATACCGAGGTGATTCTGGAGCTTCTTTCCTATACTTCTGCAAGCCTGGTACCTATGGCACTGCCTTTGGCTGTTTTACTTTCTTCAATCATGACTTTTGGTAATTTAGCAGAACATAATGAACTTCTGGCTTTTAAAACCGCAGGAATACCACTTCAAACCATAATGCGGCCGATAATTATTTTTTCTATTGTAATTACCATTTTAGCCTTCTTATTCAGTAATTATATGTTGCCATACGCCAATCTGAGAATGAGGTCTCTTTTATTTGATATATCCAGACAAAATCCCGAGCTGCAAATAAAAACAGGTGTATTTGACAATACTATAGAAGGATATAGTATCAGAATTGAAAGCAGGGACCCTAAAACAAATGTGCTCAAAGACATACGAATTTACGATCATACCGGTAAACAGGGAAATACTACAGTTACACTGGCTGATTCGGGTTATATGCAGATAACTGCCGATGAAAGAAATCTCATAATAAACCTTTATAATGGATATACTTATATTGAAATGCAAAAAGAACGTAGAGGAAGGAGGGAAAAAACCTTCCCTGCCCGCAGGGATAAGTTTGAAGAGCAACAAATGATTATTGAGCTTTCCGGATTCGGACTTCAAAGGACCGACCAAAATCTGTTTAAAAGCTCATTTCATATGATGAATCTTAAACAACTTAAATATGCCCAGGATTCTTTAATAAGCCAAATAGTTACTAATCAGATCAATTTAAATACAATATTGCAGAGGTCAAGCTATAATTCTACAACTGCCCATATGAAAAGACCTGTTGAAATAGATACAATCCCATCTGAAGGAGAATTTATTAAACTAAAATACGATTCTGTTTTTCAAAGTTATTCAAAAGAGGATAAGATATTTCTAATTGAAGATGCAATGAGCATGGTAAGAAATAATATTAATCAAATTACTATTAGTGCACAAACAATAGATAATTACATAAGACGCTTGCGCAGATACCAGATTGAGTATCACAGGAAATTCACATTGTCAGTTGCATGTTTATTCTTCTTTTTTATTGGTGCCCCCTTAGGTGCTATTATCCGGAAAGGAGGACTGGGTATGCCTGTGGTTGTTTCTGTATTTTTCTTTATTCTATATTATGTTGTCTCACTTATGGGTGAAAAGTTTGCAAGGGAAAGCGTGGTACTTCCCTATGTTGGCATGTGGTTTTCCACCTATCTGCTTATTCCAGTAAGCTTTTTTCTTACTTACAAAGCTTCCACAGATTCTTCTGTAATGCAAATAGATACATATTTAAAATTCTTCAAAAAATTTTTTGGAAAAGAAACAGATTAATTGCCAGCTTCAAAAATTTAAAAGTAATATATGAAGCAGATTTATTGAATTTAAACTAAATATTAAATAAAAAAGAATTTAAAAATTATTAATGAAATAAATAAAATATATCTGAACAGTATAAGTCCTTCAGTATAATTAAGCAGAAAAACTATTTATGTTTATAAAAATTTAACACTCCTTTATTTGATTGGCCATGCACTACGGACATTTGTTATAGAAAATTTTAATAATTTAGCATTTTATAAAGATTTATATGATTTATATAGGAAAAGGCCGAAATGATCTTTGAGTTTCTTTTTTGGATAGCAATATTAGCTTTTCTGTATTCATATTTTTTATTTCCATTTATACTTAAATTATTGGCAATAAAGAAATATCAGAATACAGAAGTATACTCTTTCAATTCGGACTTACCATTCGTTTCAGTTATTATGGCTGTTCATAATGAAGAACAGGTTCTTGCAGAAAAAATAAAAAGTATTTTTTATACAAGTTATCCAATTGACAAATTTGAAGTGATTGTAGGATCAGATTCTTCTACTGATGGGACAAACAGAATTTTAAATGTGTTTTCTAAAAATTATATTCGTTTTTATGTCAGAAATTTTAACAGAAGAACCGGAAAACCTGAGATAATAAATAATCTGATTCAACAGGCAAAAGGTGAAATAATTCTGTTTACTGATGCTAATGTTTTTTTTTACGAATCAACGTTATTTGAAATAGTCAAACATTTTAAAAACCCTGAAATAGGGCTTGTAGACACTAAAGTAATTCACAGGGATATTACTAATTGTGGTATTTCATTGCAGGAAAACTCCTCTCTTAAGCAGGAATTATTAATAAAAGAAATGGAGAGTATTATATGGGGTAAGATGATTGGGCCATTTGGAGGATGCTATGCCATAAGAAAGAGTATATTTGTGCCTGTCCCTGCTAATTTTATTAGGGATGACTTTTTTTTTAATATGTATGTATTATCTATAAATTATAAAACAATTACTGCTTCCAGTGCTCTTGTGAACGAAGATGTGCCTTTAGATATTATTGAAGAATTCAGGAGAAAAGTAAGAATCGCAGGTGGTAATTTTCAAAATCTCGGAAAGTTTTTTCGTATGCTTTGGCCTCCCTTCAGGCCTGTTGGTTTTTGCTTTCTTTCCCATAAAGTATTAAGATGGCTGGGGCCATTTTTTATTTTACTGGCCTTTTTTTCAAATATTTTTTTGTTAAAAAATGAGTTATATAAATATCTGTTAATCACTCAGATAGCTCTGGCCCTATTAGCTTTGACCGATTTTATTATATCAAAATTAAATGCCAATGTTGTATTTTTGCGTTTTATTTCATATTTTTTTATTATGAACTTTGCGACGTTAAAGGGATTTATTAAATATCTTTCAGGTATTAATTCAAATATATGGCAACCGGCACCAAGAAATCAGCGCTGTAAAAAATTTGAAGATGATGAAAGGATTGGTTTAAGAACAGAAGAGGACTTTTTTTGATATAGTGGAATTTAAATTTACATTTTATAAAAAAATAAAAAATGAAAATGAATACTGTCCCGGAAGTTATTGAAGATATCAGTCTGGGAAAAATTGTTATTGTTATTGATGATGAAGACAGAGAAAATGAAGGGGACTTTGTTGCTGCTGCTGAATTAACTAATCCTGAATTGGTTAATTTTATGGCTACTCATGGTCGCGGCCTTATTTGTGTTGCACTCACTGAAGAAAGATGTGAAGAACTTGAACTTGAAATGATGGTTGGTAAAAATACCAGTATGCATAAGACAGCTTTTACTGTATCAGTAGACTTAATTGGACATGGTTGCACAACGGGGATTTCTGCCGGTGACAGGGCAAAAACAATTAAAGCTTTAACAGATCCTGTTACAAAGCCTGACGATCTTGCACGC
>CAZLXM010000070.1:17362-21257 GCA_964563105.1 uncultured Bacteroidaceae bacterium
GGACATGTTTTTCCCCTGAAAGCAAAAAAAATGGGAGTTCTTAGACGTACCGGGCATACAGAAGCTGCAGTCGACCTTGCACGCCTTGCCGGATTAAAACCAGCAGGAGTCCTGGTCGAGATAATGGATGAAGATGGATCAATGGCAAGATTACCCCAGCTTTTGGAAATAGCCGAAAGATTTGATCTTAAGATAATAAGTATCAAGGATTTGATATCATATCGCTTAAGCCATGAAAGCATTATAATTCGTGGAGTGGAAGTAGACTTACCTACAAAATATGGTAATTTCAGGCTGATACCTTTTATTCAGAAATCAAACGGACTGGAACACGTTGCCCTTATAAAAGGTGATATTACACGGGATGAGCCTGTTTTAGTCCGCGTTCATTCCTCATGTGTAACGGGTGATATTTTTGGTTCATATCGCTGTGATTGCGGTGAGCAATTGCATGAAGCTATGAGAATGATAGAAAAAGAGGGTAAAGGAGTAATTATATATATGAATCAGGAAGGCAGAGGAATAGGATTATTTAATAAAATTAAGGCCTACAAACTTCAGGAAGAAGGCTATGATACAGTGGACGCAAATATTCAGCTCGGATTTAATGATGACGAAAGAGATTATGGAGTAGGGGCCAGTATCTTACATTCACTTGGATTAGGAAAAATAAAACTTATTACAAATAACCCGGTAAAAAGGGCTGGCCTGGAGGGATACAAAATTGAAATAGTTGAAAATGTTCTTCTCCAAATTAAACCAAATGAATTTAACCGTTTTTATATGGAGACGAAAAGAGATAAAATGGGGCACTTTCTCAATATTGCCCGCTACGAACAAGATATCCCGGATAACAATTCTTTGAAATAGCCCCCAAAAAAATAAAGAATTAAACTGCTTGCTGATAACGGTCCGGCTGCAACCAGGAATATTAAAAACTAAAAATTAATGACCTCTTCCCTAAAAGCTGAAAAGCTGAAAATTGTATTCATGGGTACTCCCGAATTTGCCGTACCCTCACTAAAAGTATTACTTGATAACAATTATCGCATTGCAGCAGTGGTTACAGCTCCTGATAAACCTGCCGGAAGGGGACAAATATTGAAGGCTTCTCCTGTTAAAAAATTTGCTTTAGACAATGGATTAAGGCTTCTCCAGCCTGATAAATTGAAAGATGAAAATTTTATTAAGGAACTGACGATAATAAAGCCTGATTTACAGGTAGTTGTGGCTTTCAGGATTTTGCCGGAAGCTGTTTTTACTATTCCTGCTTTTGGCACTTTTAATCTGCATGCATCTCTTTTACCACAATATCGTGGAGCTGCCCCAATTAACTGGGTATTGATCAATGGTGAACCTGAAACAGGACTTACAACTTTTTTTATAGACAGGAATATAGATACGGGAAATATTCTTTTTCAGGAAAAAATCAAAATCCTGAATAGTGATAATGCGGGAACTTTGCATGATAAAATGATGCTTATGGGGTCCGGGCTCATTCTTAAAACCATAAAAATGATTGAATCTGGTAACTATCATGAGATCCCGCAAAAAGGTCTTTTAAATGATAAATTATTTTTTAAAAGTGCACCTAAAATTGAAAGACACCATTGTAAAATAGAATGGAATAAACCCGGGATTGAAATTTTTAACCTTATAAGGGGCTTAAGTCCTTATCCTGCTGCTTTTTCATCTCTTATAAAGAATGAAAAATCGTATAATGTAAAAATATTTGAAGCTGAATTTCATAATAAACCATCCGCAAAAACAGTGGGAAAAATTGATTCGGATAATAAAAACTATGTTTATGTCAGCGTCCCGGACGGGTATATCAGCATCAAATTGCTACAACTTGAAGGAAAAAGGAAAATGCTTATTAAAGATTTTTTATCAGGTTTCAGGGAAATAAATACTTATGAAATGCTTTGATCAGTCATAAAATTCAAATTCTATTTTGTCCCTTTCTTTGGGCTGTTTTTCCTGTTTCGTTTTTTCATTTTTTCGGTCAACTTGAATAACCGGCTCTTTCAATGGCTTTCTCAAAGATAGTTGCTGTCCGGCAAGAGGCTCTTCTCCCGGGTTCATTAGATTCTTTTTATATAACTTATCAAGTTTGACAGCATATTTCTGTGATATATCATACATACTTTCTCCTTCCTTAACTATATGGTAACGATTTCCGGCTTCAGCTTTATTCCTTTTTGGCTGTATGTATAATATCTGTCCCGGATAAATAGTGTCAGTGCGACTTAATTCGTTATATTTATATAGTTCAAAAGCAAGAAGCCTCAAATCTTTTCTGATACTCTCAAAGCTATCCCCCTCATTTACAATAATATATTTTACCCTGTTATTATATTGGACCTGCCTGCCGGAAATATAGTTTTCAGGTTCAATTCCGGTTATCATTCTTCTGCCCGGGCTAATCCTCTGATCGTATTGATGCAGATTGTTTTCTTCAATAATTCTGATAAGAAGGTCATCATATCGTGGATTAGTTGCATAGCCTGATCTTTTCAATTCCCGGGCCCATCCTTTATAATCATATGAAGCAAGCTCAAATAATCCGCTATACCTGGATGAACCAAGCAGGAAATCTGAATGGTCCCTGTAAGAATCTTCAGGTGAATTATATTTTCTGAAACATTCACCCTTATGATCGTCATCATGATAAATAACTTTACCTGTCCATGATTTATGGCATTTTATTCCGAAATGATTATTTGCTTCCCTTGCCAGTCTGGAATTACCATTATCAGATTCCAGCATAGCCTGGGCAAGTTTGATACTTGCCGGAATTCCAGTTCTTTTCATCTCCTTTATTGCTAACTCCTTGTATCTGTTAATATATTCAGTACGTGTAAAGTTTCGGTTTTGAGCATAAATTAATCCGCCAATTAAGAGAATAACGGCAATAATCCCTGTTCTTTTCATTCTAAACCATCTTTTTCCTGTGTTTGCAAATTGAATAATCCAAAAATATCCTTTTCCGGAGGATCGGCAATTATACGAATTTTTTCTTTCTTAACAGGATGAATAAAATTTAATTCCCTTGCATGCAAGCTAATGCCGCCATCCTTATTTGAACGGGGGAAACCATATTTCAGGTCCCCTTTTACCGGGCATCCGATTTTTGCAAGCTGGGCACGTATTTGATGATGCCTGCCTGTATCAAGCTCAATCTCAAGAAGATGATAGTTATCGGATGATCCTATGATCCGATAATTAAGGCTTGATTGACGGGTATCTTTACCGGGGGCTTTATAGGCAACAGATTTGTTTTTCAGATGGTCTTTAACTAAATAATGCACCAGGGCCCCTGAATTTTCGGGAGGTTTATTTTTTACTATTGCCCAATATATTTTTTTTATCTCCTGATTTCGAAAAATCTCATTTAGCCGAGACAAAGCTTTTCCGGTTTTAGCAAACAGGATAACCCCTGAAACCGGCCTGTCAAGCCGGTGACAAACTCCCAGAAAAACATTTCCCGGTTTGGAATCTCTCGTTTTAATAAATTCTTTTAAAAGTTCATTTAAAGAACTATCCCCTGTCTTATCCCCCTGGACCAGCTCTCCGGATTTTTTATTAATTGCTAACAGATGATTGTCTTCATAAATAATTTCCGGACAATATTTCATAATTTCTAATATTGCTCTTTTTCATTCGGAAAATCTGAATTTCTAACATCTTCAATATAATTTTGTACAGCTCCCAGTATTTCCTGATAAAGATTATGATAGCGTCTTAAAAAGCGGGGAGAAAACTCTCTGGTTATACCCAGCATATCATGTAATACCAATACCTGCCCGTCTACATCACTTCCGGCCCCAATACCAATTGTAGGGATTTTAATACTTTCGGTAACTTCTTTTGATAATGCTGCCGGTATTTTTTC
>CAZLXM010000071.1:0-21222 GCA_964563105.1 uncultured Bacteroidaceae bacterium
TCACTTGCCATTGCCAGGTTTATAAATTTCAAGCCAGGTTCATTGCTTATTGATGTCGGAACAGGAGGGGGATTTCCGGGGATACCTATGGCAATAATGTCTCCTGATGTTAAATTTATTCTGGTTGACTCGATTTCAAAAAAAATGAAAGTAGTTGATGAGATCATAAAAGATACTGATTTGAAGAATGTTATTACAATAACATCAAGAGCCGAATCAATAACAATGTCTTGTGACTTTATTATTAGCCGGGCAGTAAAAGCTTTACCTGAATTTTATAAATTTTCGAAACATCTAATTAGCGATAAATCAGTGAATGCGATACCTAATGGAATTATTTATCTGAAAGGAGGAGATTTTGAAGATGAGCTTAAGCTTCTTAATAAAGATGTTAAATTAATTAATATATATGATTATTTTCAAGAAGATTATTTTTTAACAAAGAAGATTATTTATATCCCAAAATGAAAATAAATTTTAATTTTGGAATTTGCATTTAAAGAAAACAATCTTAATTTTAACACATTATAAAAAATCAGGATGAAGAAAATTTATTATTTGCTTATATTATTGTTTGTATTTTTTCCTGCAGTTAATTCACAAAAACCTGAAGAAACAGAAGACTGGTCCAGAAAGCCTGAGATTGTTATTTCTTCGTCCGTGAATAAAGCTCCCTCCGATGCTATTATATTATATTCCAATAAAAAAGATATTAATAAATGGGAACACAATAAAGGTGGAGCTGTAAGATGGAAAGCAGGTAAAAACATAACGGTAAAAGGCAAAACCGGTTCTATTCAAACACGTGAGTCATTTGGGGATGTTCAGCTTCATATTGAGTGGAGGGCCCCCAAAAAAATTGAAGGCGATGGTCAGGGACGTGGTAACAGCGGAGTTCTTCTTATGGGAAAATATGAAGTTCAGGTTTTGGATTCATATAATAATGATACATATTATAATGGTCAGGCCGGAAGTATTTATAAACAACATATTCCTCTGGTAAATGCCAGTAAACCTCCGGGAAAATGGCAGACATATGACATATTTTTTACAGCGCCCCGCTTTAATGATGATAAAACACTTAAGTTTCCTGCTTATATAACTGTTATTCACAATGGAATTATTATTCAGAATCATGTAGAGCTAAAGGGACCTACTGTTTTTATAGGGTATCCGGCTTATGAATATCATGCGGATAAATTGCCATTAATGTTGCAGGATCATGGTAATCCGGTGTCATTCAGGAATATATGGATAAGGGATCTGGAGAACTTATAATTTTATATTTAAGCACTTAATTATAAACTTTAAAAATATCACCATGAGTAGAAAAGTAACACTTTGTACAGGACAATGGGCTGATTTACCTTTTAAGCTTGTTTGTGAAAAAGCCAGGTCATTTGGATATGACGGCTTGGAAATAGCTTGCTGGGGGGATCATTTTGAAGTAAATAAAGCAGATGAAGCATATTGTAAAAGTAAGAGAGAATTGCTTGCGTCTTATGGTTTGAAAGTTTATTCTATTTCAAATCATTTAGTTGGCCAGGCAGTTTGTGACAGGATTGATCCCAGGCATAAAAGTATTTTACCTGATTATGTGTGGCAGGATGGAGACCCTGAAGGAGTGAGACAGCGGGCAGCTAAAGAAATGATAAAAACAGCAGAAGCTGCTGCAAGATTGGGAGTTTCTATTGTAAACGGGTTTACGGGAAGTCCGATATGGCATTTGAATTATTCTTTCCCATCCGTTCCTGCTTCCATGATTGATAAAGGATTTGATGAGTTTGCCGAAAGATGGGGACCTATAATGGATTCATATCGTAAATTAGGGATACGTTTTGCTTTAGAGGTTCATCCAACCGAAATAGCATTTGATATTGCATCCACGCGCAGGGCCCTTAAAGCAATAAAGAATCATCCTTCATTTGGATTTAATTATGATCCTTCTCATTTAGCTTATCAGGGAGTTGATTATATTAAGTTTATTGATGAGTTTGGTGATAAGATATTTCATGTCCATATGAAAGATGTATGGTGGTCTGAAGTACCTGTTGAGGCAGGAGTTTTTGGAGGTCATACTGAATTTGGATCTAAAGGAAGATTTTGGGATTTCAGAAGTGTGGGGAGAGGTAATATTCGTTTTGAAGAAATAATCAGGGCGCTTAACCGTATAGGTTATGACGGACCTTTGTCTGTAGAATGGGAAGACAGCGGAATGGATCGCGAACATGGAGCAAAGGAAGCTTGTGATTATGTCAGGAAAATTGATTTTCCTCCCAGTGACATCGTTTTTGACGATGCATTTAAGGAATAGGTCTCATTTATATTTAGGCTCATCAGCAACAGTAAGCTTTTTTCTGCCTTTTGCCCTTCTTGAAGCAATTACTTTACGACCTTTACCAGTAGCCATTCTTTTTCTGAAACCATGTTTATTACTTCTTTTCCTTTTTGATGGCTGAAATGTTCTTTTCATCTTAGTTTAAGTTTACTGTTACAACCTTAGTTGAAAATAAAGAATGCAAAAATAAGATATTTTTTTCTATGAACAAAAGAAAAAATAAAAATCATATATAATTAATACCAGAACAATTCTTATTCCGTTCATTAAAAGCAATTAATTATCTTTGAAGCAGGAAAATTTAAAAATGGAAGAATGGAGTTTATTAAAAATCTGCTCATAGCAGGGCTTATTTTTATAGTAATAGTGTTTTCTGCACTTTTATGGTTAAGAATTTTTACACATCATTCACAGGCCATTAGTGTTCCGGATTTTACCGGATTACAACCTGAAGAGGTTGAAATTATTGCAAAATCCAAAAGATTGCAGATTGAGATAGCGGATTCAGGTTATACTGTTGATCTTGAACCGGGGACTGTAATAAGACAAAATCCTCTAAGTGGTTCAAAAGTGAAAGAAAACAGGAGGATATATCTTACAATGAATGCAATGAATCCTGAAAAGGTTATAATGCCAACAGTTACCGGAGTATCCTTACGCCAGGCTAAAGCTATTTTGGAAACTTATGGTCTATTGGTCGGTAAAATATCCTATAAACCTGATATTGCTATCAATAATGTATTGGAACAGAAGATTGGTGATACTGTAGCAACACCCGGGCATCTCGTTATAAAAGGCTCATCAATAAATCTTGTTTTGGGTATGGGATTAAGCAATGAAACAACTGTTGTTCCGGACCTTACAGGCATAAACTTTAACAGGGTAAAAGAATTACTTATGGAAAGGTATTTGAATTTAGGATCAGTGATCTATGATACCGAAATTAAAAGTAAGGAGGATTCTATGGATGCATTTGTCTGGAGGCAAAGGCCGGAATTTAATGCCGATATTCTTCTTAATCTGGGAGGGAACGTAGATGTTTGGCTTACAACTGATTCTACAAAATTACCTTTACCTGAGGATTTAATGGAATTATCAAACGAATAGCCTGATAATGAGGATAAGTTTTATTATAGCGTATTTTTTTATTGTTTTTTCAGTTAACAACTATGCACAGGAGGTTCTCACAGGCTTAAGCGGTAATCCTGTTGCTGAAGAATATTATAAAAATTTTATCAGCACTAAAAAAGATGGACCTATAGATACTCTTGAATTGCCTTTTATTGATGACTTCTCAAATTCTTATGTCGTGCCTGATCAAAATAAATGGAGTGATAAATATGCATTTATTAATTATACTTATCCTGTTTCTTCGGTTTCTGTCGGAGTAGCAACACTTGATGCCCTGGATTATGATGGTTCACATTACATAAATGCTTCTTCATTACCTTTTGTTGCTGATCATCTTACTTCTAAGCCGATTAATTTAGCTTACAATGCTTCAGACAGCATTTATCTGAGTTTTTATTATCAGCCTCAGGGTTTAGGCGAAATGCCTGATCCTCAGGATTCATTATGCCTTGATTTTTTTGATCCTTTGGAACAAAATTGGACTAAAGTATGGGCAGTTCCCGGGTCCCCATTAAAACCTTTTCAGAGGGTAATGATCAATATTAAGGAGGAGAAATATCTGAAAAAAGGATTTCAGTTCCGTTTTCGAAATTATGCCAGCCTTCCGGAAGATGAAAATCAGTTTGACAGACGTGCCAATGTAGATCATTGGAATTTGGACTATATTATTCTGGATAAAAACAGAACAATATCAGATACGGTACTTAGAGATGTTGCATTTATCGAACCTCTTTCTTCTATATTGAAAGATTTCAATGCAATCCCATGGTCACATTTCCCCGAATCCTATAATACACAGAGGAAACCTTTTGTTGAGGTAAGCTATGTCAATCATGATACTATTACCAGGAATGTGACACGTTCACTGGTAATCACGGATATGAATGATTTTAAAGTATATAGTACAGTACCAACAGCAAATGACATTTCCCCCGGTGATACTGCACGCTATAATATCCCCTTTGATTATCCTTTTAATTTTTTAGTTGGGGATTCTGCTGAATTTAAGATTCAAAGCATTTTGGGTACAGATGCTTTTGATCATAAGCCTAACGATACTTTATTATTTTATCAGAACTTTTTCGATTATTATGCATATGATGATGGCTCCGCTGAAGCTGGTTACGGCCTTCGGGGTGAAGGGACCAAAAATGCCTCTGTAGCCGTAAAATTTAACACATTCCGTCCTGATTCACTCAGGGCAGTGGATATATATTTTAACAAGCTCCCGGATAGCCTTAATACAAATTTTTATTTTTATCTTAATATTTGGGATAATAAACTTGGAGAACCAGGCAGCCTGAGATACTCACAATCCGGAATGAGGCCGGTATACACAGATTCTTTAAATAAGTTTCACCGGTATAAACTTGATTCTGCAATTTTAGTTAAAGACACTTTTTATATTGGCTGGTCTCAAACAGTTGATAAGTTGATTAATATTGGATTTGACAGAAATAGTCCGGTAAGTAATCGAATTTTTTATAACCTTGGTGCTAAATGGGTTATTTCAGGATTTAAGGGTTCCTTAATGATGCGCCCTGTTGTCAGTATGAGCTCTATTATCTATTCTGTCGGGCCTGATTCATTTTCAGAACATTTTCTCATTTATCCAAATCCTGCCAGGGATTTTATTATTATTGAATTACGTGAACAGCACATGAGTCAGGATAATTATATCAGCATTTATGATTTTACGGGAAAATTATTATTATCTGAATTATTAACTGATAAAATGCAGTTAGATTTAAGAAGTTTAAGTAATGGAATATATCTTTTGATGCTGGAAAATAAAACAAATAGGAAACAATACCGGCAAAAATTATTGATCCAAAGATAGCTGATTTCATTTAATCTGATCGTTAATGCATATTATAGAAGAGTTCACCGAGCATGATGAGTTATTTGAACATTATCGTTTTATAATAGATAAGGGACAGGGAGCTCTTCGAATTGACAAGTATCTGGTTAACAGGCTTGAAGATATTTCCCGTACACGTATCCAGTCTGCTGCTGAAGCAGGTAATATTCTTGTCAACTCTTTTCCTGTAAAATCTAACTATAGGGTTAAGCCAAACGATATTATTTCAATTGTTCTTCCGCATCCGCCACAAACACTTGAATTAATACCTGAGGACATTGCAATTGAAATAGTTTATGAGGACGATTATCTGATCGTGATAAATAAAAAGCCTGGCATGGTGGTCCACCCGGGATTAGGAAATTATAAAGGCACATTGGTTAATGCATTAATGTATCATTTACGTGACAATCCTCTTTTTAACAGCGGACAACTCCGGCCTGGTTTAGTTCATAGAATTGATAAGGATACATCAGGTTTATTAGTAGTTGCAAAAAATGAAATTGCCATGAATAAACTTGCAAAACAATTTTATGAGAAAACTGTTAACAGGACTTATATAGCTGTTGTATGGGGGAATTTAAAATTACCTGAAGGGACCATTTCGGGAAATATTGGAAGAAATCCCAGAGATCGAAAAAAAATGTTTGTTTTTAATGATGAAACCAAAGGGAAAGCTGCAATCACCCATTACTCAGTTAAAGAACGATTAAGATATGTTACTGTGGTAGAATGCAGACTTGAAACCGGAAGGACTCATCAAATCAGGGTACATTTTCAACATATTAAACATCCTTTATTTAATGATTCAGATTATGGAGGGAATAAAATTTTAAGAGGGACCACATATAATAACTATAAACAATTTGTAGAAAATTGTTTTAAAATACTCCCGCGCCAGGCTTTGCATGCCAAATCATTAAGCTTTTTACATCCTGAAAATGACAGGGAAATCCATTTCGATAGTGAGATACCACAAGATATGGCCCTGGTAATTGATAAATGGAGAAAATATACAAGTTCAGGGCAACTTGATTAAAAACAGCATAATTTTATTGCTAAGTTATATCATTAAAATTATTAGGAAATACAAGATATACTTTAAAGAAATAAAAACTTATTGCAGAGCTTTAAGAGCTTTATCATAATCCGGTTCCTGTGCAATCTCCGGTACCTGCTCGGTATAAATAACTTTACCTTGCTCATCGATTATTACAACTGCCCGTGATAATAAACCTGTCAATGGACCTGATGTAATTGTAACTCCATAATTTTTTCCAAAATCCGGATTTCGGAATGAGGAAACAGAAACAACTCTATCCAGACCCTCTGCCCCACAAAATCTGGAATGTGCAAAAGGAAGATCCATGGAAGCACACAAAACTTTAGTGTTTACCATATCCTGTGCTTTCTCATTAAATTTTCTGACTGATGCAGCACACACACCGGTATCAATGCTGGGAAATATATTCAGGACAATTTTATTACCTTTTAAATCCGAAAGATTAATTTCAGACAGGTCAGTTTTTGTAAGTTTGAAATCAGGTGCACTGGAACCTGTCTTCGGCAGAGTACCAATTGTTTCTACCGGATCACCATGAAATGTTATTGTTGCCATATTTTTATTGTTTAAGATTTAAACAAAAATCTTATTAAAAATGTTCAAAAAACAATCATTAAAAAGTAAACAAAAATCCTGATAATTTCTTCGAAAAAGCGGCAAACGTTCATTTGAATTATTAATCTAATTCATAATTTTTGGTAGATATATGATTTTTTTTCTTTATGATTATCATAGGTGTAAAGCTCCTTATCATTATTTTCCCGGAAATAACTTAGCATGGCAAAGTCTCCTATACACATGGTATTATGAAAAAATAAAAAAAACAGTATTCCAATAAAAAAATAAGGAGTGAAAAGGTTAATAGATATAAGTGATATTATATTAATACAGATGAAAGGTGTCATTGCAACAAATGTGAATTGTTTTCTATTTATAACATAATTATTTGCCGCTACATAAAATATACCCTGTTTAAGGTCTGCTCCGAAATCAACCCTGGGGGCACCGGCAATTTTGTATGCTATCCCATGGAGTATCTCATGAATGGGAATAACTACAATGGTGCCGGCAATCATGCCCAGAATTAATGACACGGCATAATGTTTAAAAATAAAAAGATCGTTCCTAAAACCAGAAATTGAAAAACTGACAATTAAAACCAGGAAAAGTGTATTAATAAAAAAATAAAAAATGCTCAGGAAATTTCTTTTTTGAATATTTTCAAATACAAATTCTACAATTTCATCATAATAAAGAGATTTTATTAATCTGAAGCGGGATTCATCCTGTAAATCTTCAATTTTGAATGACATAAGTCGATTTAATAATTGTTTTATTCTGCAAAGATAAGAGAAACTATTTTAAACAGGGATTGATCCTTTTGTCGACAGGAACTGGCAGATTGATTTGTTTGATAGAGATTTTAATTATACATTTACTAGTAAGCCTGTTTTTTTAATATAATTTAATCTAAACAATAAATGAAAAATTTTTTTCTTCAAAATTTGCCTGCTTTTTCTTTTTTATTGTTTTTATCTTTAGTTTCTGACTTTTCCTATACTACCTTATTTGCAGGTGGTAAGGATCAAAGTGTTAAACCAACATGTTTAAGCGTTAATTTTCTTTCACATGCTGATAAAGTTTTTCTTAATGGTTATCCGGTCAATGTGCTTTTATCCGAATGTTCAGAACATAAAGAGAATTTTATCTTTCCCTCTGTTCCATCAAAAAACCCTTTTTTCGGCTGGGTAGTAAATTCGGAAAGAGGAAGTACACTTCAAACTGCTTTTCAGATTTTAGTTTCTTCCAGCCTGGATAGTATTCAGTATGACAAAGCTGACTATTGGGATAGTGGAAAAATTGAGAGTGATCAGTCAGGGAATATTATCTATAATGGAAAGCCCCTGGAAGGGGGAAAAGTATATTTCTGGAAGGTAAAAACATGGGATAATTATGGTTTCGAATCACAGTTTTCGGACATTTCCCGCTTTATTACTGCAGATACTTTAAAAGAATATGGAACAGCAGTTTATCCTCTGCAAAAGATGGATGTTTATCCCGATCATATTGAAAGTTTTACTTCAGGGCATACTTTCATTGATTTCGGAAAGGCTGGTTTTGGCCGTTTACGACTGATTTTATATGGAAAGAGTGATGGTGAAAAAATAATTATTCATTTGGGGGAGGCTGTTAAGGACGGGAAAATTGACCGTGAGCCTTCAGGGACAATTCGTTATTCTTCTTATCCTTTAAATTTAAAACGGGGTTGGAATACTTATATTTTGGTTATCAGGCCGGATTCCAGGAATACGGGACCGAAGGCCATAGCCCTTCCTGAATATATAGGAGAAGTGCTTCCATTCAGATATGTAGAGATTGAAAATTATAAAGAGGAGATTAAGTTATGGCAGATATTAAGGGAAACAGTTTTTTATCCCACAGATGATGAGGATTCTTATTTTTCCAGTTCAGATACTATTTTGAACCAGGTTTGGGAATTATGTAAATACTCAATTAAAGCCACTTCATTTGCCGGGATTTATGTTGACGGGGACAGGGAAAGAATTCCTTATGAAGCTGATGCCCTGATAAATCAATTATGTCATTATTGTGTTGCCAGGGAATTCAGTATGGCCCGTGCTACGCACGAGTATCTTATTTTTCATCCTACATGGCCTACAGAATGGATATTACAATCGATTTTAATAGCCTGGTACGACTATCTGTATACTGGAAACAGTGAATCAATAAGGAATTATTATAATGATTTGAAAGCAAAGTCTCTTATAAGTTTAGCGGATGAAAATGGCTTTATTAGTACCCGTACAGATAAAGTATCTGATGAAATACTAAAATCTATTCATTTTGATGGTAAGTTAAGAGATATAGTGGATTGGCCACACACAGGGATCCTTGGTTTGGAGAAAAATGAAGGCGGGGAAACAGATGGTTTTGTTTTTTGTGATATTAATACAGTAGTAAATGCATATCATTATTATGTCCTTACTTTGATGGCTAAAATAGCTGAAGTACTAAATATTCAGAATGATAAAGATTTATTTTTAAGGCAGGCGGAGAAGCTCAAAAAAAGTTTTAATGAAAAACTTTTTGACAAAAACCAGGGGGTTTATATTGACGGTTTAGGTACAGACCATACTTCACTGCATAGTAATATGTTTCCTCTTGCATTTGGCCTTGTTCCCGAAAAAAATATCGGGAAGGTTATTAATTTTATCCGTTCACGCGGAATGGCGTGTAGTGTTTATGGTTCCCAGTTTTTATTAGATGCTGTTTATAAGGGGCTGGATGCTGATTATGGTTTGCAATTACTCACATCAACCGGTGAGCGGAGTTGGTATAATATGATCCGTTCAGGTTCAACTATTTCGATGGAGGCCTGGGATAATAAATATAAACCTAACCAGGACTGGAACCATGCATGGGGTGCTGCACCTGCCAACCTTATACCCCGGAAATTGATGGGCATTGAACCTCTGGAGCCTGGTTTCAGGAAAATACAGATTAAACCCCAGCCTTCAAATCTTAAAAATGCAACAATAAAGAAACCCACAATTGCGGGTGATATTTGGGTTTCATTCGAAAATGATCCTGGTTATAAATTTTGCCTGAATATTATAATCCCGCATAATACTATAGCTGATGTTTATTTGCCATACTTAGGAAAAAAGCAAAAGCTTAGTTTGAATGGTGAGCCTGTAATATATAAAAAAGCAGGTATTTTTTCAATAATAGAGAATGTTGGTTCAGGAACTTCCAATTTTATAGTAGAAAAACAGTAAAGTTTTATCAGAAAACAATTGAGTTATTTCTTTGTAAATTAAATTGTTATACTTAAACCTTCAAATATTTACATTACTTTTTTGTATGATAGCACATGGAGGTTTCAATCTATACAAAACAGAATAGAATAATGAAAAAAGGAACCTGTTACAATTATTTCTTTATACCTTCAAGCATTAATAAGAAAGCATAATCTCTGGCAGTTTCCCTGTACCTTTGATATCTGCCTGATGCGCCACCATGGCCTGTATCCATATCTGTATGCAATAATAAAATGTTTTTATCTGTTTTTAATTCTCTTAATTTAGCTACCCATTTTGCAGGCTCCCAGTATTGTACCTGCGAATCGTGTAACCCTGTAGTTACAAGCATGTTAGGGTATTGCATTGCTTTTATATTATCATAGGGGGAATAACTTAGCATATAATCATAATATTCTTTTAGATTTGGATTTCCCCATTCATCATATTCACCTGTAGTGAGGGGAATAGTTTCATCCAGCATAGTTGTAAGCACATCCACAAAAGGCACTGCGGCCACAATACCTTTATAAAGGTCTGGTCTGAGGTTAATTACAGCACCCATAAGAAGGCCACCCGCACTACCACCTATTGCATACAGGTGATCAGTCGAAGTATATTTTTCATTTATTAAATATTCTGCACAGGAATTAAAATCAGTAAATGTGTTCATTTTTTTAAGCAACTTTCCGTCTTCATACCATTGTCTGCCATTTATCTGTCCTCCCCTGATATGTGCAATTGCATATATAAATCCGCGATTAATTAAACTGAGTCTTACAGAGCTGAAGGCGGGGTCTATGGTAATACCATAGGAACCATATCCATATAATAGTAATGGATTTTTCCCGCTTTTTTTGATCCCTTTTTTGTACACTAAGGAAAGTGGTATTTGTGTTCCATCAGAAGCTGTTGCATATAAACGTTTGGTCTCATAATCCTGCGGATTATATCCCCCTAACACTTCCTCACGCTTCAGGAGAGTTTTTTCATGAGTTTTCATATTATAATCGTAAATTGAATTCGGTGTAGTCAGGGATGTATACCCGAATCTGAGAATTTCCGTATCAAACTCACGGTTTGTACTTGTATATGCCAGATAGGCTTCCTCGCCGAAATCAATTTGATGTTCCGATTTATTATCCCAGGAAATTATCCTGATATTCATAAGTCCGTTTTTACGCTCTGAAACTACAAGGTAATTTTTAAAAATATCAATACCGTCTAAAAATACATCTATACGATGGGGTATAATTTCCTGCCAGTTTTCTTTTCCCGGTTTATTGACCATTGTTTCCATTAATCTGAAATTTTTTGCATTCAGATTAGTAACTATGTAGAATTTATCACCGTAATGGTCAATACTGTATTCCAGGTTTCTCTCCCTGGATTGAATTATAGTAAACTGATCATCCGGCCGGCCGGCATCAATATATCTGTATTCTGTACTGAGTGTTGAACCACTGACAATCATTATATACTTTTTTGATTTTGTTTTATAAACGCCACAATAAAAAGTTTCATCATCTTCCTGGTAAACCAGTTTATCCTTAGAATGATCTGTGCCAAGTATATGTTTATAAATTCTGTAAGGACGAAGGGTTGTTTCATCTTTTCTTGAATAAAAAAGTGTTTTATTGTCATTACCCCAGGTGGCACTACCTACGGTCAGGGGAACAGCGTCTTTAAGTATTTCGCCTGAATCAAGCATTTTGAAATAAAGAGTATAATTTCTTCTGCCAATAGTATCTACTCCATATACAATCATGTTGTTATCAGGGCTGACTGAAATTCCTCCAATCTGATAAAATGAATAGCCTTCTGCCAATTCATTTACATTAATAAGTATTTCTTCATTTGCCTCCAGATTTTCTTTCTTTCTGCAGTATACCGGATATTCCTTTCCTTCTTCAACACGGGTATAGTAATAATATCCATTCTGAAAATAAGGGACAGACATATCTGTTTGTTTTATTCGCCCAATAATTTCGTTATACAATGATTCACGTAATTTTTCGGTTCCTGACATTATTCTGTCGAAATAATTGTTTTCCTCTTCAAGATACTTAATTACATCAGGATCCTCCCTTTCATTCAACCAGTAATAGTTATCAATTCTGACATGATCATGTTTGTTTAATTCAAAGGGAATTTTTTTTGCTTTGGGTGCTGTCATATTAATTTCAGTATTACATGCATTTAAAATAAGGAACATAAAAAAGATGTTCACAATATTATTTATTGAAACTTTAATATTTTTTTTGCTCATTTTAATAGAAGTTGTGTTAAGATCAATAGTTTTAAAAGATAATATTTTAATCGCTTATTATTTTTCCGAATACTTGTCCGTCTTTGTAAAGCTTCTCCAGAATAACAGTGTAAAAGGTATTTGTTTTTGCTTCATTAGATTGAAATGCAACAGGTATATAATGCTCTCCATAACCATACGCTATTCCTGCCTGGTCAGTTTTTTCAATTAATATTTTCTGTGTTTGGCCCAGCATGGAATTTAGATATTTAGTCCTGTTATCTATAGAAATATTCTGAATTATTTTACTTCGTTCTTCTTTTACTGTTTCAGGAATCTGATTTTCCATTTTATCTGCTTTTGTCCCGCTTCTTTTTGAAAAGCGGAAAGTATGTATATGACTGAAGGCAGCTTCTTCAGCAATTTTACATGTTGACTCAAAATCGCTATCAGATTCGCCCGGAAATCCAACCATTATATCAGTTGTAAAATTGAAAGAAGGGAAGGCAGATCTGAAAGGGCCAATAATATCCATAAAACTTTTTACACTGTATCTTCTTCCCATTTTTTTCAGAATTGCATCTGAGCCGCTTTGTAAACACAGATGAAGATGTGGTGTTAGTTTTGGATGAAAAAATAATTCATGAAAATGTTTTGTTAAGCCGTATGGTTCAACAGAAGAAATCCTGAGCCTGAAATCTCCATTTAAATTAAGGATCAGCTTTATAAGGCTTTCCAGATTTTGATTTTCATATTTATATCTTCCTATATTAACTCCCGTAAGAACAATCTCACGAAATCCTGCATCGGTTATTTTTTTTATATTTTCAATAATATCGTCAGGTTTGCGACTTACGGCTTTACCTCTCACAAATGGAACTATGCAGAAAGAACAGAAATTGTTGCAACCATCCTGTATCTTTATAAATGAACGTGTATGTGAGCCTTTGACCGCTGTTTCATAAGCAAAAACATCAGCAGGAAGAAGATCGGGATTTATTATTTCACCATTGATGTAAGCATCAACAAGTTGAAAAATATTACTTTTCCTTTCATTATCAACAAGAAAAGAAATGTTTGCTTTTTTTTCAAGTAATTCTTTCTGATTATTTATCAGACAACCTGCAGCAATAATAATTGCATCGGGATTATCTGCAGCCGCTCTGTTTATCGCGTATTTTGATTTCTTATCACTTTGCTGAGTTACAGTACATGTGTTAATAATCACAACATCAGCTATTTCACCTTCACCGGCAATCTTATAACCTTTGTTCTGAAATTGGGTCATCAGGGCATCAGTCTCAAACTGATTTAACCTGCATCCAATAGTTTTAAATGCAATTTTTTTTTGTAAACTTTTAAGCATCCTGCCTTTTGTCTATCTTTTTAATCAATCTTAAATTCAATTAAAAATAGATTTCCGTAAACATTTGTTCATGGGTAAAACCCTTTTCTATCAAAATTTCAATTGAATCCTGTACCATGTTATTGTTTCCGCA
Organism: uncultured Bacteroidaceae bacterium; assembly: GCA_964563105.1. Taxonomy (GTDB): domain Bacteria; phylum Bacteroidota; class Bacteroidia; order Bacteroidales; genus CAYVTV01. Next base: position 13,962 of record CAZLXM010000071.1, read on the forward strand.
AAAAAAGATCAGGCTATCCTTATCTATTTTGTTATTTTTTAAAAAATCTGTCAGCCTTCCGGGATAGCTTCCTTTTGAATCACGTGAGGCACAAGTAATATATCTGTCTTTTTTGTAATCATAATTCTCATAAGATTCATTTATTGTTCTAATACCATGGATCACTTTATAATTAGCATCAGGATATGTTTTTATAAAAGAATGAAAAGGGGAAATTCCTGTTCCGCTGGCAATAAATAGAAGTTTCTTATCATTTGGCGGATTAATATTAGAGAGAAAATATCCATAGGGGCCATTTATTTCTACCTCCTCTCCGGGTTTTAAATTTCTGAGCAAATTACTTACATTGCCATTCGTAACTTCCCTTACAAGAATTTCAATATATTCTTCATTAATGCCACTATAAATCGAATATTCCCTGCCTTTTCCACCGGGGCTAAATCCTATGACCAAATGCTGTCCAGGCTTGAAACTAATATTTTCTCTTGTTATTTTTAAAATATATGTTGCAGGAGATATATTTCTTATCTCCAAAACCGTTGATTTCCTCACAATTATAAAAAGCTGTAATCATTAATTATTTAATTTGCAAATTTAGTCATTAAGGTGGATAATTCAATTAGATTTTTTGCATTGTCTAAGGCTGCTTTTCGATTTATAGTTAATATCTTTGTGGCCCTGAGTATTTTAAAAGAGCTTCTATGATTAAAAGTCACTTACTTATTTTTTATTCTTTTATTTTCCTGAATTTATCATTTATCTCATGTAAAAATAAAGACAAACAACAAGCAGATAAAGGAATTATCAAAGAACAACCATCGATATTGCAAAATCCTGAAAATTTTTCTTCTGAACAATCATTAAGGGATGCAGCGATATCAGGAAATTTTCAGAAAGTTAAAGAAGAGGTATTAAAAAATGTAAACATAAATGCTTTAGACCAGGATGGACGTACAGCCTTAATGTATGCATCGTTTAACGGTTATACTGACATTGTCAGATTTCTTTTGGAACAGGGGGCAAATATTGATCTTTCTGATTATTTGGGAAGAACTGCTTTACTTTTTGCTTCAAGTGGTGCTTTTCCTGAAACAGTTAAGTTATTGCTCGATCATAATGCTGATCCAAATATTGCTGATAAACCGGAAAAATATACTCCTTTAATGTTCGCTGCTGCTGAAGGGCATCTGGAAGTTGTTAAAATACTTATAAAATACAAAGCAGATCCTAATTTAAAAGATAAGGATGATGATAATGCAGAAATTTTTGCGAGACAAAATGGGCATTTACAGGTTGCTGATTTTTTAAAATCAGTAATGAAATAAGATTTCTTTAATTAAACTTGTTTTTCAATTAATATTTTCTGAAGGTCATACATTTCATCACGTAGCCGTGCTGCCTCTATAAAATCCAGTTGTTTGGCAGCTTTTTCCATAGCTTTACGGGTATTTTCGATGGTTTTTTTCAATGCATCCACAGACATGTATTTTACTACCGGATCTGCTGCAAGATCTGTTCTTTCAGGTCCGGAATAAGAAAGAGATTGTTGCCCCTGTGTTTTAGGTGCCCCCATAATAGGAGTCATAGCTTTAATAATTTGTTTAGGGGTAATATTATTTTCTTCATTATATTTTAGTTGTTTCTCCCGTCTTCTGTTAGTTTCGTCTATGGTTCGTTTCATTGATCCGGTAATTATGTCGGCATACATAATAACCTTCCCGTTAAGATGCCTTGCTGCCCTACCGGATGTTTGGGTAAGTGATTTCTCGGAACGAAGAAAACCTTCTTTATCAGCATCCAGAATAGCTACAAGTGACACTTCAGGGAGATCAAGTCCTTCTCTTAAAAGGTTAACCCCGACTAATACATCAAAACTACCTTTGCGTAATCCTTCCATAATATCCACTCTTTCAAGTGTATCTATATCAGAGTGGATATATCTGCACTTGATATTCATTTTTAATAAAAAGGAAGACAGCTCCTCAGCCATCCGTTTTGTAAGAGTTGTTACCAGTACCCTTTCATTATTTTGAATTCTCTTATTTATTTCTCCGATCAGATGATCAATTTGATTTATACTGCTTCGAACTTCAATAAGCGGATCAAGCAGTCCGGTAGGTCTTATCAGTTGTTCAATTATAACCCCTCCAGTTTTGCTTAATTCATAATCAGCGGGTGTTGCGGAAACATATATTGTTTGACGAGTAAGTTGTTCAAATTCCTCAAATTTCAGAGGGCGGTTATCTATTGCAGCAGGAAGGCGGAAACCAAATTCCACAAGTACCTGTTTACGTGAATGGTCTCCTCCATACATAGCCCTTATCTGTGGGATGGTGACATGAGATTCATCAATTACCATAATAAAATCATCAGGAAAATAATCCAACAGGCAGAAAGGCCTGGTTCCAGGTTTTCTGCCATCAAAATATCTTGAATAATTTTCAATTCCGGCGCAATATCCTAATTCTTTCATCATTTCCAGATCAAATTTAACTCTTTCTTCTATTCTTTTAGCTTCCTGATATTTTCCCATGTCTTTAAAAAATGCAATTTGCTTAATAAGATCATACTCTATATTTTCAATTGCTTTTTTTAATCTGGTTTTGGTAGTTAAAAATATATTTGCCGGGAATATTGTTAACTGATCATGATGCCCTGTTATATTTCCTGAAACAACATCAATAGTTTGTAATTTTTCAATTTCATCACCCCAGAACATTATTCGGTAAGCTTTGTCACTATAAGCCAGAAATATATCAATTGTATCACCCCGTACCCTGAATGTGCCAGGCCTGAAATCCACCTCATTTCTTGAATACATGCTGTCGACGAGCTTTCTGAGTATTACATTTCGGCTTATTTCCTCTCCTTTTTGTATAGTGATAGTATTACTATGAAAATCTTCCGGATTTCCAATACCATATAAACATGAAACTGAAGAAACTACAATGACATCCCGTCTTCCTGATAATAATGATGATGTTGTGCTTAATCTCAGCTTTTCAATTTCCTGGTTAATAGATAAATCTTTTTCAATATAAGTATCTGTTACCGGGATATATGCTTCAGGTTGATAATAATCATAATATGATACAAAATATTCAACCAGATTATCAGGGAAGAAGTTTCTAAATTCTCCATAAAGCTGGGCTGCCAGGGTTTTATTATGGCTTAAGATCAGGGCTGGCCGATTTACATTAGCGATAACATTTGCAATAGTGAAAGTTTTACCTGATCCTGTTACACCAAGAAGGACCAAACTATTTTCGCCCGCATTTATTCCGGCTGTAAGTTGCTGTATTGCTGCCGGCTGATCGCCTGTGGGCTGAAATTCCGAACTTATTTTATAGTTCATCTGAAAAAACTTTACTTATTATAGTATTATTTAACCGGATCGATTATCTCATAAAACCTTCTCTTCTTTGAAGATTAAATAAAGCATATAATAGAAATATTAAAGTGCCTGAAGAAAGAAAAATTCTGTTTTTAACAACAATGTTATGCCATATAATTTCATTTAGCTGGCCGGGTGTTTCAAAAGGGTTCAGGAATATATTCCACATGCTGTTTGTGATGGATGTTGAAAGTACGAAAAGAACAATACCAAGGATAATAATAATAACAGTTGTTCCAAAACCTGATTTTACAATGGTTGATATAAGGAAGGCAAAACTGCCAAAGAATATAAGGGGAAGGATAATTTGAGCTGTCATTTCGAACACATGTATCTGAGTTAATCCCAAAGAACTTAAGTATGCCATGAACAATATAAAAATAAAAGTCAATAAAAAGGTAATTAACAGGCGTGTTAACCATACTTTATATCTGTAATCCGGAATTCCAAACAAAATTTCCAAAATCCTGGCATCTTTGTCAATTTGTATCCCAAAAACTGAAGGGAAGAATAAAAAGAGCACTCCGGGGAACAATAAAGCATTATAAATGAATGCTTCATCAATAAATCCCTTATTTTTTATTCTCATAATGACTATAAATACATAAAACACAAATGAAGCAACAAAGAACCAAATGAAACGGTTCATATAAACTACTTTCAGATTGTACCTGATAAGATTTTTGGAAAATACCATTATTTTTAATAAATCTTTCATCATTTTAAATAATATCTTTTAACAGGCATAGATATGCATCTTCGAGTAAAGGGCTTACATTTTCTGCTTCAGGAAATGGTTTAGTCTTTGAGATCATACGCAGATCTATTTCATTCCCGTCACGCATATGGTGTACTATTAAATGTTTGTTTTCAAGTTTATCAAATTCATTAACAGGAATTTTGAACTTAAATACGTTTTTTTCAGCAAGTTTTGCCATTTCCTGTGGTTCACCTGAATATTTAATTTTCCCTTTATCAATTACGATTACTTTATTACAGGAACTTGATATATCTTCAATAATATGTGTGGAAAACAAAACGATCCGCTCACGGCTCAATTCAACCAGCATATTCCTGAAACGGATCCTTTCCCGTGGATCAAGGCCGGCTGTAGGTTCATCAACAACTAATATTTTTGGAAGATTTAATAGTATCTGGGCTATACCTATACGTTGTTTCATTCCTCCTGAAAAAGATGCAATTTGTTCATCTTTCCTCTCAAACATATGTACTGATTTTAGTACTTTTTCAATTCTTTCCTTCCTTAGTTTATTGTCAACAATACCTTTAAGTATAGACTGATAGTCCAGAAACTCTGAGGCTGTCATATGTTCATACATTCCAAATTCCTGTGGAAGATATCCAATCTGTCCCTGTAGTTCTTCTCTTTTATCCAGTGTATCTATTCCATTTATCCAAATTTTACCATAACTTTGATCTAAAATCCCGCAAACTATACGCATTAGTGTGGATTTTCCTGCACCATTAGGCCCTAATAAACCAACCATACCTGTACCAAATTCAAATGATACACCATCTAATGCTTTAAATGGCTGTCGTTGCTTTCCTATTAAAGGTATCTGTGTGACAAGTCTCAGTAATGTACGGCGATACTTCCCGAATGGTCCCGAAATGCGTTCAATATTTATTTTTTCTTTATATAATTTGTTAGAAATAGTATTTATAGTCAAAATAAGACCCCATAAAACAGCAATCAAAATAACCAGACTGGTATTATTCCATAAAAAATAAAAAACCAGCATATTTATTAAAGGGATTCCCCAATAAAATAACTTCCCGATTATTTTTTCCAATTTGTAATATAAAATTTTGCTATTTAAAGCATATTTTCGCCGCAGGATAATTTTCAAAGGTTTTGAAAGTTCGAGCAGGTATAAATAAATAAGTATTGAGGAGATGAACATCCAAAAATTCGGGCTTAAATAAAAATAAGTGAAGTAAATCAGGAATCCAAGAAGGGGAATTTGCCAAACGAGGTTATAATAATCTTCTCTTTTTGAGTAATCTTTCTCCAGTCCTGCACGTTCACGTTGTTTTAGCCCGCCTTTCCATTCTCTTACTATTCGCGGGTCTCTTTCATATACTTTAACCAGGTTCCTGATTTTTATAGTAATTTGGGACTCAGGACCTATAAGATGAGATTTTGCCCGTCGCAGGCTATTCATCATAAACCAGGTTAATCCGGGTACCAGGATTATTAAAATAATATAAAGTATTATTTTCCACAGGAATGAATCAATATAAATATGAATAAGCCATGAGCTGCCTGCTATAATAATGACCTGGATAAGTTTTGTCCTGTTATCAAGCGATTTTATCCATTGCAAAGCATTTTCGAGCCCAAAATAGAATGTTGGGATGAAGATCAGGGTAAACAAGGTACTCAGTGATAATCCGCCAATAACAGTAATTGCAAAAGGAGCCCCTATTATGCTCACATATTCAGCCTGGCCCATTGCCAGTGGGATCATCGCAACAATAGTTGTTATTGCAGTTATTAAAATAGGCCTGACCCTTGAAAGCCCGGCGACCATAAGGGCACGGGTTTTTCTGAACCCGCGTTTTCTTAAAATATTGGTATAATCAATCAACAGTATACTATTATTAACTACCACTCCAATCAATATTAAAAAGCCTGTTAAAGTATTGGCATTAAATAAGCTATTCCCGGTAATGATGAGAGCTATGAATGAGCCCAGGGCGGCCAGAGGAATGGAAAACATCAATACTATCGGTGTTGTTATTGATTCGAATACTGATGCGAGGATCATAAATATCAGTAAAAATGCGATACCTATAAGGAAATAAAAATCATGAAGTTCATGTTGCTGATGCAGTACCTCAATTGCCACACCTGATGGCAGGTTATAAGCTGCAACTATTTCATCTATTTCATTTCTGAAAGACTCCAGCAGATCTTTAGATTCATTTGCATCAGATATAAATGAATAATTGATCTCAATTTGCTTTTCCTGATTGATCCTGTTAATACTGCGCTTTCCGTCAGCATACATAATATTTGCAATTGTTTGGAGATCATATTTTCCTGATTGTCCCGTAATGGGTAGTTGTCTCAGGTCATTAATACTTTTTTGCTTTTCTTCTGTTGTATCATCCTGGGATATCAGGATATCATATTCTTCTGTCCCTTGTTTGAAAGTCATTCCGGAAGAAAACTCTCTTGAAAATGAAGATAGTTCAGAACTTATATTGTTTAGAGTTATACCGTATTCAGTTAATAGTATCTGATCAAATAAGAGGTGAATTTCCGGCTGACTTCCTGCGACATTTATTGAGACTCTTCTAACAGATTCAAGTTCATCAATAAAGTAACGAAGGTCTTCAGCGACCCCTTCCATAATTTCAAAATCTTCCCCTTTGACAATAATTCTTTCGCTACTTGCGCCCATTCCCAATAAGCGTTCAAAATTACGGCTTTGCCCACTGGCTGCCGCTCTAAAGCTTCCTCCGGCCTCTGAAGGGGATAGTCCAATTTCTGCTTTTGATATTTTTTTCGAATCTTCTTCAATAGCTTCTTTTATATCATCCAATTTTCGTCCGGCTATCTTTTCATATTTTTCTTTTAATTTTATAGTAATTACAGCTTCTTCTGCTTGTATTTGTGCGATTACATCTTGTATTTCCTCATGTTCCTGAAGTTGCTCTTCCAATATCTGAACAACTTCATCCGTAACAAGAAGGTCTGAGCCTGCAGGCATAGTCACATATATCCTGAATTCATTTATTTCCGGTTCAACCAGCTTATCAACACTTACAGAAAGAGCTGTAAAAACTGAAATAAAGAAAATAATAACTACGCCTATAATGGTAACCGCCGGAGAGCGC
>CAZLXM010000072.1:0-20790 GCA_964563105.1 uncultured Bacteroidaceae bacterium
AAAGTAAAAAAGTAATATGTCAAATGGTCTTCTAATAGACTTTCAGGCAAGAAGAATGATCCAAGATTCATAAACATATTTTGCTTAGCATTGAAAAAAATTAAAATTCACAATATGTTGATTAATAAAATATTAAAATATCCTTGTCAGAATATGGCAAATATTTTAAAATAGAAAGTTATGGAACAAAAATTGAGAATAGGCATGATTACTGTTGGAAACCCTTATGATAAACGTAGTTTTTCCGGGGTTCACTTCCGAATGTTAAAATCACTAAAGGAACAAGGATTTATAGTAATAACTTTAGGACCTGTGAGATTAAATAAATTCTCAAATTGGTTAATGCATTTTATTTTATTATTATTTGAAAAAGCTACTCGAATTATAACTAAGAAAAAATACAATAAAATACATAGTCATACATTAAGTATTTTCCATGGCAGATTTTTTAAAAAAAAGATCAATGAAAATAGAATTGACATACTTTTTGCTCCAGCTGCTTCGACTCAAATAGCACATTTAAAGACAAATAAACCCATTTGTTATTATTCAGATGCAACAGTATCAATCATGTTAGATTATTACAATTATTTTTCTGGATTTTCATCCTTTTCAAAGAATGAATCTAATCAAATTGAACAAAGAGCCATTAATAGATCAAAAACACAAGTTTTCTCATCAAAATGGGCTTTTGATTCTGCAAAACGTGATTATAATGCAAAAAATCCTTTTTTAGTAAAAATGGGTGCAAATATAGATGTTTATCCGACAGAAGACAGTACAATGAAAAAATATGATACAGTTATAAATATTCTATTTATCGGAGTTGATTGGGAACGGAAAGGAGGTCCATTAATTTTAGAAACCATTAAAAAATTGGATCTTAAAGGATATGACATTCAATTAACTGTCGTTGGCTGTAATCCACCACACAATCATCCAAAAATGACTATAATACCATTTTTAGATAAAAATAAAGAACATGATTTATTAATTTACACAGAATTGTTTAGTAAATCTCACTTGTTTTTTTCACCAACCAGAGCAGATTGTACTCCTATGGTTTTTTGTGAAGCGAATGCTTTTGGGATACCCGTAATATCGACAGATACAGGAGGAGTTTCATCGGTAATTGAAAATGAAGTAAATGGATTTTTGCTTCCAATTTCCGCGACAAGTGATGATTATTTTAAAATAATTGAAAATTTAATTAATGATAAAAAGAAGTTTGAGAGATTAGCTAAAACTTCAAGGAAAAAATTCCTGACCGAATTAAATTGGAACCAATGGGGTAAAGAAATGAAACAAATACTTATGTTAACACACGCTTGTCGAAATGGGGGTTAAAGTTGTTAATTGAAGTTTTTGTGCTATTTGATCCTGCAATAAAAAACCGGACAATTTATTAAGCCACTAATTGATTTAATATTATTTTAGTCGGATCACCTATATATTTTTGGTTAATTCAGTATAACATCAGAATATTTCTCATACCATATCACCCATAAAACAAAAACAAAAAAATAAATAATTGAAGTATAAAGAGTATGTAGATCCATAGCTAATGCATAACCTCCATGTTTCTGAATATGAATAAATAATAATACAAACCTTAAAACATTTACCAGGTTCAGAAATAACAATCCCGAAATAATAAAAAGAAATTGAGTCCGGCGATTATTCCCTGTTAAATATACAATTGCAGCAAACAGGAACATCGTTTTGAATCCTAAACAAGATTTTGTCATGAAGATGGAGCCATTAGTTCCAATCAGATAAAAGGATTCTACTTTAGCCTCAAAACCTAATAGTAAAAGAATACTTTGAGACGATTTAAATAAAAAATTAATCCAATACGTGAAATTTAAATATAATAATGACGGCCGAATAACAATTAAATAGATGCAGATTAAAATGAGGATTTTATAAAGTGTTTTTTCAAATAATAAAATGTTAATTTTATAAATAGTAAGGCTATTTAATAATGATTCCTTATTATATCTAAACCAAAAGAAAAACATCATAATTATACACAGATATCCAATTGTATGAGGTATAAATGTGAAATAAGCTCTATACTGATCATCATAGGCAGCAAAATGAGCTCCAATCGTATTATAAATCGCAACAAAAAGAAAATGTAATATTATTAAAACCAGACTAAACCAAAGTTTTCTGGCAATAGTTGTATTTGTGAACCAAAATATTAATAACAAAAGAATCATAATCTTTTTATACATAACCTCTGTCATGAAATCATTCAGTTGCATTCCATTTTGTAAAATAATATGGTTTTTAATATGCACAGGAGATCCGGAAAATTGTAGAATTAAATTAGCAAATCTCTCTATCAGTAATAAGTAAGGATTGAATATGAAAAATAATAATGGTTTAAGAGGATCGTATTGGAGTATAAGGAATCGTAGAGCAAGATAAATAATAATTAAAGCAATAATTATTACAACAAGCATTCTTTGCTTCCTATCTGAAAAAATATCCCACAATTGCATAGATTAAAAATAATTTTGTTATTTTCAAATTTAATAAAAAAACCTCCTTTATCGGGAGGTTTTTTATAAGAAACAAATTCTTTTTACTCTTTTTTCTTTTTTCGGGCAGCAAAATAGGCCACTCCGGCAGCACCAAGAATTGCCAGCAAGCCACCGTCCAGTGGAACGCCTACACTTCCACCACCATCACATGGTGGTGGTCCCATACTGAATACACTATCCAGAGAGAAGACAGCTAACACGAAAATAAGAATTGCGAAAATTAAAAACTTTTTCATAATACATGTATTTAATCAGATAATCAAAAATAAGATATTCAAACAGAGTGCGCAAATTCTTTATCAATGAAATTAATAGCTTCGTCAAATAAAGACACCATAATACCTGACTTTATGATGCATGATGATATAAATCAGCTGAAATTCTTAAGACAAATTCTTATTGGTGCGATAAATAATTAAACCTTTTAACGGATAAAGAAAAATAATATATACTTGTTTGATCCAATTTTATTAGATTTTTCTTTAAATAAACAGCCATCAATTAACATAATCATTTTTCTCTCTCTTTTAGAATTTATCATAAAATACAAAGTAATTAAAAAATTAATTACTTAATTATAAACTCAAAGATCACAACTATTTCAAATTTAATGAACCAATAAAATCTTCTATTATAAATTTTTCCGGGATGAAATTTCCTTCATGAAATTTTAAATTTTTATCCCAATAACCCCCACATGGATTATATTCATTTGATATAAATGCATAACTCATTTCTAATAATAAATAAGATCCGTTAGATAAAATAAAATCAAAACCTACTGATTGCATTTTTAATTTTTCATTACATTCAAAAGCAATTTTAATACATTCAACAGACATTTCTTTTTGATTATAATCAAAAACACCACTACCAGAGGCCCTGAAATCATTTTTCCGTGCTATTCGCTTCTTGGCAAAAGCTTTATCTCCAATTACAAGAACTCTTATGTCATATTTATTATTTGGAATAAAATCCTGAAAATAAATATAACCTTTTTGTGGAACTAACATTCTGTCATCATAGCTGGGAAATAAAAGGCGTACATATCCCTTGAGAACCAACAAAAAATTAATAAAATTTCTATTTTGTCTAAATCGCATTCTTTTATCCTTGAGTCTGCTAATTTTATCAATTGATGGAAAACCTTTTCCGAAAGCCAGTTTAATATATTTTATTGCCTGATTTTTATTCTTATTTAATTTAACATTAACTCCACTAGCTCCACAACGGAGTTTGAAAACTTTTGGGTAGTTGGTATTATTAGCCCATTCAACAGCTTTTCTTTTATCATAAAAAACAAAAGAAGGAACAAGAGGAGCATCAATACAATCAAATAAATATTTTTCTCCTACCTTATCATCAAAATGCCAGCAAGTCCGACTATTAGGATATACTTTTATTCCCCTATGCTCCAGGGAATAAATCAATTGCCTGGCAAATAGTATTGCCCTGCAATTTACCTGAGACCAATGCCACATCAAGCCATCACAGTCTTCTAATTGCTTAATAATATCAAAATCATAACAATTAACTAATTTATAATCAATATTGTGCTCCTGACAATATTTGATCCATTCATTTGAAAAACTATTATTTTCATGTTGTATTGCAAGTCTCATTTGTATAATAATTAAAAATTGATTTACTCATTTGTAAATACCAGCCATTTTTAAGGCATATATTCATATTTTATAATTTCCAATGGTATCAAATTTTAAAAAAAGTCATTTAACACTAGTCAGATATTAGAAAATTACTTAATGGATCAGGTATTAAGAAATAAACCTGAAAACATTAATAACTATTTAATATATAGATATATATAAAAATTAACGAACTTGATATTTCGCTTTAGACCTAACAAGCCTTTAAGAACCTTTCCAGATATAAACTGAAAAATTTGCCGCGCTTTGGAATTAAGAAAATATGTCCGACAGGAGGGAAGATTATTTTGTCGAGAAAGTAATAAAAATTCTAATCGATTTTCAAAAATTTTTAGTAACCTTATTAAGGTATTTGTATAATTATCTGGATCATTATCTTTTACAATAAACATTAATTATAATTTAATAAAAATTACTCCTTATGGAAAGGAGGTTTAAAGAAAAGACAAATTTTTTATTCTTTTTTCTTCTTTCTGGCTACAAAATATGCTACTCCTGCTGCACCAAGCACAGCCAACAGGCCTCCATCCAGAGGAACTCCTACATCTCTTCCATGCTGATGACCACCACCGTCACGGTCACGAGATTGAAAATGACGCTGACTAAATAAATTTAGTGAGAAAATAGTTGTCAGTGAAAGAAGAATCATTAAGGCTTTTAACTTTTTCATGATTCATATATTTAATGAGTTATTCAAAAATATGAATTTCAACTACCTTAAGCAAATTATTTATCAATGAAAACAGTAAACTAATCAAATAAATGTAACCGGAAAACAAATATGCATCATTTTCTGAAAATAAGAATGTATTGTTTTCCGGTAACAAATAAATAGTCATTATAAAAATCTTCTCGCAGATATACACAAGTGAATAAGACTAAGAAAATTAAAAATATCAAATTATGAATTTAAACATCACAATGTAGAATTTAGGTGCGACAGAAAATTTTAATATGAATTCAATTATAACAATTATAGAAACATATTGGAAATCAAACTTTAAAACATTAGCTTTAGAATTTAGAATATAAACAATTCAAGTCTTTAAAAAGACCATTAAATAAAATTAATATTTATTATTATGTGTTTTCTATCCATTTCCATGTTTGTTCAATACCTTCCTCTATCGAAATAACCGGTGTCCAATTACATTCATTTTTTGATTTTGTAATATCCAAAACAAAATTGCTAACATCATATACCTTATTATCAATGTACTCAACAATTGGATTTTTATTAGTTATATTTTTAATGATATCAATAATTTTATTCAGTGATGTTCCAATTCCACTACCAACATTAAAAATTCCTGTCAAGTTTTTCATACTTAACTGATAACTGATATCTACTAGCTCAGTAATATAAATATAATCTTTAATGTTTAAGCCATCTCCAAATACAGTTAATTTTTCATCCCTTTTTATTTTTTGTAAGAAGGTTGAAATAACTCCCTGAGCCATATAATGACCCTGACGGGGACCATAAGCATTTGAAGGCCTTATTATCAACGGATTTAATCCATGCAGTTTCTGATAAAGAAATAAATAATTCTCTATAGTAGCTTTAACAATACCATAAGAGGAAACTGGTTTTATATTGAATTCCTCATGAATTGCTGTATAAGATCCGACATTACCATAAACAGCTCCACCAGAAGAAAAGAAAACAATTCTTTTGATATTCAGTTTTACCAATAGATTTAATATCTGAATAGTAGAAATCAAATTTGAATTTAAATCTGAAATTATATCAATATTAGAAGAACCTGGAACAGAAGTACTTGCCAAATGATAAACTATATCAATATTTAGCAAAGATTCATAAAGATCAGCTATACTTTCAACAGACGCTATTCTATAATCAACATTAATTAAGGGCTCCCTGAATTTTTCTTTATTTACATCAAAAATTCTAACGGAATGGCCATTTTTTATTAGACAATCAGCAAGATGCGACCCGATAAATCCATTACCTCCTATTATTAGAGCATTCATTTAATTTTATTTTGTTCAATTAATGAGTAAAATATATTCATGGTTTTATTGTAATACTGTTCGGCATTATATTTTTCATTTAAGATTTTTCTTGCATTTTTACCCATTTTATATATTAGTTCATCATCATTATAAAGCAAATTAATTTTATCGGCAAGATCATTTGGATCACCAGCTTTAAAAGTTAACCCATTTATTTTATTTTCTATCATATCATTTAATCCACCTAAATTTGATGCAATTACAGGTTTAGAATATGAAAATGTTTGTAAAACCACATATGGACTTGGTTCATACCATTCTGAAGGAACAATTACAAATTTACAATCTTTTAATACAGAGGTCAATTCTTCATTCCACATTGGACCTAAGAAAGTAACATTGTTAATAGATTTATTTTCAATATATCTTATGCAATTATTGTATTCAGTACCATCACCTATTACTCTAAGTTCTATATCAGGCAACATTTTCATGGCATTTAAAAGGGTGTAAATTCCTTTCACTTTTTCAAGTCGTCCAAAATAAAGAATAAAATTCCTGTTATTATAATTAGGCTCGCTTTTATTACTATCAAAAGGATTTTCAATTATTTCCATTTTATATTTATCAAATCCATATTTAATAAATATATCGCGAGAAAATTGGCTTTGAAAAAGAAACATATCTATCTGTTTATAATATGGTAAAAGATAGTACAGGTAACTTTCCATAGCGGCAATTAAACTGGCAGAAAAAGATCCTTTTTTACATCTTTTGATTACACAATTATAATATTTATGTTTAAAACATTCTTCACAAATTTTATCATTACTTACAAAAGTTGTGTTCGGACATAATAATTTATAATCTAAAATTCTCCATACCACAGGTATATTATGATTTTTAAGGATCGGAATAATTGCGGGAGTCTGATAATTATTAATATTATTCAATTGTGCAATATCAACTTTAATCTCTTTTAATAATAATGATAATTTCTTTCTGGCTTCGAAGGAATAAAGAGACTTTTTAAGAACTTGAAAACCAGATCGAAGATTCTTATTTGTATTTAATACCTTATAATCAATTTGATCAAGGAAAAACTTATCATATTTCGTAGGAAAGTTTTTATCGTTATGAACTGAAAAAGGGATTATGTGATGGCCGTTTAATTCATATAAATCACAAATACTCTTAATATAAGTCCAATCTCCTCCACTTGGATACCATGACCAATTAGCAATTAAAATATTCATTTTAAAATTTTACACTCTATTTTACACAATGATATTATCTGTTTAATTTTTGAAATTTTTCATCAATAAATTTTAAATATTGTGAAACAAAGAATTGATGGGTAAAGTTTAATTTTACTGTTTGCAAAGCCTGTTCAATTATTACTGCTCTTACATCCTCATTATCAAGTAAATATATAATTTTATTTTTCAAATCATCAACATCTCCAATTTTATAAAAAACTCCTGTCTTACCATCTACAATATAATCCATTGTACCGGCAACTTTAGTTGTAATTACAGGCTTCCCATAAGACATTGCTTCAAGAACGGTAATCTGGCCACAAGAAGTAAAATCATTTGCTAATGGAACAACAACTAATTTTGATCTTGATAAAAAATCCAGATAATGACTTTTCGGAATATTTTTATAAACTTCCACTTCTTCACTAACTTCAATATCTTTAATGCTATTATTATCACTTATAATAACCAATTTAATATCTAAATCCTTAGTAGCCTTTATAAGAGTAGCATAATCCCTGAATTGTTTCCCCGCGGATAAAATAAAATTCTCATCTGTATTTATAATTTCAGGATGCGAAATTGTGGTGGGAAAAGGTAAAAACCAAAACCTGTTCTTATCAATATTTAAAAGTGTTGAATAATTATCAATCTCCTTATTTGAACTAGTTCTCATATAATCAACATTTTTTACAAATATTTTAAAAACAGCCGGTCTTAATTTTCGTCTCAGGCTTATTGGAGCCTGAAAATATATCTCATTTAAAATATGAATTTTATTTTTTTTACCAAAAATCATGGATAAAAAGGAATACATTATAGCCTGATTGATGGAATTTGAAATAATAACATTAAAGTTCTTCCGGTTAAGAAAAAGCCTGGCACCAATTATAAAATCAAATTTATTGAAAAATTTATATAATTTTAAAACGAATCTTCTTACAAAGACAGGAATATTTTTGTTTTCGGAAAATGGAAACAATTCAAAAATATTTTTAGAATTTTCCTGCCATTTCTCCTCCCCTATAATACGGGCAGTCAATATTGAGACACGTTTATCCATCTTTAGGTTCAATTGTATAGATGCTATTAATTAACAAAATACAATTAAATTAGTTATTCTTTTAATAAAGAATCATATAATTCAATATATTTTTCAGTCATAATTCTGATATCAAACTTTTCATTAATTAGTTGCCTGCTTTTGTCTCCTAATTTTTTTGCCAGTTCATTATTGATTATCAATATTTTAATTTTCTCTTTAAGTTCACTTATACTGCCAGGGTTTATTAAAAAACCATTTACTCCATTAATAACAAGCTCATTTGTTCCTCCGCCCTTTGTGGCTATTACAGGTTTTGCAAGAGCCATATATTCGAGAATGGAGTTAGATATTCCTTCACCATGTATGGTAACATTTGTTAATAATATACCTGCATGAAAAATCGAAATAATTGATTCTACATTATTCACCGTTCCTAAAAATAAAATTTTATCCGACAAGTTATCAGGTACCAAAGATTTTATTGTCTCTAACTCCATTCCTCCTCCAACTAAAATAAATCTAATGTTAATATTTTCAGATAAAAGAGATATAGCTGAATTAATAAGTGTTCGATAATCTTTCTGCCTTTCAAATCTGGCAACCATACCCACAATGAATAAATCTTCTATATCATTTCCAAAAATTTTTCTTTTTATAGTGGAAGGATCAGGCAGGTCAGTGAACCTGCTCAAATCCATACCATTATATATACAAACATATCTTCCGGAAGGAGACCTGTACGACTTAAGACCGGCCAGAGAATTTCCTACTACAATATCTGAAAAAGGGAAAGTCAATCTTGCCCTGCGCCACGATTTGTTAAAAATATTTTTAGAAACAAGTGTATCAGTGACCATTCCATTCACTAATTTTATACCCATTAATTTGCAAACAGGAACAGAATAAACGGCAGTCATACTATCCCAACAATGAATTATGTCTGGCTTATAAATTTTACAAATTTTATATAATGACAGAAATACTCCCGGATCTTTTTTGGATTTTCTTATAATATAATGAATTTTTATATTGAGTTCATGAATTTCTTTATAGTGAATCTCTTTACTCATTAAAATCAATTCAAATCTTATTTCAGGTATCTTCACAAGGCTTTTTAATAATTCAATCAGCCTTCTTTCTTTTCCTCCCGATGTTAAACAATCTATAAAAAATAATATTTTCACGGAAAACCAATTTATTTTGAATGATTAAATATTTCCTTTATTTTATTGCCATATAATTTATAATCAAAATTTTTCGCAGCAATCTTATAACCATTTTCAGCAATATTTTTAGCTTCGGGATCATTAATTGCAAGTAACATTTTTTCAGCAAATTCATGAATATTACCCGGTTCAACAAGGTAGGCTGATTTTCTGTCTTCAAGATATTTTGGGATTTCCCCTGTTTTTGTAATTACTACAGGCCTTTTTGATGCAAGATACTCTCCAAGTTTTGTGGGAAATCCGGCTTTTGCCTGATTAGTATCAGGTCTGGCCAATACTAAAATATCTGAATTTGCAAGGAGGATTGGAATTTCATTACTCTCAACCTGTCCTGGTAAATAAACGTCATTTGACAATTCCAGCTGATTTATTTTTTCCTTTATTCTGTTTAAATCCGCCTCTTCTGCTGTTCCAGCGAGATTTAAACGCACTTTACTCATTCTTTTTCTTACAATTGCAAACGCATCCAATAAATCCTCGAGTCCATCTTTATTTCCACCCATATATCCAATATAAGTAAAAGTTTTATCAATAAAGGAATTTGTTTTTAAAGTGTCCTTAAACCTGTCCATATCAACAAGGATTGGTATCTGGAATATTTTCCCGGCCAAAAAGATGTTTGAATAAAATGTTTTTAAATAATCTGATATAACGATAAGAAAATTGTATCTTTTTAATTTGAAATATTTTAAAAAAAATGAATGTAGTCTTATGAATTTTTTGTTCAATATCAGATAATTGGGAGCTTCACTAATATCTCTGATAATTTTAATTCTCAAAAGTTTGAGAAAAAGATACAAGATAATTTCATCTGCAGGCAGAATAGAATAAAAAAGTACAAGGATTTTTGTATTTTTTCTTTTTCTGAATTTCAATATGACAGCACAAGCATTAAACAGTCCTGATACCCTTTCAATATTTCGTGTGAAGAAATTATTTTTTCTTATATATGTTTTTCGTGAAAAAAAGAAAGGTATCCCTTCATATCTGCCGGCATAATTAAATTCCTGCTGAGAATTAAATGGAGAATCAAGGTTAATAACCATTGACTTACCATTAACTTCTCTTAAGGCTTTACAATATAGATGGATACGATTAGCAGGTGCGCTCCCTTTAGGATAAGTATAACTGCCTAAAACAATTAATATGGGGTTATTCTCCATATAATTTTATTTGCTAAATAATTTAATGAGAATCAAAATAAGTATTAAAGGTCTTATTTGCAATTGATACCCAGCCATACTCTTCTGATTTACCGAAATTTTTAATATTTTCACTTAAGCGTAAATATAAAGTTTCATCATTCAATAATTTGAATATTTTTTCAGCAAGGTCTTCAGGTGATCCAGTATCTACAAATAAACCATTGTAACCATCAATTAAAGTTTCTTTAAAAGCTCCTATATTTGAAGCAATTATTGGTTTTTCAAATACAAAAGAGGTAGGGATAAGACCACTTTGTGAAACAGATAAATATGGACAAACAATGATTTTAGCAGCTTTATTAAGAGCAACTATCTCCTCATTAGTTATATAGCGATTAATAATAATATATGAATCATCTTTTTCTAAAAGATCTTTATTAGCAATTGTGCCACTTCCCGCAATAACAACTTTAAAATTATTAGTCCTTTTTTTAAGGATTTCTACAGCTTCAATGAGAACATTAAGTCCTTTATAAGGCTTCATAAAACCATAAAAAAGAAGGATATTCTCGATATCATCAAACATTTTTAAACCCTTATCGAATAATTTATATGTTTCAAACAAACCAAAAGGAATCACGCTAATCGTATTATTATTTGAATTATTTAAACTTGAAATTCTGTCAAAAGTATTTTGTGAATGAACAATAATTTTAATCTTATTTTTAAAAATATAATTCAGAAGTTCTTTATGTTTAATATCCCCTGTTAAATGATCACTTATTTCATGGAAAGTATGAAACTTATTTTTATGTTTTATTGACTTATGTAATGTTTTTAATAATTTTTCCTGCCCTACTATATTAATTGTGTCATAATTTTTTTTTCGTATTTTTTTTCCGGCAAGTTTTAAGATGATTTTATTTATTTGAAAAATAAATAAAACATTTCTAAAATAATATCCAAAATATTCTAAATTACCGGGCAATAGACCAATAATATGAATTTTGACCCTGTCAGACTCCATATAATTATACATATCCGGAATTCTTTTTTTAGAGAGATCCATTATTCCTAATCTGTCTACTTTACCTCCAAAGTCAAAAGCTGCATCACACTTAAATCTGTATGCTGCTATATAATAGTAGTCAACGGTATTACCTTTTTTAGCAAGATACTTTACAAGAGGAAGAGTACTTTCAGGGTGATGAAATGTTATAAGTGCTATCTTTTTCATTCAAATTCAATTCATTGTTTATAAAAAATTGTATTATTAATTATAGATTTACTAAAAGATATTATTGTTTAATTTAGGTGAAACAGATTGAAAAATATAGATCGCAAAAACAGTTGGCAATAAATAAAATTTGGAATAGATTGTATCAGATGTTAATGATGTAATTAAAAGGAACCATAAATAGTATTTTACATATAAGTATTCTTTTGGCACAGGCAAAACAAAACTATTAATCCATATAAGAATATATCCCAACACTCCAAAAATACCAAACATTACATAAATTGCAATTAAACCTACATCTGCAAGATAATATCCGTATATCTGGGCTAAGTTTTGTGTATATCTACCAAAAGCACTTGTGGATGAATCAGTTCCACTTAATGGCACGCCGTTTCCAAGTATTTTATTTATGGTTTTGGGTGAGAACTCTTTAATAAAGTAAGTGCCGGCAACTATTCTAATATATTCCGTACCCTGAGCCATGGTAGTTTCATGCGAATAAGCGATCTCTTTAATAACCGGAAGATCAGATGTTGCAACAAAATATAAGAATCCTAAAAACAAACCCATAATTATTACTTTCTTAAATATTGAAACATCTTTGATGAAATGATATAAAAACAAAATACATACTCCGGCAATAAATTGGCGCGTCGCCTGTAAAAATGGAACTAAAACTCCGAGAAAAATAAATATTACCCATAAAGTTCGTTTATGTTTTAGGGTATCTATCTTACTTAGTGCCATAAATACAGTAAGATAGAAAATACCCCCTCCTGGAAATATCAATCTTATAATATACGCTGAGTATTGAAATTTGCTTCCAAAAATTAGCTTATCGCCGGCAGCAAGTTGAAAGGAATATAAAATTAAATAAATAATTCCATAGACTAAAATAATCTTTTCAATATCTTGTACTTGAACTTTTATTGTATTTAAATAAAAAAAGAAGCTAAATAAAAGAAACGGTATTGTTGCAAGTAAGGTGTTTTTTATACTTTGTTCCCAAGTAAAAACAGCCATAAGAACAGAAACTAAAATTGAAATAAGGATTAATTGTACAGGAAAAATAAAACCGGAAGGTTTTTGAAAAAAATGTGGTACAGATATCGAAAAAACAAAAAGTATAACTGATAACCTAAAATATAATATCATTCTCCCGGTTAGAAATTGTGCATCAAAAAAACTAAATGCAATAAGGACCAGAAAGTATATGAAATATATTTGAGGATTCTTATTCATAAATTTTACAATAATCAATTTTTAACTAACAACTTCGGCAATTCTTTAAAACGTAATAAATATGCAGCGATTAAAGTAATACATACTCCAAATATTAGTTTTAATGAAAAATTAAACTCAAATGGTAAGGATGTTGATAAAAATGAACTTATAATTATAAATAAAAATAATATTATAGTGTACTTTAAAGAAATATATGGATTAAGTAATTTTTTAAGAAAAAACCAGTGATAAGTCATGTTAACGTAAGCTCCAATTACAAAACCCCACGCAAGACCAATAGCACCATATTTTGAAGAAAAGAAAAATATTGGAAAAGCAAGTATACTATAAATAACTGAAAGTATTGCTACAAATTTTTGTTTATCAAATGAATTAAAAATTGTACCAATAGTACAGAAAATTCCGAATAATAAAGTGTACCAACATTGAATTATAATCATTTTTGAAGATGTAAGATAAGCTTCACCATATAATAACAACACAACCTCACGACTGAAAAGTGTAAAACAAAAACATCCCCAAATCCCTATTATTACCAAAACGTTAATAAGAGATTTTACTCTTGTTGCATATAGTTCCTTATTTACTAAAGCAAGCCTTGATAAGGTGGGATAAAGCGCTGTCAGGGCAGTATTTAAAACCATCTGCATTGGCGATAAAATTCTATTTCCAAGATTAAATAAGCCCACCTCTTCCAAAGAAGAGAAATTATTTAACAAGAGTATGGGAACCTGATTACTAAAAGCTGTAAAAACAGATAATAAAAAGAAATATTTGCTCTCGTTAATAAAATATTTATAATTAATACCAGACTCAATTTCAAAAGACTGATCCTTCTTTAAAATTACTTTATTCAACCATAAATAATAAGACAGAGTTTTAAAAATTTGAAGAACTATAAATGAAATCAATAAAACTTTTACATTAAAAATATTTTGTGGTATTGTATAAATAGTAATAACCCAAAATACTGTAAACAAGACATTCAACAATCCGGAAGCTTCCATCCTTTCATTTCCGTAGGCAACACTTTCAATAGTATCCCAAAAAGTCATAAACATTATATATACCATTAAAAGCATTAAATATGAAAAGGTTAATGGCTTGTCATTTAAAAATGAATTATAAATTATTAAACTTAAGAAGGCGATTAATGAAGTAACTAGACGTATTTTATTTGAGATAATAAATGAATATTTGGAATTAAATTTGTTTCTTGCAACATACCTGATTATTACAAGCCTCAAGCCATAAACAGCGATAATGGAAAAAGTTGAAGCCTGAACCATCAAAATATTAAAAAAACCATATCCCTCTGGTTGTAATAATCGTGCTAATCTAATGCTGGATAAAATAGATAATATTTGAACAGCAATATTTGCAACTGTTAAAATTGAAAAATTCTTAAATATTTTATTCTTTAATAACTGCTTAAACATTTAAATGATCTCTTATATAAACTTTAAATAATCCATATCTTGCTAAAAACTGATAATAAAAAAGATGTAAAATTATCATTGTTTTACTCTTTTTTAGTCCCGGAATACTATGAAATTTGACTAATATTTCTTTTTGATGTTCTTTGGGATAAATAAGTATATTGTTTGCAAATTGCTTTAAAAACCACGTTTTTAGTTTATTTATCAAAATCTTGTCATCAATTTTTAATTTGTGGGTTTTCGAAAAATTTATTATCCATTTTGTAAAATCTATTTGGGCATCTGTTTTTCTTTTAAGAATATCATAATTTTCAACATTGGGGGTAATATTATGTGTACTCCTTCTCCAGTGTATAAGAGCATTCTCAATTGTAAAAATACCTTTTGATTTTCCCAGTTTAATCCAGGTAGCATCATCACTACCCCAGGCTAAATCAAATTTTTGAAATTTTCCTGATTTTATGAATGTATCTTTTTTAAATATATATTCAACCACAAAGGTATATAAACGACCTTCTAGCCTATAACTTATAAACTCTTCAACTGGAAATATTTCAGGAAAATGTAAAGAATCTGTAATTTTCTTGTCGAACTCATCTATCAGATCAACATTGAAATGATAAAGATCAAATTCCGGATTCTTTTTTATAGTTTTAAAAAATTCTTCAACACAATTTATATCCATTATATCATCATCAGAGAACAACCAAATCCATTTTTCATCTTTTATCAGGTCAATACATCTTTCCCATTGCCCGATAAGATCAGTTTTTCCCAAATTATCTTCAAATCGCTTATAAATTAATTTTAAATCTTTATCATACTTATCACAAAGTAATTTAATATTTTCTGAACCTGCATCATCTCCAACATAGACTGTGAAATCTTTACATGTTTGATTGCTAATAGAAATCAAAGTTCTTTCAAAAAAAATATCTTTATAAGCTGGTATAACAATCGCGAGTTCCGACATAGTATTTCATGCATCAAATAATTAACTATAACAATAAATTTCTTATAAATTTATAATTCGTTCTCCATTTATTTAAAATAATGTTCGCCTAAAACCCTAAACACTAACTTAGGTTTATAGGTGATGCCATATTTTTTATCCCTTGAAATAATTTTTTTGTTTACATAAAAAATCAGGAAAACTACCTTCCTTTATGTTTCAAGTTCATCGTTTAAAAATAATGCTATTTTTCTAACTTAGCTAGTAGATAAAATTTAGTAAAGCACTATATTTTATTAAAATAATATTTTGTGAATTATTAAATTTATATAATAACTATCTTGAATGAAATGAAATACGTTAAATATAAGTGAAAGTTACAATGGAGTGAACAGTTAGGTTGAATATAACCGCTTTTTAAAAATATAGTTTTGTAAAAAATTTTTACTTAAATTCTATATCAACAAAATAAATAACAACATTTAATATTTTTTTAAAAAAACAGATTTATATAAAATATAATTTGTATTTTTTGTTTTTATAATTTCTGAAAATGTTACGACTATTTTCGTAATTAATAGGTTGAAAAAAAAATAATATGTATTTATTTAAAATTTCAATAAAAAATACAATATTTGTGCAACAAAAAAAATCTTATATCGTTTAAGATAATTTATTAATCATTTCTATATATTAATTAATCTATAATAAGAACCTATTCGTCAAAATATATGATGTTAATGCATAGATTAATTTTACCAATTTTTCTTTCAGTTAGTTTAATTTCTTCTGCCACTGATTATTATGTTAAAAACGGTGGTAATGACAATGCAGATGGCAAAAGTGATGCCACTGCCTGGGCTACGATAGGTAAAGTTAACAAAGCTTCCTTGAAGGGAGGTGATATTGTGTTTTTTAAACGTGGTGATACTTGGCGTGTAACAAACACGAATAATCAATTAATTCCTAAAAGTGGTACCGTCGGGAATAATATTATTTATAGCGCTTATGGTCAAGGAGATAAACCAAAAATATTTGGATCAATACAATTAAATAATGCAAATGATTGGACAAATCAAGGTGGTAATATTTGGTTAAGCAAAAATGCAGGTTTATCAATAGAAGTTTGTAATTTAATTTTTAATAATGAAGAAAGTTGCGGTTTAAGAGTAAATAAATCAGGAGACGTAAATGCACAAGGTAAATTTTATTATAATTATGATAATAAAATATTAACACTTTACTCAATTGGTAATCCTGCAACTTATTATTCAAATATAGAAGTAGCTTTAAAAGTTACAACAATTAATATTACTTATTATGTGTCAAATGTGAATATTGAAAATTTTGATATTCGATATGCAGGATATAATGGTATTTCAACATCAGGTAATAATAATAATGTTACCATACGAAATTGTGATATATCATGGATTGGTGGAGCACAAACATCACCAACCGGAAGTTTACGAATGGGAAATGCCATAGAAGGCTGGTATAGTTGTTCAAATATTTTAATTGAAAAAAATTATATTGATCAAATATATGATGCCGGTATTACATGGCAATATCTTAATGATTCATATGCAGTAGATGTAAAAAAATGGATTGCCAGATACAATATAATTAGAAATTGTGAAATGAGTTATGAGTTTTGGTGTAAGGATAATGGCAAGGGTAAAATTGATGGTGTTTATTTTGATAATAACATTTGCGTTGATGCAGGAAAGCATTGGGCATCAAATCAGCGTTGGGGCCAGGTTAGAAGGTCACATTTCTCAGCAGCCCACATGACTGCTAATCTAAAAAATTGTTATATTAGAAATAATATTTTTGCGGGAGCTGCAAATTACGTCATATATGCTCAGATAGTGTGGCCGGCTATAGATATTGTTTGGGATAATAATTTATATTACGGAGCTAATTCAATTGCAACAGTTTATGGTACAACATACAGAACATTAGCACAATGGCAAAACTTTTCTTCCCAGGATAAAAACTCTATATCCGCCAATCCCAATTTCATTAGTTCCACCGATTTTCATCTCCAGCCAAATTCTCCGGCAATAAATGCCGGACTTAATTTAGGATACACTGAGGACTTTGATGGTAACCCAATTGTCGGCCTTCCGGATATAGGAGCTTTCGAGTACCAGCCGGCTGCAACTCCGGTTTTACCCGTTTATGTAAGCTCAGTTATTGAAAACGAAGCACCGGCACAACTTGTAATTACTTATGACCGGACCCTTGCAAATAAAGTGCCGGCAACTTCAGCATTTACGGTGCTCGTAAATAAAATAGCCAGAACAGTTAATTCTGTCATTGTCTCAGGAACAAAAGTACAACTCACACTTGCCACACCGGTCGCTTTTGGCGATATAGTTACCGTTGCATATAACAAACCTGCAACTAACCCATTGCAAACTCCTACAGGAGGACAAGCTGAATCCATTACTGCACAAACAGTTAAAAACAACCTCAAACCACCCGAACCTAAATATGTTAATTCGCTGGTCGAAAATAACGCAGCCTCAATTATCGAAATGTCATTCGATATTGCCCTGGCAAACATTATCCCTGCAAGCCAGGCTTTTTCTGTTCTGGTCAATTCAGTTGCCAGAGCTGTTAATAATGTTACTGTTACCGGAAATAAAGTGAGACTGACACTCTCAAGCCCGATAGCCTTTGGAGATGTAGTTACAATAGCATATAACAAACCGGCAAACAATCCACTGCAATCCCCTGCCGGTGGGCAAACTGCCTCATTTACCGCAAAAACTGTCAAAAATAATGTCGAACCTCCGCTACCCGTTTTTCAAAGCGCTGTTGTAGAAAATAATACACCAGGTATGATCGAATTAACATACGATTTGAACCTGGCAGCAATCCTTCCAAATGTTTCAGCTTTTAAAGTACTTGTTAATTCCACTGAAAGAACAGTTAGCGCTTTAAATATATCGGAGAATAAGGTCCGGTTATATTTGTCGTCTCCGGTGGTATATGGAGATAAAATCAGCATTACTTATACCAAACCTTCTGTTAATCCTTTACAAACAAGTGCGGGAGGACAGGCTGAGTCAATTAGTTCACGACCGGTTACAAACAACGTTGAACCACTGATATTAGAATATGTAAGTTCTGTTATAGAAAATGCAAATCCGGATATTCTTATAATCAGCTTAAGTCTCGATCTTGCAAATGTTATTCCCCCTGCTAATGCTTTTAGCGTATTTGTCAATTCTATTTTCAGACCGGTGGAAGCAGTAAGTATTTCAGATAATAAGGTTCAGTTAAAGCTTTCAAATCCGGTTGAATCAGAAAACTCTGTAACGGTAAGCTATATAAAACCATCCGTCAATCCGCTACGGGCAGTCGGAGGCGAGGAAGCACAGAATTTCAGTGCAAAGCCTGTAACAAACAATGTTATTCCGGCCGATCCCTTATACCAGAGCTCTTCCATAGAAAATGATGATCCTTCGCTTATAGTGATAAATTATGATCTGATACTGGCTAATGTAGCTACTCCGGCATCAGCATTTACTGTCAGGATAAATAATCAGGTAAAAACCGTCAGCAGCATTTCTGTTTCAGGAAGCAGGATTTTACTGAGACTTCCCAGCCCGGCAGCTTATGGCGATAATATTACTATCTCTTATAATAAGCCTGCTGTCAATTATATTCAAACAGCGGCGGGTGGAGAGGCAGCATCAATCTCTTCCAGGCCTGTTACTAATAATATAGATCCTGAAATTCCGGTCTGGCAAACCGCGTCTGTTGAAAATGAAAGGCCTTCTCAAATCAATATCCAATATAGTTTAGCCCTTAGCAATATTTTACCCGATAAAAGTGCTTTTGTTGTAAGAGTAAATTCAACTGTAAGAACAGTTAATTCAGTATCAATAAACAGCGGAAAAGTTATCCTTACGCTCGCAGGCCCTGTCGTTTATGGCGATATTGTTACAGTTGAATATATTAAACCGGCATCAAATCCATTACAAACATCTGACGGAGGACAGGCTGAAAGTTCAGGAGTGAAGACTGTCAATAACCAGGTTGATCCGGTAAAACCTGTTAATATGGGGGCTGTTATAGAAAATAATACAGCAAACATACTGGAATTGAACTATGATTTAGCACTGGCAAATATCAGGCCTGCTGCAAATGCATTTACAGTAATGGTCAATTCACTGCCAAGGGCAGTAAGCTCAGTAACAATATCAGGGCCGAAAGTATTGCTCAATCTGTCTGCACCGGTAGTATATGGGGATAATGTAAGGATATCCTACACAAAACCGGCAACAAACCCCCTGCAAACATCTCAGGGCGGACAGGCTGATGCAATAAACAACCAGACGGTTACAAATAATGTACTCCCGGTAGTGCCGGTATTTGTCAATGCTACGGTTGAAAATGCTGCACCGGATATTATAAGGCTAAACTATGATATTGCGCTGACTAATATAATTCCGTCTGTATCTGCATTCAATGTAAAAGTAAATTCAACAACAGTTGCAGTTCAGGATATAAATATTTCAGGGACGCTTGTCACCCTCAAATTAAGCAACCCTGCAAAATACGGCGATGTAATCAGCATATCATATAACAAACCGGCTTCACAGCCCCTGCAAACAGCCGACGGGGGTATAGCAGGTCCATTCAGCGAACAAATTGCCGAAAACAAGATCCTCCCTCCAAATCCGGTATTCATAAATGCTACGGTAGAAGATGCAAACCCTGCAGTGGTGGAAATGAATTATGACCTTCCACTTATCACACCAGCTCCTTCAGTAACGGCTTTCTCTGTAAGAGTAAATAATATTTCAAGGGCAATAAGCTCTGTTACAATTTCAGGAACTAAAGTGAGATTAACACTGACAAATGCAATATCATTTGGTAACAATATAACCGTAAGTTATACTAAACCTTCACAAAATCCGCTGGGGACAGCCGACGGAGGACAGGCCGCTACGATCACCAATAAGAATGTTGAAAATAATATAAAAGCTCCCGTTCCAAAATATTCAGGTTCCATAATAGAAGGGC
>CAZLXM010000073.1:0-20779 GCA_964563105.1 uncultured Bacteroidaceae bacterium
ATACTTTTTTTGTCAATTCAGGCAATCATGTGGAAGAGATAGAGATAAGCTCTGTTAACCTGAGAAATTTATCTGTTAGCATAGAAAATAAAGGTAGCGGAGTAATACGTTCACCTCATCTTTTTGGCCCTCAGGGATGGGATTTCAGGGGAGATTCAACAGCATTCAGATCTCTTGCATCAAATATTACTCAGGGTAATCTGACAAAGGAACAAAAGTTTTTCAGGGCTTTTGAATGGGTTGCATTACATATTCACCGGGCTGAATTGGGTAATATTTCACGGAGACCTGATCCATATATTAATTATCATCATGCTTCAAATGCCTCAAGATTGTTAAACCATTACGGGGCATGTATGTGTGGAGAATTTCAGGATGTTACAAATGCTGTTTTCGTTATGATCCCTGATGCAGACATGTATGGATGTAAATATACCATGGGAGGACATACATCAGGCGGAGTGTATTGGGATGGCGCATGGCACGATTTTAACGGCACTCCTGATATTCAAATGGTACATTATAAGATGGATGGAAAAACAATTGCAACCTGGGCTGAATTGAAAAAAGACCCTTCACCGATTGATTCCGTGAATAAATATACGGGTAATAGAATGAGTTATGGACGATGTTTTCATCCTGATTCAGTGAAATGTCCTTTAACTAAAACTGAATATCCTGCAGAGTTTTACAGGTCAAATTATCTTATTAATTTCAAATACAGTGATTTGCGTCCAAATGAAAAGATGACTATGTATTTTGATATGGGCGGGCGCTTTGATTCAACAAGCAAAGGATATGATGAATACAACGGCAGATCACCCAGAAATTTTGTTGATTACGGTCATGCTGTCTATACTTATAAACCAGATTTTAGAAATAACATATATGAATCATTTGTTGTTGAGAAGGAAAATATTAAACAGACCAAAAAAGGCCTAAGGGCAATTGATCCCTCAAAGCCTTCATATATCGTTTTTTCCTCAAATCATTATCCATGGTATCATGTGGGAGCTGATATCAAGGCCTGGTTTAAAAATGGCGGAGATGTTTATATTGCCAGGAATAATACCATTCCGGGGCGTTATAATCTTGGCGCAGATACTGTTTACACAAATCTTGTATGGACAAAACTTGATCCCGGGATCAGTGAATATGATTCAGTTTCCATTACTGCCAAATCATGTTTTTGGGTGAAATTTGAATTTAGCGGGAAAAGATCAGGGCTCGATAGCGTTGAAATTGCCTCGGACCTTCAGATGAGCCAATATGCGATGCCGGGCTTATTATATGGAAAAAATTATATACGCTTTATAGCTGATGATATGGGAGGAAGTAATGCACAAATTACATATACTTATGATGAAAGTTCACCTTACCATTTTTATGAACCGGCTACCAGCTTAACAGGCAAACATATTTATCACAGGGTTGGAGGAAGGCTTGGACACACTTTTGGCAATTGGAAAAAAGCAGCTTTCTGGCCTCGCTTAATTGATTCTACAGATGTTAAAGTTGATATAACTGTTCGTATTTTTAATGTTCAGAATACTTCCAATATAAGATGTGTAAGGACACTTATTGACAAAAAACCGCTTAACTGGGGATATTATTGGTGGTATTGGGATGGGAAAGATGACGAAGGAAATTTACTCCCCCCGGGAATGTATGCATACAGAATTGATGCAGGAGCAGAAGAAGAATTAATTCATACCGCATTCATGTATCTTTATCCGGATAGTATTTGGCCACTTCCAAATGAATGGAGAAAAGGGCCGCCTGCATTTTGATATTATGACATTGATAAACAAGAATATTCTAAATTTTTATATAAAATCTACTTTATTATGAAACCAGACAGCAATATCCTATTACTCACGATAGCATTGATTTTAACGTCATGCGGATGTTCATCCCGGGTTCAGAATTATACTGTTGAGGAAATCAATGATACTGACATTTTATTATATCCTCCGCCTTCACCGGTAAATATTTGTTCATACAGCTATATGGTATCATCCGGGGATCATACAGAAGAAATAGAAGTCAATTCGGTAAATCTCCGTAATTTGTCCATAAGCATTGAAAATACGGGTAATGGTGTCATAACTGCCCCATATTTATTTGGACCTCAGGGATGGGATTTTCGCGGTAGTGCAAAAGCTTATACTTCCCTGGCAAAAAATATTACACAGGGAGCCCTTACCAAGGAACAAGAATTTTTCAGAGCTTTGGAATGGTCTATGTTGAATTTTCACAGATCGGAATTGAATAATAAACAGCCACAACCTAATCCTTATCCTGGTCGTTATCATCACGGAAATGGCCCAAGGCTATTAAATGTCTACGGAAGTGCTATGTGCGGTGAATTTCATGATGTTGTAAATCCCATTCTTGTTAAAATACCTGATGCAGATATGTATGGTTGTAAATATTCCATGGGAGGCCATACTGTTGGCGGGGCATTCTGGGATGGGACATGGCATGATTACAACGGTTCTCCCACAACTCAGATAGCACATTATAAAATGGATGGAAAAACCCTGGCGACCTGGGCAGAACTAAAGAAAGACCCTTCACCAATTGATTCGGTAAATAAATATATCGGCCGAACAGGTTATTATGGCAGATGTTTCAGTCCCGATTCAGCAAAATGTCCCCTTGGGCAATCAATATATCCCCCAAAATTTTATGAATCAGATTATCTGATAAATTTTAAATATAGTGATCTTCGTCCCGGTGAGAAAATGACAATGTATTTTGATATGAAAGGACGCTATGATTCTACCAGTGTAGGGTATGATACTTATGAAGGACGCTTTCCAAGGAACTGGGTTGATTACGGAAGTGTAACATATACATACAGGCCAAGTTTTCATAATGATCTTTATGAGCCATTTGTTGTAGAACAAAGTAATGTTCAGCGGACAAAAAAAGGCCTGGTTCCTGTTGATCCCTCCAAAGCTTCATTTATTATATTTGCTTCTAATCATTATCCATGGTATCATGTAGGAGCTGATTTCAAGGCATGGTTTAAAACAAGGGGGAATGTTTACATTGCCCGCAGCAATACCATCCCCGGAAAAAATCTTGGTGCTGATACTGTATATGCAGATTTGACCTGGATAAAACTCGATCCTGAAAAAAAGGAATATGAGACTGCTTCTATTACGGCTAAATCGAGTTATTGGGTGAAGTTTGAATTTGAAGGTAAAGGATCAGGTTTAGACAGTGTGGAAATAATTTCAGAACTTCAAATGAGTCCCTGGGCTATGCCGGGCCTCGCTTATGGAAAAAATTATATTCGTTTTGAGGCAGAAGATATGGGAGGAAGTACAGCTTTGATTACTTATCAATATGATGATAAATCTTCTTTTTATTTTTATGAGCCTGCAAGCACTTCAACAGGAAAACATATTTATCACCGATTAGGTGGTCAGCTACAAAAGGGTCATGGTTTTTGGAAGAGGCCGGATTTCTGGGTACGGCTTCAGGATTCAACAAACGTTACAGTAAATGCGAGTCTTCGGATTTATAATATATATAATACTGCAAATATTCAATGTGTGAGGACTTTATTTAAGGAAAAACCACTTAATTGGGGTTATTACTGGTGGTATTGGGATGGAAAAGATGATGAGGGAAATCTGCTTCCTCCCGGGATGTATGCATACCGGATTGATGATGAAGACAGAAATTCAGTAATACATGCAGCTTTGCTGTATTTATATCCCGATGGTATTTGGCCCATACCAAATGAATTACGAAAAAGTCCACCGGGGAAATATTAACTGAAAAATAAAAATTTTATTCTATGAAGCATAATTTAATAGTGTTGTTATTTATTACAATAATTTCATTTTCATTTCAGGTTGATAAAAGAACTGTCAATTTTCCGCATTCTGTTGAAAAAGTCAAAAAGGTCCCCAATAAAAACAGGGTTTGGGTTTTTTTAATGGCGGGCCAGTCAAATATGGCTGGTCGTGGATTTGTTGAACCTAATGATACTATACCGCATAAAAGGATATTATCGCTTAATAAAGAAGGAGAACTTATTTTAGCTAAAGAACCTTTACATTTTTATGAGCCTTCTGTTTCAGGACTGGATTGTGGCTTATCTTTTGGAAATACTCTTTTAAAAGATATTCCTAAAAACATCAAAATTCTATTAATTCCAACTGCTGTTGGAGGCAGTTCAATCTTGCATTGGATTGGCGATTCAACCTTTAGAGATGTGAAATTGCTTTCAAATTTTCGTGAAAAGGCTGAATTTGGCGCCCGATACGGACACATTAAAGGTATTTTATGGCATCAGGGAGAAAGTGATGCAAATGAAGCAGGAATACAGGTTCACGAGGAAAGGTTATCAGAATTATTTTCGATTTTCAGGTCTATCGTTAAAAACGATACTTTACCCATAATTATGGGAGAATTAGGAGCATTCTCCAAAAATAATGAGAACTGGCAGCAAATTAACCAGAAACTTAGAAATTATGCTTTTAATGACCCTAATTCATTTGTGATTACAACACATGATTTGAAAGATAAAGGAGATAAAGTGCATTTTGATTCAGAAGGTCAAAGGATAATGGGTAAAAGATTTGCTGAAGAGTATATAAGATTTTTAAATTGCAGGAAAAAAAGTATTTGACTAATTTAAATTCATAAATTAATTTTTCCAGGTTTCAAATTGTGAATATTGAAAAGAATATAATATGATTTAAGAGAATTGATTTCTTTCCTGCTTTGGCTTACTATATGTTTTTAAATGAATAAGTGTAAGACTATATTTATACAGCTACTTTTCATATTTGCCGGCAGTAAATATGTAAATTCACAAGTTGACTTTTTCATGCAGTGCAATGAAAAGCTTTCAAAAATTCAATATGAAAAGGTTTATCTTCACATTGACAGAAATATCTATTCCATAAAAGATGATATCTGGTTTAAAATATATCTTTTAGACGGGAAAACACATATTCCAGTGTGGGGTATAAATACTGTGTATGTTGATTTAGTTAGCCCATTCGGAGAGACATTAATACATAAACCATTTTTAATTGAAAGCGGTACCGGTCGTGGAAGCTTTAATATTCCGGATAGTTTACAAACAGGTACTTACACAATCTATGCTTATACTAATTATCTGAAAAATTTTGGTATTAATTCCTTTTATAAAAAAGAAATAATAATTAATTATTTTCAATTAAAGGGCGAAAAGTTACATACTGAGGACGGGCAAACAAGCTTAAATGTATCTGAACAGGCTAAGCACCGTTCATTGGTTGATCTCAGATTTATGCCTGAAGGAGGTTATCTTTCCAATAACCTGCCTAATGTCCTTGCATTTAAAATTTCAGGATATGATGGAAAAGGGATTAATAAAAAAGGTATAATAATAGACCGTTCAGGAAATTTTATTGATTCTATCCAAAGTACTCATATGGGTATGGGTAAAATTGTTTTTCAGCCACAGGAAGCAAATTCATATTATGCAATTTTAGACGATTTTCCTGCTGATACATTTATGCTTCCTTCCGCAATAGACAAGCCGCTTTTACAATATCTGGGCATGACCGGTACAATGGTTCATTTCAGGATTTGTGATTTATTAAAAACTGACAGAACAAAGACTTATTATCTCGCTATAAAATCTAAAGGTGAAATTACATTTTATCTGGAAAAAGAGATTAGCAGGATTTATACCAGAATTTTTATTCATAGTAAAAATTTCCGTCCCGGAATAAACCAGGTTATTTTATTGGATACTAATTTTACACCTTTAGCTGAAAGATTATTTTTGATACCTGAAGATCATCAAATACACATGGACATCCGTATGGACAAGGAGATATTTAAAACCCGTGAGAAAACAGAGATTAATTTAAAGATTACAAATTCAGATGACAGTCCCCTTTCAGGCAGCTTTTCAATTGCTGTTGTAAATTTAGATCAGTCAGGGATAAATGAAATGCCTTCAGAAAATATTATTTCATTTTTAGACCTTGAATCTGAAATAAGGGGAAAAATTGAAAATCCGGGATATTATTTTTCTAATTCTTACGATAATATAAAGGAAAATTTAGACCTTCTTTTCCTTACCCAGGGTTGGACAAGTTATATTTGGAGTTCCGAATTTGTCGATAGCCTGAAAAATATAGAATATGAAAAGGAACAAGGACTGACAATATCAGGGCAGGCACAAAGATTGTTATTAAACCGGGCACTTAATGACGGGAATATTATCCTTTTTGTGCCGAATGAATATATACTACTTGAGGCTACAACTGATTCAAATGGTTATTTTCATTTTGATAATCTGATCCTGTATGACAGTACAAAAATTTTTGTACAATCAAGAAATAAAAACAATAAACAGAATTCCAGATTAGTTGATGCAAATTACGTCATAAGCCCTCCACCTTATTTTCCTGCAAATGACATATTTAGCTTGAATGATTCAGTTCTTGTTTCATATAATTCAAAAGCATATGAAAGATTTATCAGTAACAGTTATTTTAATTTCGATAAGGATCATATT
Source organism: uncultured Bacteroidaceae bacterium (assembly GCA_964563105.1). Taxonomy (GTDB): domain Bacteria; phylum Bacteroidota; class Bacteroidia; order Bacteroidales; genus CAYVTV01. The sequence continues at coordinate 6,542 of CAZLXM010000073.1, forward strand.
TTGATTGATGAAGTAACTATTGTTGGCCATAAAAAAGAAAAAGATGACGGTCATTTCAGGCTATATTCACAGGCTAATAATGTAATTGATATGGATGATTATCCTAATACTTCCTATTCAGATCTTTTTATGTTTTTGCAAGGTATGGTTCCGGGTTTATATATTGAAGGCGATAATATTTCTATCAGAAGGGCACAGGCCCCTCCTCTAATATTATTGGACGGAATAGAAATAGATGTGATTACAGCAAGAAATATTCCTTTGGTTGTAGTTGATAAAATTGAAGTATTAAAGGATGCTTCAAACACTGCAGTTTTTGGAGTCAGAGGTGGAAATGGAGTTATTGCCATTTATACCAGACGGGGAGAAAATATTATTATTGATACTCCTTTATTTGATGTAATTTCTAAGAGCATAGAAGGTTATGCAAAAGCTAAGAAATTTTATTCACCTGATTTTAATAATCCTGGAGATAATAAAATTGTTACTGACCAGAGAGCAACTCTTTTTTGGGGGCCGGATCTTCAATTAGACTCTGACGGAAGTTGTATTGTATCATTTTTCAACAGTGATGATACCGGAAAAGCTGAAATTATTGTGGAAGGAATTACATTTAATGGAAAGCCTTGTTTTGCAAAGGCAAATTATTGGATTCAGGGAAGATAAATTATTAATGAATCAATTTTGACTTTAAATATATTATGGAATAATTTCATAATTTTAAATGTCTAAATTATTATAAACCAATAAATTTTTAATAAAATGAAAAATGTAAACTGTAATTTCCGTTTCTCACGTAATCTTTATACGTGTGTTTTTTCCTTTTTTCTAGCCAGTCTCTTTTTAATGGCTTTTAGTTTGAATATTGAAGCACAAAAGCCTAATTTCAGTGGTACATGGAGTTTTAATCAACAAAAAAGTGAACTTGGCCAGCCTTCAGGCCAGGGTGGCCAGAGACCATTTGGTATGGGAGGGACATTAACAATCAAGCAGGCTGGGAATACTCTTACAGTTCAAAGAGAAACCTCCAGACAGGGTGAAACACGGACATTTTCTTCAAACTATACCCTTGATGGAAAAGAATCTGCAAACACCTCGGGCAGAGGATCCAGTAAATCCACGGCTGTATGGTCATCCGATAATAAATCACTTACTATTACAACTATTAGTACTTTTGAATTTGATAATCAGCGAAGAGAGTCAAAAAGTGTTGAAGTATGGACTTTGGCAGATGGTGGTAAATCACTCGTGATCAATACAACAAGGTCTATGCAGCAGGGAGGTGAAAGGAAAACAAAACTTGTTTATGATAAGAAATAATTAATACTTATTTTGATATTCCCATTATTTCTTTTTTATTTTATTGTGGTTTATTAAGATTAACTGTTTCTTTTCTTTTTATTTGTAAAAGATAAGTTATAATATGTTTAGGTTTTAGGAACTTTGAATTCCTTTTAAAGGAATGTTGATCCGGATACTACTCTTTTTTTCCATGTCTGGCAATTAAAATTTTGTATCATACTTTAGTTTAATTCAATAATGAGAAATATCTATTTGGCTTTAAGGGTTATTGTTATATTTATTTTATCAGGAACTTTTTTAGCATCTTGTTCGGTAAATAAAGAAAAAGTACTTGTCAGACAGGCTCATAAGGCTATGCGAAAAGCTGCGCATTATTTTCGCACAGAGGTTGCATGTAATGGTGGTTATCTTTATAAATACAAGACTGATTTTTCTATGCGGGAAGGAGAAGAGATTGCTACTCCTACAAGGGCGTGGTTAGAGCCACCAGGTACCCCCGCTGTTGGCATGGCCTTTATGGATGCCTACAATGCCACAGGAGATACGTTTTTTTTAAATTGTGCAATCGAAACTGCACATGGATTAGCCTGGGGACAGTTACAATCGGGAGGATGGTCTGAATATATTGATTTTGATCCCTCTGAAAGCAAAAAATGGCATTACAGGAGGGATGTGGAAAATGGAGATACAATTACCGGCCGCAGAAGGAATCGTTCTACACTCGATGATAATAAAACCCAAAGTGCTTTGCAATTTCTTATGATGGCAGATCAGGCACTGAATTTTAAAGATAATGAAATTCACCGGGCAGTTTTATATGGTTTAGAGGCACTTGTTAATGTTCAGTATCCAAACGGAGCATGGCCCCAGGGCTTTAGTGCAGCCCCGGATCCTGAAAAATTTCCTGTTATGAAAGCAAGATATCCCGAATCCTGGTCACGTAAATTTCCAGGCGGGTCTTATGGTAATTTTTATACATTTAATGATAATACTATTGCAGATGCTATAAAGACAATGATCAAGGCATATAATACTTATGGTGATGGACGATATTTATTATCCGCTAAAAAGGGCGGAGATTTTATAATTCTTGCCCAGATGCCTGATCCTCAGCCTGCCTGGGCCCAACAATATAATTTTAATATGGAACCTGTCTGGGCCCGTCGTTTTGAGCCACCGGCAATTAGCGGAGGGGAGACCTTTGGTGTTATACGAATTTTAATAGATCTTTATCTTGAAACTGGAGAAACCCGGTTTATTGAGCCTGTTCCAAAAGCACTGGATTGGATTGAAAGATCGTTACTTCCTGATAACCGCATTGCACGTTTTTATGAGCTTCAGACAAACAGGCCACTTTATTTCAATGCACCCAGGCGATATTCAAATCTCCCGGAACCTGCATTCCCTGATCTGGAAGACTATACACTTATTTATGAAGATACGGACCTGCCGAATCATTATAGTTTTAAAGGTCCCGGTAAGGAACGGCTCGAAATGATAAAAAAATACTATGAGAGTGCAACTAAAGGAGACAGACATATCATCCTTGATGAACGAAATAAAGTTCAAACAGTGGATACTGAACGGGTTCGTGAAATAATCAGCAGTTTGGATGATAAGGGGCGTTGGGTTGAACAGGGCCGAATGCAAACAGGTGATCCGGATAAGAGATATATAGAAACAGAAATTATTTCCACTGCAACATTTAACAGGAATTTATCTCTGTTATCCTCATTTATTCGGCAAAACAGCAAATAATTTATACTTACAATTTATTTTTTAATTCTGTCAGCATTTCAATAGCAACATCTATCATTTTTTCACCTGATCCGGGCACCAGCCTTGAATTCAGAGCTTCATAATCACCTTCAATAAATCCTTTTATTGTAGGCAGATAGGCAATATCAGCATTGGCAAGTTCAATAAGCATGGTATTTGCATAAGGTGAACGCTCTTTAAGGTCAATTCCAAACTGCGTAAAAAGCTCACCAGGAACTGTTACAAATGCAGTTTCTGAATCAAGCTGAAAAACATGTATTTCTACAGGCAATCTCCATGGTTCTCCGGATACAACCGGAGGGATTGCCTCATATTTACGCATAAACTCAAGAGGAGGCTGAACTCCCCAAACCGAAAGTTTTAATTTTCTTCTATTTTCCATGAACGCCCTTTCAGGATATAGAGCTTCATTACTTTCTTTTGACCATTTCAATTCTTCTTCTGTATAATCTTGTAAAGGAAGATGAATAGTTTTTGAAGATATCTTTAAATCAGGTTTTCTTTTCTTTGCCTGGGGTAGTGCGCTATTAATTGCATCTGCCAGTTTATTTCCAACGAATTCCACATATTCCATTTCTCTAATTGAAGCTTCACTTTTTTTAGTTACATCTACTGTATTCACATCTCCGCAAGGCCCTAATCCAAAGATAGAAGTAATTTGATTGCCGAATAATTTTTTCAATCGTTCCTGAAGAAAAAATGGATAATCTGCACTGAAATCTGTTCCCCCGCGAACATAATGGCTTGCAAATACTGTCAGAGAAGCAGTATATGTTTTATTTTCCAATTCTCTGAACATCACAAAATGTACCCTGGGATCAACCGGACCGGCGACACTTACAATTTTTGGATTCAAGCGGCCCGGATTAAATAAGACCCGTCCGTTTGTCATAAGATAACGTCTGTTAAATGAAATACCGGGGGCTTCCCCTATACCTGAAATAATATCCACTTGTTTTAAGTTATCAAAGGCATTAATTATTGCCTGAGTCATATTATCAATCAGAAAAGAGAAATAGCTATTTTTATCTTCTTCAGTTAGCCTGCCGGATGATCCCCTGTCAGCAAATTCTTTAAAATCATGGACAACACAGGGGCTCGTATGACTATGTGTTGCAGATACAGTAATATGATTAAAAGGAATGCCGGTTGCTTTTGAAGCCCTTTCTCTTACAATTCTGCTAAGGTCACGGGGAATACCCAATAATTCACAAACAAGAATTGCTCCCTGCGTATCTCCCTGTTTTAATACTAAAGCCCTTGCATTAAGCGGATCCTTCACTCCCGTACTTATAACAGGAGGATATCCATATCTTGGATATCCAACGGGAGGAGTGATTTCCATAATGGCAGTACCAACTTCCAAAATATTTTTACTTGAATTTTCACAAGCTGGTGTAATAAACAATGTAAAAAGTAAGAAAATTAAAAAAGATGTTGTGTAAAATGCCGGTAAGCGGTTGATTTTGCCCATACTTTGATAAATTTTAAAAAAAAGAATACACATGACTGGTAAAGATCTGTTTTTCATTTCTTTCTTAATAAATCCAATCATGTGTGATTCATATTTTCGAACAAATAGTACAATATTTATATTTTAATTAAATTTTACCTGATATTTGAAAATAAGTCAATTATCTTTTTTGCTATCATATTTGATGCTTCAACTTCAACTTTATTAGTGCTTAGCCAGGTTTCGTATCCTCCCAGTTTATGCTGTTCAGGTGTGGGCAGATATCCGAAATAACCATTTGCAAGGGAAATTGTAAAAGTAGTTTTAAAGGGGCTTTTTGCCTTAATTTCAAATCCTGTATCAGTGAAAGTTTCAAAAGGGATTGCAGCAACACCAAGATCTCCGATTGCAAATGTTTGTAAAAGGACATTGATTTTATCAGGCCATTCAAGTAATTGTAAAACCCTTTCAGCATAAATTTTTTCATGTACGTGATAAGGTTTTTCCGTATCGGGTTTTGCCAGGATCATTTTGGACCTTTCAATTAATTGCTGGTCGGGCTTTCTCACCTTTAGCGGAAGTTCTTCTGCTGATGCCTGTAGTTTTACCCAGCTTTGATGTTGAATAGTTTTGTATACCCTAAGAATTTCCTGTGCTACATCTTCAGCTACAATACGCATTTTTTCATATGGCGCATATTTTTCAGCTGGCCCTGCATAATTAACATTATTTACATTCCCTGATGTACCATTTGACATTATACCTACGAATGGCGGATATTGCCGGTCAGCATTTAAAAGTTCCTGAATGCGGTCTGCAAATACAGCAAAATAGTCAGCTGAAATATGTCCGCCTGGAACTCCCCCTACATAATGCAACGAATAATTTGCCAGTAAAGCAATTGGTTTTCCTTCCACAGACTGAACAGATATAAATGAAATTTCAGGATCTGGTTTACCTGATGGTTCCAGAAGATTTGGGTTCCCTTTTCCGGGATTCATAACAACCTGATCTTTACCTCCAAAAGGATTAGGGTTATCACTGCCTGGCTTCATAATCCATCTGCGGACAAATACATGTTGAGGTAAAGAGCCTACACCCCAGCCTATTTTTGCAGGTTCCAGGTTATTTAATGCAATACGGACTGCATCGGCGATACGACGAATTACGAATTGTTGATATTCATCAAATTCCGGAACATCATACCATGCCCTGCGCTTTTCTCCTGTTCCCATTGCGCTGGTTGCCGAATGTGTATGTATTGCTGAGATAATAATATTTTTTTTGGGGATGCCGGTTTCTTCCTGGATAATTCTTTTTGCTTCTTCAGTCAGATCATAGTGTACTCCCAATAAATCGTTTACAACAAATACCAGTTTGGTATCCCCGTCATCCAGGACCAGGCATCTGGCCCTTAATTGATCATGAATATGAGTTGCCGGCGGGACCCCCCAACCTCCAATAATGCCCCCGCCCAGATCGGGAGTAATATTAGTGGTTGAAGCACCGGCTTTAAACACTTTATCTCCTGCCTGTTGAGATATTCCGGTAAGTGGTTGCACCTGTAAACAGACAATACTAAACAAAAATATAATTTGTACTAAATATTTGTTTAGGTTACTCAGGTTTTTTTTAATTACATTCATTTGACAAGGTTTTAATTATTCTACTATAATCTAAATAACAAGTATTTATTGTGTAATGTTTATTTATGTTTAATAAACAAAATATAACAAATCTATACTCTATTTGTAAATCTTATGGTATTGGCTTGATACCGGTATTTCCTCCTCCTGCGGACATTTCGATATCAACAGGTTTATTGGTTTTAAATGCTCCACAAGTATAATCCGGTATTCTGACAGCTTGTGAAGAATTAGCAACAGACCATTCACTTAAAGGAACAACCGAACTCCATGCTGCAGCATCATATACATCTATGTCAAGAGGAAGCCCGTTTCTTAAGCAATCGATTAAACGCCATTCCATAAGGAAGTCCATTCCTCCGTGTCCTCCAACTTTTTTGGCCATTTCTCCAACAAGCTTTACAATTTTAGGTGTAAATTTTTCTACAAGTTTTTCCATTTCATTGTCATCAACCCATTCATGGCCGGTTGCAATTTTTGAAGGCAAAGGATATTTTTGTGACATTGCCTTAGTTCCTATAACCGCCTGGAGTCTTGAATATGGCCTGGGATTGCTGATATTATACTGTAGCATTATTGTTTTACCATTTACAGTCCTTAAAGTTGAGGTATTAACATTTCCCATGGTCCATTGACCAATATATTTTTCATAATAATTATCAGTTTTTGAAAGCTCATTTATTTTGGCCCCCATTGTAAAATCATTGGAAGATACAGATAACAGAAAGTCCAGTCTGTCTCCCCGATTGACATTTAGAAGCTGGCAAGCCGGCCCGAGACCGTGTGTAGGATAGATATTTCCATTACGATTAATAAACTCTTCTGTCCTCCATGGTTTATTTTTATCAAGATTAATAAGGATCTGATCGTGTATATATCCGGCATCAACATGAACAACTTCTCCAAAAAATCCTTGTCTTACCATGTTTAAAATAAGTTGCTCAAAAAAGTCGTATGTGCAGTTTTCGAGTAAAGCGCAATGTTTCCGGGTTTTTTCCGAAGTTTCTACAAGTTTCCAGGCATTTTCAATCGATTGTATTGCCGGAATTTCTGTGGCAGCATGTTTCCCATTTTCCATGGAAAATATGCACATTTCGGAATGAAGGTATCTTGGTGTTGCTATATAAATGAGATCAAGTTCGGGGTCCAAGCATAATTCTCTCCATATTTCTTCATTTCCCGCATATGATTTTGCAGCAGGCATATTCATTTCTTTTAATAATTGCTGGGCCCTCTCAACACGATCCGGGAAAATATCACATAATGCTTTTATTTCAACACCTTCGATAAGGCGCATCCTTCTTACAGAGCCAAGGCCCCTGCTTCCTATCCCTATATAACCTATGCGTACAACATCAAGTTTTGGGGCAGAATATCCGCTCATATTAAAACGTTGTTTATGGGATGCCGGTGACAAATCAACAATTGGTGAAGTTTTAGGATTGGAACATGAGGAAATTCCTCCTGAAATTAATCCTGCACCTGTAAGGCTGCCGGTTTTGATAAAATCTCTTCTGGTTGTTTTCATCAGAAAATAATTTAGTTATATTATTGTTGTTCACATCGTTCTGATGGAACCTCCAAATATTTTCATTTTCTTGTTGTGAACGATAGTACATGGAGGTTTCATCAGGAAATAATTGTGTTATGTTATTGTTAATTACGTCGTTCTAATGAAGCCCTCATTTTTTTAAATCTGTATATAATTAAAAAAGGGTTTCATTAGTTAAATATTATTATTTTAATTCTGGTTTAATACTTCCATATTCCCAAGGTTTACCATTGAACTCCGGTGCTTTTGGAAATTCCGGGGCTGTTCCCGGTATCAACTGGTTAGCCAGGGTAATACCAGCATTTACTATTTCATCCCCCGCATTAATATCAAGATTACTGTAGGAAGTAAGTCTTGTTTCATATCCTCCGCCATTTGGACCAAATGCATCAAGAGTTGGGACATACCCTACACAATCGTTGGCCAGTTCAACCGGAAATGTATATTTAAAAGGGCTTCCGGCTTTAATATTAAGCCCGAGCTGACAGAAAAATTCAGCAGGATTAGATATGAAAACTGCAGGGCCTACCTGAATAGCCTGCACTTCAACTTTAACTGAAGGGGTTTTTTTAATCATTGAATCCAGAAGCACTATTTCTTTTGCGAAAATCCATTCTGTACTCCCGGATTTTTCAGGACCTTGTTTTGCAATTTCATAACATTTTTTAACTCTGGCCGGATCAGGCACACGTCTATTAATGTTAATATATGCTACTTTACTTCCAACGGGCATTAAATTGCCACGGGGCATACTTAACAGAACTTTTACCGCTTCGGCACCTACCTTTCCTCCTACAAAACGGGTCCATTCTTCACCTGCACGGTTCTGATAAGGATTAAGATTATCAACCTGTGTTACATCACCACATGCCCCGGGAAGGAAAATAACCACGCAATCATCGCCCATTATACCTCTTATCGTTTGCTCGAGGTAATAGATCCAGTTAGCTGAAATTCCACCAGGATTAGTAGTACCATGACATGCAAAATTTACTATGCAACCTATGCACTTTCCTTCTTTATCCCAGGCACCAATCACTCCAACTTCCGGATCAACAGGACCAGCATATCCTATGATATCGGGATTCCCCTGCCTGGGATGAGAGTATGTTAAACCATTTTTCATACGAAGGCGCCGGTTGAAAGCAACCTTGTCTTCAATTCCTTTCCCTACACCGAGATCTGCTTCTATCCTTGATTTATCGGCCTTAACGACAACTTCGACAAGTTGTTTTTCTACTAGTTTTAAATACACAGGATCTGCACATGAAGATTTTTCATAAGCCAATGTTTTAACAAAATCATTTGCATGATCGTATTCGCCGGGAAGGATCATTCCGGTAGGTCCTGAAGAGTGGGAATGTGATGCACCTATTAATATTGATTCAGGAGCTATGCCGCATCTTGATTGTATTTGTTTTCTGACAGAATCAACCAATGGCTGACGAATTATTAAAGCATCTATCCCAACAATAGCTACTTTATTATTGTTATCCCCAAAAACTGCAGCCCTGACTTTACAGGGATCATGAAATACTCTGTGATAAGATTTTCCATATCCCCCAGGCTGCTCCATTCCTAATTCAGGGGTAATATCAAGCTCCGCAAATCCTGCCCTCATTGCATTATCAGGAGCGCTAATTTGTTCCCTTTTCAAATATGCATGATCATTCACAGATTCCCGGGCATGAAAAATTCCGGGCGTTATCATGCCTGCTGTTAAACCTCCCGATTTTAACAAAAAAGTTCTCCGGGATTCTTTTCTTTTCACGTTCATAACATATATACTTTAAGTTACAATATTATAGAAAAACATTTTTAATTGTCTGCAGATATATAAATTTATTTTTGAAATGGATCTTATTATAATGTTCATTATTTGAATATTTAAAGTTATTGTATTAAAATTCAAAGCATGACTTATTCCCATACTTTTCAATTTTATGTTATTATTTCTCAGCAACATTCCTGTTATTTCAAAAGAAGAGGTTTCGGATCACTGAAATACAGTGCCCGACGTAGCTGTGTCCCTTCACGGTTGGTATTTCCAAGTTCTGTTGAGATCTTTTCAGCTTTTAATAAAAGTTCTTTAACAACATCAGGATATCGTTCACTGAGGTCAAATTCTTCTCTTAAGTCGTTATTCAGGTTAATTAATTTCAATTTCCCTTCACCATGGAATTTATTTCTGTTACCGCTATCATATTTATTTTCAAGAGGCAGATGGAGCTTCCAATGGCCTGAGCGTACTGCCTGCAATTGATCCATCATATAATAATAAAAGACATCATGAGGAGTTTTAGCATTTTTATCACCTGAAAGTATATTCCAGATATTTTTTCCGTCAATAATTCTATTATCAGTTAATTTTGCACCTGCAAGAAAGGCAAAAGTTGGCAGCCAGTCCATCATGGTACAAAGTTCGTCACTATTTATATTTTCAGGAATTTTATCTGTCCATTGAACTATACAAGGTACACGCATACCACCTTCCATTGTTGAATAACCGGCTCCGGCAAAAGGTGAATTACTGCCGTACCCGCTGCTTCCTTCTCTTTTCCGGGGAGCTCCGTTATCAGAAGTGAAAACAATAAGAGTATTCTTTTCAATTCTTAATTTTCTTACTATCTTCATTATTTCTCCAACTGACCAATCTATTTCTTCAACTGCATCACCCCATGAACTGTTGGCAGATTTGCCGGAAAATTCCGGCCCGGTTATTGGCACAGTCCTGCTACCGGGGAGATTATGCGGAAAATATAAAAAGAATGGTTTATTTCGGTTTCTTTTTATAAACTTAATAGCTTCCTTAACATATCTTTTAGTTGTTGTAGTAAGATCACATGGCGCTTCAATTACCATATTGTTTTTTAAGAGTGGTAATTCAGGCCAGTCAGGGTTATTAGCAGAGGGTACCATATCTTCACTATATGGAATTCCATAAAAATAATCGAATCCATGATTCAGCGGTAAAACTTCGTTTTGATCTCCCAGATGCCATTTTCCGATGCAGGCTGTAGCATAGCCTTTTTCCTTAAGGATTTTGGGAATTGTAATTTCATCCGGATTAAGCCCTTTATGTGATATTGGCCTTAAAACCCAGCCTCCTGTATCACTAAGATGCATATCTACTCTTTGGGCATAACTTCCGGTCATCAAACTGGCCCTTGAAGGTGTGCATACACCTGATGAAGAATATAGTGAAGTGAGCCTGATTCCGGATTTGGCCATATTATCAATATTTGGAGTTCTTTGGAGTTCAGAACCGAAACAGCCAGTATCTCCATATCCGAGATTATCTGCAAAAATGAATATAAAATTAGGTTTTTCCGGATTTGATTGAGAAGAATTACATCCTAAATTCAGGGTATATATAAAAAATAAACTTAATGATACAAAATGACAATCCATCGGAAATTATTTTCCAATTTTTATTAAATTTAGTTGGCTAAACCGGTTGCCATGCATAAATAAACACATGACAACCGGTATTAAATTCTTAATTCTGATAAGAAAAATTACTGAATTCTGAATTTTAAAATTTTTATAAAACTTCTATTTTATTCTGATTTACCGATACTTTTTAATTGATCTTCCTACCTGTGCAATTGCTTCTTTGTGCCTGTCAAGGCAGGGTGCCAGAGTAGGCCTCCATGGGGCAGTCATAAATCCGTAAAGGCGGCCTGGATCAATGATTTTCTTGCAATAATCCACTGTAAGTTCAAAATTCTTGTCATTAGAATGATTACTTCCTGTCGGGACCTGGTCATATCCATGTTTTTCAAGTTCTTCATAATATTTTACATAATTGATATCAGGGCTAAAGGCTGCTCCATAATACCAATTACTTTGTAAAACCGATTTTGGCATTTTTTTAAAAAATATTTCAGGTTCGCGCCACACATAATCTGACCATACCCAGGAACGTACCCCTCTTTTTTCGACTTCTCCAATAAAGAAATATAAATCTCCCCACCATAGATCAAACTGTCGGAATATTGCAATATCCTGGTTTTTTTGCCACTGCGAAGCTTCTTCATCCATTCCCAGATGGAAAAAACGGGGATTATCGAAAAGATCAATTACTTCATGGATCAAATCTTTGCATACACCATAATAAATATCAGTAGATACCATTCGTGAATATTTCCCCAGCCAAATATCATGTGTTGTAGCAAAATTTAATTTTGGGATGGGCTCCAGTCCCATTTTTCTCATTTTAGTAAGTTCTGATTTTAGCTTTTTGGTAGTCCATGCATTTTCAACTGCTATTTCAGGATGACTTTCATATTGAATACCATCTCCCAGGTCAATAATTACCATATTCATTCCGGCAGCGGCCATTTCTTTTAATAATGCATCCCATGTTGCATCATCAAAAGTAAGAAAGGGCCTGTACGGGTGTGCCCATTCTCTTGCTTCCTGGCAGGTAGAAGGGACAAATTTTTCATCTTTATATTTCAAAGGTACTTTATCTTCCCACATATTGTAACTTAAATGTAGAAGATTAGCCCAAATCATATTTTGTTTGGGGCTGGTTTGTGAAAAAAGCGTCGAAGGCATGGAGGCAGCAACTCCGGCCATTGCCATTTGTTGTATAAATCTTTTTCTGGTAATCATATTTAATTAAATTTTAAAAGATTAAAAATATTGAAATTATTTGAAAATTTAAAATCCGGAATTATTCAAACAGTATATAAGATTTTACTTCATTGATTATTTATTTGATTTTTTCTTTATAAGCATTTTAATCCCACATTTCATTTATATTTTTCACTGTTTCATCTACCAGTTTGAAGCCGCCTTCATGTCCAACCAGGTAATTATCTGCGCTATATCCACCACCTTTAGATGCTCTTTCAGTTGGCAGATAACCACTATGATGACATGAGAGCTGAACCAGGAAAGTTAAAAGAGCTTTACTTTTCGCCTTTATCAGAATACCGTAATCTATAAATAACTCAAATGGATTAGTAGCAATAGCTATGTCATTAAGCCGTAAAACATGTATTTCCGCCGGATTAACATCATCCGTTATATAAAATGGAGGAGCAGGAGGATCTTTAACGGGCAGATTTACTTTTACGATCTTATGTTTAAAAGTGACCTGGAATTCAATGTCATTCATTACCCATGGCATAACTTCATCCACTGACTGAAGCAACCTGTTTGCCAGTTCTTGTCGTGCACTTATACCTTTTCTTTTTAACATTATTTCTTCAGCTTTTTTATATACGAATTCATGATTTGCCGGTGTAATATCTCCGGCTGCACTAATTTGGGAAAAGACAAAAATATCTTTACCATATTTTTTCTTTATATTTTGTCGCGTTTCATGATAAAAATCTGCAGAAATGAAGTTTGTACTATCTGTAACCTGGGCAGTTGCAACTGTATTTATAAGTATCCCGGTAAGATTTTTGTTTGTATCCCAGAAAAAAAGCATTTGTACCCTGGGATCTTCAGTTCCTTCATAGTGTGAAAAATCGGGATCATTTACCCCGTACATCCTGGCTGTTCCATCAAATTTAACTGTTCTGCGGTTATGACCCAGTACAGCATTTCCGAGCCCCCAGCTAAAACCGGCAGGTTTTCTGCTTTTCCAGGCATTGATCACGGCTTCAGTAGTTTTTTCCAGGAAAAAAGCCTCATATTCTGATGGTTTCATCACACCTTTATCTTTACTGACAGCATAAAGGCCAAAAAATTCGTTATCAATAAATCCCGGAGATGTATGTGAGTGAATAGCATTCATGAATAATGCAGAGGGGTCAAAATCAGGCAGCTTTGATGAAATAATATTCTGTAATTTTTTTTGTGTTTGAGCCCTTATGAATAAGAGATCACAGGAAATCATAATTGCCTGAGTCTTTCCTCCGTTTTTGTTAATTGTTTCAAGCGCTAAAACAGTAGCATTAATGGGGTCCTGAACTGCTTCAGATATACGTTTATGTAGCTGGCCTGTTAAAGCCACTGGTTTTTGAGGTGTAATATCTGCAACAGCCCATCCTGTGTAAAGCTGATCCGACATGGTATTATAATTATTTGAGTTATCATTAAAATTTTCCCGGGCTATGAAAAAAGGAGGAAAACTACCGGCTAACCCGGCTGCTGTCATTTGTTTAACAAATTTCCTTCGGTTTGTCATAGAAGTATAATTGAAAAATATTTAAAATATTTTTATGATAATATATTCTTATTTCGAGCTTGTAAAATCACTTTTCATACTTGAGAAAAGCTGAAGAACTTTATTCACAATTTTTGTGCTTGCATCTTTTTCCACACGGTTTGTACCAAGCCATGTCTCGTAACCTCCCAATTTATGTTGTTCCGGAGTTGGCAGATAACCATTACTTCCGTTTGCAAGCTCAATTGTAAAAGAAGATTTAAAAGGGCTTTTAGCTTTTATTTCGAGTCCGGTTTCTGCAAAAGTTTCGAATGGTATCGCTGCTATACCCAGATCGCCGATACTGAAGGTTTGTATGGTAACATCTGTATAATCGGGC
>CAZLXM010000074.1:0-20276 GCA_964563105.1 uncultured Bacteroidaceae bacterium
CTGCATGAGGTTGAAATGATATGGCAGCAGGATCAGATACGCCACCACCGCCCTCAATCATTCCAAATTTTTCAATAATACTTCTATCTTCTTTAGTCTCTTCTTCAAATTTCCATAATTTAAAACTATTCTCCTCCATAATAACTGTTCCTTTCGATCCGGTTATTTCAAGCCTTCTAAACTGACCCGGGAAAGAAGCTGTAGTACCATAAATTATTCCAAGAGATTTGTTTTTAAACTTTAAAATACCAACAGCTGTATCTTCAACCTCAATTCCCGGATGTGCATGCGTTTCAATAAATGCATGAATTGAACTAACTTCTCCCATCATATATTGCAACATATCAACCATATGAATAGATTGATTCATTAATGCACCGCCCCCGTCAAGCTTCCAGGTTCCCCTCCAGCTGCTTTTATAATACTCATTTGTTCTCCACCAGGGAACATAAACTGCAGCACAGCTTATAATACCAAATCTTCCGCTATCAACAGTGCTTTTTAATACCCTTACCGCATCATTATAGCGGTAATTAAATATACCGCCCAAACGCGTTCCTGCTTTATCATGTGCAGCAATCATCCTGTCTATCCTTTCCAGTGAAATTTCCAGTGGCTTTTCACAAATAACATGTTTCCCATATCTTGCGGCTTCTAATGCCGGTTCCATATGAGCACCACTGGGAGTGGCAATAGCAACAATATCAATCTGACCTGATTGAAACATTGACTCTGTACTGTCAAAAGATTTGCAATTATATTTATCCGTTAACAACTTTACTTTAAGCGCATTAGACCCGCAAATACCAATTAATTTTGCATTAGGAAGGCTCTGAATAGCCTTTGCATGAAAGTCAGCAATTAAACCCGCACCAATTATTCCAAATTTCCAAATCATAATTCCAGTTTTTTACAGGAGGATTAGTATAAAATATTTAAGTTTTACGGTGAAGATACATTAATTTTATTTTATTTTACTCATTCTTATTTGAATCCCCATTTATATGAAAAACATTACCGGTTTTAGTAAGATCATCCATACTTTTTATTGATGAACCCTGTTTTGCCCTGTTTATTTGTTCATGTAATAAATCTTCATAAACCGTAGTTTGTACGGACCTGATTATACCCATAGCAACAGGAAATTCCGGAAGTGTCATTCTAACAAGATTGTAGTGGGTAGAATTTCTTGGATCATGAGCATCATGGATTAACAAATCCTTTTCAGTAATACCATCTTCACCAATTTTAACAACAAATAAATGGTTTTTCCGCATTATTAAACCTTTATCCTTATTCTTGCCAAAGATCATAGGTTTACCATGTTCAAGGAATATTTGATTATCTTCCCTGACATCTTTACCGGTTATTTCTGAATGAACCTGATTATTAAATATTATACAATTAGTAAGGATCTCAATTATTGATGTGCCTTTATGTTTTGCAGCCTGAATAAATACATCTTTCATCATTTTGGGCTCTGTGTCCACAACTCGTGCAAAAAAGGAACCTTGTGCACCCATAACAAGTTCACCTGGCCGGAAAGGATTTTCAATTGTACCTTCCGGGGATGTTTTTGTAATACTTCCCAAAGGGGTAGTTGGAGAATACTGCCCCTTTGTCAATCCATAAATCTTATTGTTAAATAAAAGCAGATTAACATCAATATTTCTTCTTATAAGATGAATAAAATGATTCCCTCCAATAGCCATTGAATCACCATCACCAGTAACAATCCATACACTCAGGCCGGGATTTGCAATTTTTATTCCACTTGCAAGAGGGGCTGCTCTTCCATGAAGACTATGAAAACCATAAGTATTAATATAATATGGGAAGCGTGATGAACATCCTATACCGGAAACAAAAACAATATTTTCTTTTTTTACACCTATTTCAGGTAATGCATTCCTGACTGTAGTAAGAACAGCATGAGAACCACAACCTGCACACCATTTTGCAGATTCTTCCACCTTAAAATCTTGTGGATCGGGCTTTATCTGATGTTCAATATCTGTTTTCATAAATTATCTCTTGAGAATTTCACGGAATTTATACTTCAATTCAGAAATCATAAAAGGTAAACCCTGAACTTTATTATATTGAAGGAACAAATATCCGGGGAATTTAGATCTTAAATGAATTGCTAACTGTCCCAAATTAAGCTCACAAATTATCCTGTTTTTAAATCTTTTTAAAATATCTTCAGTATTTGAAGGTAAAGGATTAATATAGTTAAACTGGACAAGACTTATGGAAAAACCTTCATTCTGAAGATCCTTAACAGCAGAATAGAGTGCCCCCCATGTTCCGCCCCAGCCTATTACCAGTAAATCTCCTTCTTCATTTCCAAAGACCTCCTGTTTTGGAATAAAGTTTGACAGCCTGTCAACCTTTTCCTGACGAATTTCTACCATTATCTGGTGATTAAATGGATCCTGGGATACTTCTCCTGTAACATCGGCTTTTTCAAGCCCGCCAATATGATGACGAAGCCCTTTCTGACCAGGCAGTGCCCAATATCGTGCTAATTTCTTATCATCTCTCAGGTATGGATAATAATTCGGAGAATTATCAGGTATAAATGGAGGGTTTATTTCAGGTAGATCTTTCATTTCCTTTATATTCCATAATTCTGATCCGTTTGCCAAATATCCGTCAGACAGTAAAATTACCGGAGTCATATGTTCCATAGCCAGCTTGGCTGCCATATATGCAAAATCAAAACAATTTGCAGGAGTACTTGCAGCAATGACAATACAGGGACTTTCTCCATTTCTGCCATATAATGCCTGCATTAGATCACTTTGTTCTGTTTTAGTAGGCAATCCGGTAGCAGGCCCTCCTCTTTGTACATCAATAATAACAATTGGTAATTCAGTAATTACAGCAAGTCCAATTGCTTCCCCTTTTAAAGAAAGCCCCGGACCGGAAGTGGATGTAGCAGCAAGGCAACCAGCATAAGCAGCCCCAAGAGCTGAAATTATTCCGGCTATTTCATCCTCTGCCTGATAAGTGACAGCTCCGAGATGTTTCCTCGATGCGATCTCCTGAATAATCTCAGAAGCTGGTGTGATCGGATAAGAACCAAGGAATAATTTACATCCCGATTTTTCAGCAGCAGCTAAAAGGCCCCAGGCAATTGCAATATTACCGGAAATATTCCTGAAAAATCCTTTTTTATCTTTAGCCGGATTAACCATAAAAGTAGTGCTTAATGCCTCAATAGTTTCCGCATAAATATAACCGGCATTCAAAACAATTTTGTTTGCATTTATCAGATCAGGATCTTTTCTGAACCTGGATTCAATATATTTTTCACCAATCTCAATATCCCGGTTAAAAAGCCAAAATAATAACCCTGAAACAAATTGATTCTTTATCTTTTCAGCAGTTTTTAAGGAATAGCCTGCAGATTGCAGGGTAGAACGGGAGAGGTTAGAAATAGGGGCCTTAATCAAAACATAACCTTCCAGTGATCCGTCATTTAAGGGGTCTTCAGAATATCCGGCTTTTTTATAACTTTTATTATCAAAATTATCTATATCAATAATGATGTAAGCGCCTTTCTTAACCCATTTCATATTTGCTTTAAGGGCAGCAGGATTCATTGCAACCAGAACATCTGCCAGGTCACCGGGTGTTGTAACTTCCTTATGCCCGATATGTACCTGAAAACCGGAAACACCTGCAATTGTACCCTGAGGCGGACGAATTTCTGAGGGATAATCTGGAAAAGTTGCAAGATCATTTCCAATAAAAGCTGATGTATCAGAAAATTGAGCTCCGATTAATTGCATTCCATCTCCGGAATCTCCCGCAAATTTTACGACTACCCGATCCAATTCAACTACCTTAGGCTTCCTTACCATATTTGCAGTTTTTAATTTATTTTATTCGAATTCAGATAGAATAATTTTACGCATATGAAGGAGAAATGTTGCCTGGGCACTCTTTAAATAAAAGTTAAACCCTTGTAACAACAATGCAGCTTTTAATCTTATATTGATACCATTAATATTTTAAAAACCATACAAGAGAAAAAATCCCTGCTCAGCAAAAACCATTAATAATATCTGATTATGCCCTTGATTTAAAATCTCCTTTTTACCGGTTTATTACAAATTTAATGAATTAAACTAAAGAAACCTTAAATAAACCATCACATTTTATTAAAGTCAATTCCTTAACTGTCCAAACTTATTTTTTTGAGATTTAATTTATCACCGAATAACCTTCGTGCTATAATACCAAAATTTTCAGTGGATTTGGATACCAGAAACTCATGGTCAGCTTCAATACTTTTCTGATTAAGTAAATTATTCTCTGCAAGCAATTCATATAATCTTTCAGCAACAATCTTAGCTGAATCAATTACGTTTATCTTATAGTTAAAAAAACGACTGATCTGGTCTTTAATAATAAAATAATGAGTGCAACCCAGTATCAAAGTATCAATATCTTTAAATTCCTTCCTTGAAAGATAGGCTTTAATAACAGTATTTGATACATCATCGAAAATAAATCCTTCTTCTATCATGGGAACCAGGAGGGGAGTTGCCAGTGAAGCTATTTTCAGTTTTTTATTACTTATGGAAAGGTCCCTGGCATATTTTTGTGACAAAATCGTTGCTTTTGTTCCAATAACACCAATGTTCTGAGCTTGTGTTTCATTTAAAACAAAAGTTGTAACCGGATCTACTACATTCATCACCAATGCCCTTTTACCGACGAAATCACATACCTCATCATAGGCATTTGAAGAAGCAGAATTACATGCAATCAGGATAACTTTACATCCCTTTTTCAAAAGGAATGAGGCAATTTTAAGAGAATATTGAATTATCGTATCCTTTGACTTATCACCATAGGGCAGATTAGCAGTATCACCAAAATAGATTATTTTCTCGAAAGGCATTGTACTGCAAACGGCACTTGTTACAGTTAATCCTCCTACACCGGAATCAAATAATCCGATTGGTGAATCCGGTTTAATCATAATGAATTAATACTTCACTTTAGGCCTAATTTATCTTTCACCATTGGTGAAATATTTATGCTTTTTTCTGAAGCATATATTGGATTTCCAGAATCAATATCAAAAACATACAAAAGATCAAGTTCGGCTGCAACTTTACTAACCGCATCCTTTAGAGTCTCCATTATTTTTGATGTTAAAGTCCCTTCCAAAGTACGGAGTCTCTGACCCGCAGTTACCTGAAATTCCTGCAAACGATTCTGCAGATCCTGTAATTCGGAAAATTTGATTTGCAGAACTAAAGAATCCAGTTCATTTTGTTGTTCAACCAAATCATTATACTTGCGGTTAATTTCAACCTGCAATTTTTCTTCCTGATTTGCATATCTTTCCCTTTGTCTGGTCAAACTATCGATTGCTTCCTGATATTCAGGCATTTTCGTCATCAGTTCCTGCGTGTTTAAATGACCAAATTTAAGCGTCTGAGCCTTAATTACTGTAACTGGAATAATAAATCCAATGAGGATAAGAATTAAAAATAATTTCTTCATATTAGTTTCTTAAAATTTTTACAAATGTAACTAATTAATTATTCTATAAGCTATATTTTTAAAAAAGTCAGTTTCCTATTTGTTGCCCATTTTCTGTAATATCTGGTCACTAATATTATATCTGGGATTTTCATAAAGGATTCCTGCGCCGGAAGCAGTATCAAAAATTACTGCATAAGCGCCTTCAACAGCAACCTCTTTTACAGCTTTATAAACCTCATCCTGAATAGGTTTAACAAGTTCCTGCCTCTTTTGGAATACAGTGCCTTCTGGACCAAAATATTTCCTTTGCAATTCTTTGATTGAATTCTCCTTTTCTACAATTTCTTCTTCCCTCTTTAGTTTTTGTTCTTCTGTTAAAAGCACCCTCTCATTCTGAAATTTTCTATAAAGCTTTTCTACCTCAGCGATCATCCCTTCAATCTCATTCTGATAATCCTGGGATATTTTATCTATTTGTTCAGTAGCAGCTTTATAAGCAGGTATTCTGCCAAGAATATACTCTGTATCAACAAATGCAAATTTTTGTGCAAAACCGGAGCTTAAAAACAAAAAATATAATATCCCTGAAAAAAATAACTTTTTCATATTCATTAAATTAAAATTAAAACCTTATTAAAACTGTTGACCAATGGTGAAATGGAACTGACTTTTATTGACGCCAGGCCTGCCCGGAATTTCATCAAATCCATATCCCCAGTCAATACCAAGTAATCCAAACATGGGCAGAAAAGCCCTTAAACCAACTCCTGCAGATCGTTTAACAAGAAATGGATTAAAATCATCAATAGAAAACCAGGCATTACCAGCTTCAAGAAATACAAGTCCAAATACTGTTGCTGACGGATTCAATGAAAATGGATAACGCAATTCTACAGAATATTTTGTGTAAACATTTCCAGATTTATTTCCATTAACCAAAGGTGTCAAAGAACCATTTTCATACCCTCTAAGGGCAATTGTTTCACGACCATATAGGTTATAACCTGTTAAACCGTCCCCGCCAAGATCAAAACCTTCAAAAGGCGAAGGACCAATAGTCTTATTATAAAATCCTAAATAACCAAAATGAGCTCTTGTGTATAAGACCAAATTCCCTGCCAAACTTGTATAATAATCTGATTGAAACTTCCATTTATGATATTCAATCCACTTGTACTTCTCTTCATCAGCGGCATTGGTGAAATCTTTATTAGCAATAACAGAGTAAGGGGGGGTAATCTGAAGATTTAGGCTAAAGCTTGACCCTCTTCGGGGATATATTGGCTGGTCAACAGAGTTCCTGCCAAAAACTGTAGAAAAGCTAAAGTTATTTGAATTTCCGTTAGAAAACAAAAAATAACCTTCCCAGTCTTCAAGCTTATATCTTTGATAGGAAAATTCATTTAGCAGGGTAAAATAATCATCCGGCCAGGATAACCTCCTTCCCAAGCCAAGGGCAACTCCGGATATTTTAAGGAACTGGTCACTTATCTGCCCCCAATAATATGAATTATTCATGATGGTATGATAAAGTGAAACAGAAAATGAATTGGGCTTTTTCCCGCCAAACCATGGTTCAACGAAAGAAATATTGTAAGCCTGATAATATTTGCCATTTGACTGTGCCCTTAAGCTCAAAGTCTGTCCGTCTCCTGAAGGTATCGGTCTCCAGGCTTTCAAATCAGTAAGACGGGAAGCGGCAAAATTGGAAAAGCGTAATCCAAGGGTCCCTACAAGCATACCCATACCCCATCCTCCGGATAGCTCAAGTTGATCATTTGCTTTTTCAACTAACTTATACCGGATATCAACAGTACTCTCTGCCGGATTAGGTATAGGTTCAGGATTAATCTGTTCCGGATCAAAATGCCCAAGTTGAGCCAACTCTCTTACAGTACGAATAATATCCTGTTTACTGAATAAATCGCCAGGTCGTGTGCGAAGCTCCCTCCTGATAACATGTTCATTTGTTTTTGTATTTCCCTCTATTATAATATTATTTATGGTAGCCTGTTTCCCCTCATATATTCGCATCTCAAAATCTATAGTATCATTATAAATTCTTACTTCCACCGGGTCCAAATCAAAAAACAGATAACCATTATCAAGATATAAGGAATTTACGGCATCTTCTGCTACAAATAACCTTTTATCAAATAATTTCTTATTAAATATATCTCCTTTTTCTATACCCAAAACTTTTGTAAGTATCTCTGAAGGATAAACTGTATTCCCAAGCCAGCGTATATCGCCAAAATAATATTTATTGCCTTCGTAAACAGATATAAACAAGTCTAAACGTTTTTCAGAAGCAATTTGAATTGAATCTGACAATACCTCTGCATCTCTAAAACCATGTTCATTATAAAACTCTACAAGTTTCTTTTTGTCATCATCAAACTTATTTTTGATTAACTTGGAAGGCTTGAAAAAGTTAATATTCTTTTTCTTAGTATCTTTCATTACTCTTCGTAATCTCTTATCCTGATATGCATCATTTCCCGAAAAATATATTTCCCGGATTTTTACTCTGTTATTTTTATTTACAAACACATCTAAAGTAACCATATTTACCCGCATGGTATCATCTTTTTGAACAACACGGATATCAGTGTTCATAAATCCTTTATCAGTATAATTCTGTTTAATGATACGGCGGATATTGTTCAGCATGTCATCCGTTACCTGGCTTCCCGTTCTGATATTAAGTTTTTCGGTAAGATCATCGGTTTCTCCTTTTTTAATACCATGAATAGTTAATTTTGACAATCTTGGTCTTTCTTTCAAATAAATATCGAGCCAAATATTATTGCCTTCAATCTTTGCAGCACTTACTTTTACATCTGCAAAAAGACCCTGATTCCAAAATTTTTGAACAATATCGGTAATTTCTTTTCCCGGAATTGAAATTGATTGTCCAACTGTTAATCCGGTCAGACTTACCAGCACTTCTTTTTGTAAATATTCAACTCCTGAAATACTAATATCAGCAATTACATATGTTCGTGGCCTGGAATACTCAATTACCGGAGCATTTACATAATCAATTTCCTGACCTGCCACTATAACAGTCAGTAATAACAATGTAAGCTGAAGAATTAATCTCCTCATTATTTCAATAAATTAGCTGATTCATTATAAAAGTCATTACTACTTATTTTTCCAAATCTTCTGTCTCTTTTTTGATAGTCTAAAATTGCTTTATAAAAATCTTCTTTCCCAAAATCGGGCCATAAAGTATCTGTAAAATATAATTCGGTATAGGCAATCTGCCATAGTAAAAAATTACTAATTCTGTATTCTCCACTGGTCCTTATTAATAATTCAGGATCAGGAATCTGCTGAGTTGATAAATAACTATTTATGGTATTATAATTAATTTTTTCCGGATCTGCTTTCCCATTCGCAATATCTTTTCCTATTTGCCGAACTGCACTTAAAATATCCCATCTGCCACTATAGGACAATGCAATTATTAAATTCAGGCCTGTATTATTACGTGTAAAATCAATTGCATTATCAATTTCTTTCTTCACATTTTCCGGCAGGCTTTCAAAATTACCAATTACATTAAATTTTACATTATTTTCATGTATCTTTTTAAGCTCAGTTTTTATTGTTTGTAAAATAAGGACCATTAAAGCATCTATTTCATCTTTTGGGCGGTCCCAGTTTTCAGTTGAAAAAGCAAATAAGGTCAGATACTTTATCCCTAATTCTCCCGCAGCTTCAACTGTCTCCCTGACAGCAGTTACAGCATTACGATGGCCAAATATCCTGATATTTCCCTTTTTACGTGCCCATCTCCCATCCATAATAATTGCAACATGAGAAGGGAGCTTTTCGATATTGATGTCATCCTTTAAATTCATATCATATAAATCTTAATCATATGCGGGGCAATCCTCCCTAAAATTAAAAAATTTAAAGCTTAGAAAAAAACCTGTAAAACTATACCAGTCCTTGTTGCCAAGTAAACGATATTTTTCATCCATTGAAAAATTTTCAACTCCGTCTAATCTGTCGTTATATGTTTTTCTGAATGAATTTTCAATTCCTGCACTAAGTCTTTTATTAATATTCCATTTAAACCCTAATCCAAAAGGTATAGTAAAATGGCTTTCTGAATTTACATTAGAAGATAGGATGAAATGATAACCAATTCCGGCAAAAACGTATGGACTATATCTGGTTTTCTTAAAAGCAGTTTGATAAGGTAAAAAATTATGCTCCCATACTCCTGCAAAATCAATTCCTTGCGTTTGAAAAGAAGCTGCCCTCAATTGCTGAACTTCATTCTGAAAATCCATGTCATCTCCGGAAAGATTACTAAAAATTGCACTAAACCTGACAGAGGCCCTGGGATGAAAATTATATCTGTAAACCGGTCCCGTTGCAAGGCCGGGAGAATAAAAGGGATAGGAGTTAATATCACCCTGATACCAGGAAATACCGGCAAAAACTCCGAAATCAGCTTTCCTTTGAGACAATGCTTCTGAACATATTATAAAAGAGATCAAGGATACAACGAAAACAAACCTTGATAAATATTTATGATTTTTTTTATGAAAAGGTTTATCTGTAATACTTTTTAAGGGAAGGAAGACCACGCCGGTCAGTCCTGAGCTTGTAAATCGCAGTGAACGAACTGACGTAATAAATATCTTTATGTTTCGAAAATTGAGATGTATAGCCATCAATGTAATCAGTTAAAGTAAATCTTCTTCCAAATTCAAAACCAATTGACCATTGTGAATCAACAGAATACCTAAGTCCAAGACCCAATGGAAAAGCAAGCCCAAACTTACTAAAATTATCTTCAAAAACATTAACATAATCTTTAAGAGGTTTTGGATTTGATAAAATTCCTCCAATTCCAGCAAAAGCGTATACAGATATCTGTGCATAATTATTAACCATCCCTCTCCTGTTAAATATGGCAGAAGATGTATATGATTTACTTTCAGGAATCAGATAATATTCAAACTGTAAAGAAGGCTCAAAAATTGTGGAAGTGAATGCAAAATTTCTGCCATCATTACGGGAATTATGATCATCACCAGCAATTAAGCCAAAAATTAACTTCATCCGTATGTTCATATCCTCTCTGAGACGATAAGCTGCACCCATAAATAAAGACGGACGGGTATATTTTAATTGTATATCTTTAAATCCTATCAGGTTATCATCATCTGCCGTACCCCCTATATCACCAAAGAAGTTTACTGTACCTAATCCTGCTGAAACTTCATACCTTCTTAATTTCCACCTTTGTGCAGAAGTATCTGTCGATGAAATAAGGAATAAAATCAGAGAAATTATAATAAAAAAACTTTTGTTCATACGTAATTCCATGATATACAAATATAAAAATAAATGTTAAACATTTACAACAATATTTTTCGGGAAATAATAACTTTTAATTAATTATCTTAAGTTTATTATCCTGTTTATATAATAAAAACCCATATTTTCCTAATTTCGTTTATCAATCCCCCACATTAATTTATTCCTTAAAGTAGAATAAAAACAACTGCCATGTATCCGCAGTAGTTTCATTTTATACGGTGCTTTATCAATGGATAATATATGATCATTAGACACATTGATAAAGCGGGAATCCATTGAAATTAGAAACTCATCTGACCTGCTGTCAACCCGAAGTGTAATTACTTTTGTATCCGGGATCACAATAGGCCTGATTGAAAGATTATGAGGAGAAACGGGTGAAATAATAAAGCTGCTTGTCTCAGGTAAAATAATAGGCCCTCCTACACTCATGGAATAGGCAGTTGATCCCGTTGGTGTAGCAATTATCAGTCCGTCAGCCCAATATGAATTTAAATATTCATTGTCAAGCTCCACATTTATAGAAATCATTCCCATATCTTTTTTATGTACAGAAATCTCATTCAAAGCAACATAATATTTTTCAAAGGAACCTTCTCCATTAATAGTCAAACGAATCATTGTTCTTTCCTCCAGAGAATATTCTCCATTAAAAATTGCATCAACTGATTCTATCAAATTTTCGAGGGAAATAGAAGCTAAAAAGCCCAATCTCCCTGTATTAACACCTATTACCGGAATTCCGGTATCTCTGACAAGATTGGCTGTTTCAAGAAAAGTTCCATCCCCACCCAGGCTAAAAAGAAAACGTGTATTAGAAGGAAGGTCTGTATTATCATGATAACTAATAAAAGAACCCGTATCAATATTTAGATCATTTTTTAAAAAAGCAACAAAATTTTCATGTATGAATAAATCAAGTTTATAAAAATGCAAACGATTAAAAAAGTTCTGAATGTATACTTTTTTATCAAAGCTTATAACCTTACCAAAAATTGCAATTTGCATCAGAAATGTAATTTAGCAGTATTTTTTCATTTATTTCAGTAAAATATGATTTAATCAATTTAGGGATATACACCTATATATTACGAACTTTCTATATTATATGTTTAAATATTTCATGAAATATTCATATCTGTTCTTATAAAGACTATCAGCATCGTCTTCTTTCAAATAAGAAGCCTTTAAGGTATAATTATATCTTTCAAATGTTTGTATAATTGAAGTCAGATCAATTCGATTTATTTTTAAGGTTAAAAATATCCGGTTTGTATCTTTATCTGAAGAAATATACATACTTAAAATTTTCGCATCATTTCCTTCAATAATCTGGGAGATTTGAGTCATGGAATAATCATTCTCCAACAATTCCAGCACAATTATCCCTCCCGGATGCTGTAAAGCAGAAAGACTTGCAAAATGTGTTACCAAATCATTTAAAGTAATTAAACCCAGATAAGCATTGTCTCTTTTAAGTACAGGAATTACACTAAGATTTAACCTTGATGCCAATTCAATGACTTCATATATATGCTGATCTTCAAAAACATAAGGGCTCATCAAAGAAAGGCTATGAGCGCCGATGGCTTCCTCTGTCATATTCAAATTATAAATGTCTTTATCTGAAATTAATCCTAAAAACTCATAATTATTGACGATGGGTAAATGAGAAATCCTGAAAATATCCATCCACAGTAGTGCCTGCTGACCTGTATCAGATGTCTTAAGCGCAGGAACCACATCCGACATTAAATCCCTTGCTAACATAATTTCATTATTTTAAAAATGTATCTTTGTGTTTTATTTAGTTTATGAAAACATGACAAGATTAAGTGTAAATATAAATAAAATTGCAACATTACGGAATGCCAGAGGTGGAAATATTCCGGATGTTTTGAAAGCAGCAATTGATTGTCAGAGATTTGGCGCTGATGGAATTACAGTACATCCCAGACCAGATGAAAGGCATATAAGATATCAGGATGTAAGAGATATTAAAGATCATATTACTACTGAGTTTAATATTGAAGGATTCCCATCCCCCTCCTTTCTGGACTTAGTATATTCAGTAAAACCCGACCAGGTTACACTGGTACCGGACCCTCCCGAAGCTTTGACATCATCTGAAGGATGGGATACAATCAGGAATAAAGAATTTCTTAAAAAAATTATCAAAGGACTAAAAGACAGAAATATCAGAACCTCCATATTTACCGGTAGCGATATTGAAATCATAAAAAATGCTGCAGATACAGGGACCGACAGAATAGAGCTTTATACTGAACCATACGCAAAAATATTCCCTGAAAACAAGGAAAAAGCTATTTATCCCTTTATAAAAGCAGCAGAAACCGCGCTTAACGTCGGATTAGGACTTAATGCAGGTCATGATCTCAATTTAAAGAATCTTTCTTATTTTAGTCAAAATATACCCGGATTGCTCGAAGTTTCGATTGGCCATGCTTTGATTTCAGATGCAATATACTTTGGCCTCGCAAATATTATACAAATGTATAAAGACCAACTAAAGTGAATAAATAGACATGGATTTATTTTTTCGCCATTTTGGAAAAGGAATACCATTAATAATATTGCATGGCTTATATGGGTCGTCGGATAATTGGATAAGCGCAGGCAGGCTGCTTTCAGAGGATTTCGAAGTTTATCTTCCGGATCAGAGAAATCATGGAAACTCACCCCACTCAAAAGAACATAATTATACTCTTTTAAAAAATGATCTGTTAAAATTTATGAATCAGCATAATATTGAAAAAGCTGTCTTAATCGGGCACTCAATGGGTGGGAAAACAGCAATGTATTTTGCTGATGAAAATCCGGATAGAATACGTGCCCTTATTGTAGTTGATATTGCTCCCGGCCCTTATAAATATTATGTAAAAACTGAAGCTAATGCCAGTGACCATTTAAGTATTTTAAATGCTATGTCAGGGGTTGATTTTTCTAAAGTAAAATCCAGGTCCGATGTTGACAAACAGCTTTCTCCAATGATCCGCTCCATAAGAATCCGGCAATTCCTTCTGAAAAACATTGTCCGTACCGGAGAAAAATATTCATGGCGGCTTAATATAAAAACTTTATATGATCAATTATATGAAATAATGGATGGCTTAGATGTAGAAAAATATATTTCCGGAAAACGGAAAATAAATTTTCCAACACTTTTTATTAAAGGAGAAAAATCAAATTATATTTCTAATAATGACTTTAATGTAATCTATACGATTTTTCCGGGCGCTGAAATTATAACCATCCCCGATGCAGGACACTGGCTTCATGCAGAAAAACCCGAATTATTTTTAAAAACGGTACAGGAATTCTTAGCTGCTAATTCTATTTTAAATTATCACAAGGACGCAAGATAATCCCTAAATTCATTATAATTTTTGCTTATCTGAATGGTATTTTTCAGGCCTGACATGAATTTTTTCAGTTGCTCAGGAACAGGAACCGGATGCCCTGTAATTTCCTCAACAATTTCAGCAAATTTTGCAGGATGTGCTGTTTCTAAAAATATCCCGGTTAATCCCTGATTATCTTGAAGATAATCCATTACACCAAGATATCCGGCAGAACCATGAGGATCTTTCAGATAAGCATATTTATTGTATACATTTCGTATTGAATCGGCCAACTGCGTGTCATTATAACTAAAAGCAGTTAAATCTTTACAAATATCAGGGTATGAATAATTGTATAAATCCAGGATTCTTGCAAAATTGCTGGGGTCACCCACATCCATAGCATTTGCAATAGTTTGCCTGGAAGGGCCTGGTTTGTATTCTCCGGTCTTCAGATATTGGGGCACAATATCATTTATATTTGTAGCAGCAATAAAATGTCTTACAGGTAAGCCAATTTTTTTTCCAATAAGTCCGGCTGTCAGATTCCCAAAATTACCACTTGGAACACAAATTACCGGATTAGTATACCCATTTGGCAATTCCTTAACAGCTATAAAATAATAAATGGATTGTGGCAATAGCCTGGCAAGATTAATTGAATTGGCAGATGTAATCATGATCCTTTTATTAATTAAAGGATCATTAAAAGCTTCTTTAACTAAACTCTGGCAATCATCAAAACTTCCCTCCACTTCAAGTGCTTTAATATTTCTGTTTAGGGTAGTAAATTGCTTTTCTTGTGCAGGACTAACTTTCCCTTTAGGATAAAGAACATGAACTTTTATTCCGTCAATGCCTAAAAATCCGTTTGCAACAGCTGAACCGGTATCTCCGGAGGTTGCAACTAAAACATGTATCTCCTGGTCAATATTACCCGAAAAATAAGAAAGCATCCTTGCCATAAACCTCGCCCCAACATCTTTGAACGCCATTGTTGGCCCATGAAAAAGTTCCAGGCTGAATATATTGTCATGTATAAAAATAAGTGGTATGGGAAAATTAATGGATTCAGAAGTGATTTTTAAAAGTTCACTATCAGGAATATCATCCTGAAAAAATATTCTGCTAACTTCAAAAGCGATCTCTTCCACAGAGATATTACATAAATTATCAATAAAACTTTTTGAAAGAGAATTAAAATTTTCGGGCATGTATAAGCCTTTGTCAGGTGCCAGGCCCTTTAGTACTGCATCCCTTAGCCCGACTTTGTAAGAGCGGTTATTGGTACTATAATAGTTCACTCGAAAAACATTTAATTTTTTATATTTAGAAATAAAATTTATAAACTGTTGTTTAATATTATTCAGCTATTCCTGTTCCCATCTCACTTATTCCTGAATAGTATACCGAATAATTATACCCTTGTGTTGAGAATATTGAATTTATAATAGAGGAGATTTTCTCCTCGAATTTTTCCTCATTATAAAGGATAAAAATCGATGGCCCTGATCCTGAAATATTACATCCACACGAAATGTCACCATGCAATAAGTTTTTAAGCGTTAAATATCCGGGAATAAGCTTTGCCCTGACAGGTTCTGCAAATCTGTCATCAATAGAACGATAGATCAAAGGATAATCGGAACAAAGCAAACCGGTTATTAATCCTGCAATATTTCCACACTGGTTAACAGCCGTTTTTAAACTTACTTTTTCAGGTAATATTTTTCTGCTTTCAGAAGTTTTTATTTCAATAAATGGATGAATTACAATACATTTTAATTGTTTTGGAACTTTAAGGCTAATAATATCCAATGGATTATATGATCTTATAAGCACAAAACCACCAAGTAAAGCAGGTGCAATATTGTCAGCATGAATACACCCGCTTGCCAGCTTCTCTCCTTCAAGTGCAAATGGTATTAATTCCATTTTATTAAATGGCCCCCCTAATAAAATATTAGCGCCAAAAACGGCTGCAGTACAACTTGCTGCGCTTGATCCAATACCGCTGCCCGGATTTATTTTCTTTTCAAAGAATAAATCAAAACCCTGTTCAGTTTTTAAGGATTTCAACATTGAAGATAAAGCTACAGAGGCAACATTCTTTTCAGGATCCAATGGAATATCAAAACCTGAATTATTAAAAATTCTTATAGTTTTTAAATTATTTGTTTTTAACACCATAATATCACCTGGTGAACTTACTGAAAATCCCATCAGGTCAAAACCAGGGCCAACATTGGATACTGTTGCAGGAGCAAATATCTTTACTGACTTTTCCAAATTATTTACATAATTGATTTAATGAACTTAAATTCTTTTTCTCCAAAATCAAAAAGACTATCTATTACCAAATCAGCAATATCAGGCTTTTTAAAATCATAACTTCTGCGGTCCGGAACAATTACAGCTTTCATACGGGCAGCTTTAGCAGCAAGAAGCCCGTTAAGGGAATCTTCAAAAGCAAGGCAATGAAGCGGATTCTTTTGTGCTTTCTTTGCAGTGCTTAGATAAACTGCCGGATGTGGCTTCCCGTATTCCTCAAATTCAGCAGAATGAAGAATAGAGAAATAATCTTTAAATCCGAAACGTTCTACAAAAGTTTTAATTAATACCAAATCTGAAGAAGAGGCAAGTGCAAGAGGTAAATTCTTATTCCTGAAGAAATCGATAATATACTCAACCCCGGGCATTAATTCAGCTTCATTTAAAAAGAAAGCCTGCATAATACGGTTAAATTCATTCTCATCTTCATTAAAGTCAGGTTTCAGCCAGGGCTTATACCTGTACCAATAAGTGAGTTGCTCATTGCACCTTAAACCAAAAGTATCCTTCTGCATTTCCGGGGTGATTTCAATACCATGACTTTTCATTATATCACGCTCTGCCTGCTGCCAACGAAATTCAGTATCAATCAACAAACCATCCATATCAAAAATTACAAGTTCAATCATAATCAATTATACATTTGCAATTCGAATTATATCAGCAAAAATACCGGCAGCAGTAACAGCAGCCCCGGCCCCATAGCCCCTGATAACCATAGGTTGTTCCTTATATCTTTCTGTCCTGATTAGAATAATATTATTGCTATCAGCTAACTCATAAGCCGGATGTTCACGTTCTATCTCTTTCAGTTCAACGCTGGCTTTCCCATTTTCGAGGATTGCAACAAAACGAAGTCTTTTACCCTTAAGAAGCAATGATTTCCTTCTCTCTTCAAATATACTGTCAAGGTCTTTTAATTGATCCCAAAAATCCTCAATTGTTCCTTCAAAGCAAGATTCCGGTAAAAAGGGTTTGAGCTGAATATCACTTATCTCTAATGGATAACCTGACTCCCTTGAAAGAATGACTAATTTCCTCATAACATCGGTGCCACTCAAATCCAACCTGGGATCAGGTTCAGAAAACCCTTTTTCTTTGGCAAGTCTTACTGCTTTACTAAAACACACATCTTCACTCAAAGAATTAAATATGAAATTTAATGTTCCTGAAAGAACTGCTTCAAGTCCCAGGATACGGTCACCACTTCTAATAAGGTCATTTATCGTATTGATAATAGGAAGCCCTGCTCCGACATTGGTCTCATAAATAAATTTCACCCCTTTTTCTCTTGCCAGCTGTTTCAACTCCCTGTATAATGAATAATCTGATGAACATGCAATTTTATTAGCGGTTACAACCGATACATACATCCCAAAAAGCTTTTTGTAAAGATGTGCGACCTCATGGCTTGCGGTGCAATCTACAAAAACAGAATTTCGCAAATTAAGTGAGGATATCTTTTCCAGGAATTTTTTATGATCAGATTTATCTGCAGAATCGAGCATCTTACGATATACAGATAAATCTATACCCTGATCATCAATATACATTTTTCTGGAATTAATGATTGCAATAACATTAATTTTCAAATTTAAATCTTCTATCAGATTTTCCTGTTGCATCTTTATCTGATCGAGCAGATCTTTACCAACAGTTCCGGTACCGGCAATGAAAAGATGTAAGGTCTTTATATTTGAAAGAAAGAACCCCTCATGGATCACATTTAAAGCCTTGCTCAAATTTTCCTGTTTTATCACAACAGAAATATTCAATTCTGAAGAACCCTGGGCTGTAGCAATAACAGAAATACCATTGCGACCTAAAGCTGAAAAAAGTGTGGCTGATATCCCGGGTGTATTTTTCATACGTTCACCAACAATTGCAATCACTGACAGATTTTTTTCAAGATCCACCTCAATAATTTTCTTATACATCACCTCTATCTGAAATTCAGTGTTAATTGCTTCCAGGGCCTTTTCAGTATCATTCGGAGAAATTGCAATGCTAATGGAAAATTCAGATGAAGCCTGGGTTATCAGGATTACATTTATGTTTTGACTTGCAAGTGCAGAAAAAAGTCGCATTGAAATTCCTGTAACTCCGGGTAAACCGCTTCCAAGCAAAGTTATCAGGTCAATTTTCTCAATGGATGATATTCCCTTAATAGGACTGATGCCAACATCTCCTATTTCATCAGAAATTAATGTGCCTGATGCAGAGGGATTAAATGTATTTTTTATCCGTATTGGTATTTTTTTCTTATAAGCAGGGAAAAGTGTAGGAGTATAAATTACTTTAGCTCCAAAATGCGATAATTCCATGGCCTCAGCATATGTAAGAGAATTAATGCTATACGCCTTGCTAACCTTTCGGGGATCAGCTGTCATAAATCCGTCAACATCAGTCCAGATATCCAGTGTTTCAGCATCAACGGCAGAAGCAATAATTGCAGCTGTATAGTCTGACCCGCCCCTTCCAAGTGTGGTAATATCACCATTTGTATTAGCTGCAACAAAACCGGGAACGATGGCTATCCCCTTCAATTCAGCAAGTGATTCACTAATCAAACAATTAGTTGTCTCAAAATCCACCTGGGCATTTCCAAACGTACTGTCAGTACGAATAAATTTACGAATATCAATAATAACTACATCTTCAATAATATTGGAAATGATACAGGATGATAATCTTTCACCGAAACTTAAAAGATGATCATAAGTTTTAGCTGTAAGATCGCCTAAAATATGAACACCATAAAGTAATTCGGAAAAATCATTAAGCATTCTGTTCACAATTTCCTCAACCTCCGCCCTTTTATTTACAGGAATAAGATTATGAATAGCATCTGAATGCCGTTTTTTAATATCATTTACTTCGATAATATATGAACCGCTTTTTACAGAGGCTAAATTAGCAGCTTTAACAATCTGGTCTGTAATCCCCTTAAAAGCTGATACAACAACCACCAAAGGCAATTTTTCATTTTTTAATATTTCAAAGACAGGGGAAATATTTTCTCCTAAACCAATTGAAGAGCCGCCAAATTTTAAAACTTTCATAGGAAATATTAGTTATTTTATTATAATTAAACTAAACCTTTTACTGTTACTTCCCTGTTAATTCTTTTAATCAAACCCTGTAGTACATTTCCCGGACCAACCTCAGTAAATACTGTAGCCCCGTCCTGTATCATGTTTTGGATAGTTTGAGCCCATCTGACAGGGGAAGTAAGTTGTTCAACAAGGTTTTTCCGGATCTCTTCAGGACTTCTGACAGCTTTCGCATTCACATTCTGGTAAACCGGACAAATCGGATTATTAAATTCACAGTTTTTAATTGCTTCCTCCAGTTCTGTCTTTGCAGGCTCCATAATTGGCGAATGAAAAGCTCCGCCAACTACAAGCTTTATGGCCCTTTTAGCCCCAAGTTGATTAAATTTTTCAATTGCTATATCGATGCCCTTAATACTTCCCGATATAACTATCTGACCAGGACTATTATAATTAGCAGGAACAACAATCTCCTCAATTTCCTGACATACTTTTTCCACTAATAAATCATCAAGTCCTATTATGGCAGCCATTGTTGATCCTTCAGTTTCGCACGCCCTTTGCATTGCTAATGCACGCTTAGAAACAAGTGTTAAGCCATCTTCAAATGATAAAGCTCCTGAGACTGTTAAAGCAGAAAATTCTCCGAGTGAATGCCCTGCAAGCATAT
>CAZLXM010000074.1:20286-20590 GCA_964563105.1 uncultured Bacteroidaceae bacterium
GTTGGCTGGTGGAAAAATGGCTATCCCGAGTATTTTGCCAAAGTTTTAAACGCTATAACTGAATGCAAAAAAATGGCGGGTTGTGTTACCTTTGTCTGTTTCAAGTCATTGTCACTACCTTCAAACATTAACCGGGAAATGTCAAAGCCCAGAATATCATTTGCCTGATTGAATAATTCTTTTGCTAATGGAATTGTATTGTAGATATCTTTTCCCATTCCCGGGAACTGCGCCCCCTGCCCGGGGAAAACATAGGCCATCATAACAAGAATTTTTATAAAGCACAAAAATAATGAGATATATG
>CAZLXM010000075.1:0-19829 GCA_964563105.1 uncultured Bacteroidaceae bacterium
GAGAAGCTGATTTTTCCGCCTCCTTTTTTTTATTTTCAAGATGATACAGGTCTTGCTCATCGTTTTTGAGATCTTCATGTATCTTTTTAATTCTTTCCAGATCGCCAGAGGCAGCCTTTAGTGCATCACTGATATTACTTCTTTTTTTTATTTCATCTGAATATTTTAGATCTGTTGAAGCCAGGTCTAAATCATAACCTCCGGAAGATGCATTAAGTATTTTTCCGGCCAGATCTTTATCCTCCTGTCCTACAAGCTCATGAAGAGCAAGCATATAAACTTTCTGAAGTTCCCCTGGAGGTATTCCTTCGGGAACAGCATCAATTCCTTCTTTTTGAATGATCCGGATAGCAGGGTCAATGTGAACTGACCATGATTCATTGTTGAGAATATAATTGCAGTCAATTTCAGTTAATGCGGAGTTCCCGGGCCATATGAGCTGCTGAATAATGCGTGCTATCGTGGTTTTACCGGCAGCATTGGGACCGGCAATAATATTGATATCCCCGGCCAGATCATTCAGCTCCGGTGCCTGAAGCCCGTTTCTAAAACCGGGTGCCCTGTGTATTGTAAGTGATTTGAATTTCAACTTTGCCATATTACTCTGATTTTTGCTGCAATAAGTTTCCAAGAAGTCTTTTTGATTCAGTCAAAATGAATTGTTTTCCTGTTAATTCCACTTCACTATCAGATAAAACTGATTTTTTCAACGGGAGATATATCCCCCTGGAATGCATGGCAATATAGTTTTCTCTCCATTTATTTAGCATATATCTGAGGATTTCCTCTTCCTCTTCATTTTCAATGGCAATGATCAGCCTTGCAAGAATACCCACAGGTGAGTTTTGCTTAGCCAGTTCCCTGAGATCACTTACCTCGGGCTGAATATTATATCTTATTTTGTGAAGCCCTATTTTAGTCCCTTGCATTTCATGAGAAAATTGTTCTTTCATTTCATAAGTCCAGGATTCAATCTGTCCGGGATTTTTGTGTGTACCTTTAAGCGTCAGATCATAAGAGATAAATTTCTCATCAGTCAGACCATTTTCAAGTTTTTCAGTTTTTTCCAATATTTCTTCCACTAGAAAAGGACGTAAATCATCTTTAGTTTTTAAAGCTGAAATATCGATATTAATGCTTTCAAAGCGGATTGGTGAAGGAAGGACTCTTTCAGGCTGACTGACAGATTTATTTTTAACTGTTATAAGCACCGGACTATGCAGGCCCTGCTCTTTTGAACTTAATGCCAATGGTGAACCCGGATAAAAAATGTAAGGATGGGTTCTGTTCAGCTCCTGTGGCTTATGGATATGCCCCAATATCCATGTGCCGACATTAAGATTGACAAAATCCGGATAAGTCACAGGACAGTAAAGGCTGTCATTTACTCCGAAATCAGCATGGAGAAGCCCGATACAGGGGACCCCGGGATCTATTTCATCATTTAAATCAAACTCTTTTAGTGCATTTTTTCTTACATGCTGTGAAGGAAATGACCAACCCGCGAACTGAAGCTTTTCATTTTCCTTCTCATAGTTTATAAGCTCCCAGGTACCACCCTGGCCAAGAATTTTAATATTATAAAAATTGCCGGTAGAGATTATTTGAGGCATTACATCATAATCGTGATTACCGGTAACAAGAAATACCTTTATATTATTATCCTTCAGCCGGGTAAATCCCGACTGAAGAGAACCAACTGCTTCAAAAAAGCGATTATCCCTGTCAATAATATCACCACTTAGAGCAATTATATCCACATGATTCATTACAGACCAGTTAACAATATGATCCCATGTTTCCCTTGCAGAAAAATCACGCATTCCGGTATCAGGACCACTAACTTTAAGCCCTATATGAATATCTCCGGTGGCTAAAATTTTAATTGACATAATTTACAGTTCTGTTTGTTATTGTGATAAGCTTAGTTTGGTATTTCAGTTTTTAAATAAAATTAAATATAATCATTATTATTCTTTCTACTTTAAAGTTGTCTTCAGCCGGAGTATTGGAAGATGAATGTACAATTCGCTTATTATTTAGTTTAGTTGAAACCGTTTTATAGTTTAATTATTGTTATGATACAAATTAAAAATAATGATACGAAATGCCAAAGTTAATAGCAGAATTGTTAATTAAAACTGCCTGAAAGGATAATATTAGTGAAAAACTTTCTGTTATTATTTCTATTCATAATTATACATTATAAGCTAATACATTTATGATGTTCAATATATCTATAAAACTTATATATTTGTTGAGTTTAAGTGTAACAATAAATATATTTTTTATCGTTGATGACTTATATCGCATACTATAAATTGTCAGGAAAAAATAATTCTAAAATATTGATAATTAACATAATAAAAGTAAAAAGATTATGGCAGGAAAAATAAAAGAAGATCTGTTTTTATTGAATGCTACAGACTGGAACAGACGTTTATTTGATTCGCTTATTCCCTTACCAGACGGAACTAGTTATAATGCCTATCTGATCAGGGGAAGTGAGAAAACAGTATTGATTGATACTGTTGATAAGTCAATGGTAAATATTTTATCAGGTCATCTTGATAATGTTGATAAGCTTGATTTTATTGTTTCATTACATGCTGAACAGGATCATTCAGGTTCAATCCCGCAGATTTTGGATAAATATCCGGATGCTAAGGTCATTGCTTCTCCAAAAGGTAAGGATTTGCTAAAAAATCACTTGTTTGTTCCTGAAGAAATTATTATAACTGTTGAAGATGGAGAGGAATTATCCCTGGGCAATAAAACATTAAAATTTGTGCATTATCCATGGGTACACTGGCCTGAAACTATGTTGGCATATTTAAAAGAAGACAAGGTCCTTTTTAGTTGTGATTTTTTCGGATCACATTTAGCAGGAACAGACATGTATGCTGTTGATGAGTGTCTGGTCTATGAAGCTGCTAAAAGATATTTTTCTGAAATTATGATGCCTTTCAGAAATATTATTCAAAAAAATTTCTCAAAGCTGGATGGCTATGATATAGATATTATTGCACCCAGTCATGGGCCTTTATACGATAAACCTGAGTTTATAATAAATGCATACAAAGACTGGATTTCCGATTCCACAAAAAATATTGTTGTGATACCTTATATTTCCATGCATGGCAGTGTTGAAAGGATGGTTGACCATCTTATTCATGCACTTGAAGAAAAGGGAATTAAAGCATATAAATTTGATCTGTCAGTAACAGATATTGGAAAACTCGCCATTAGCCTTGTAGATGCAAAAACTATTGTTATTGGAACTCCGACTGTTATAGGTGAGCCACATCCTGTCGTATCGTATGCTGTAATTTTAGCTAACTTAATTAGGGCAAAAGCAAAATATGCCTCTGTGCTGGCTTCTTATGCCTGGGGAGGTAAAGCTGTTGAAAAAATCGCGGAAATGATACCAAATATAAAGGCAGAAATCTTAGAACCTGTGCTTGTAAAAGGATACCCCAAAGAAGAAGACTTAAGGTCAATTGAAAAATTGGCAAATGAAATAGAAATAAAACATAAGTTAACAAATTAAAGCATTGTAATTTTTAAGTTCATCAGAAAATAATTGAGCTATATTACTGTTAATCATGTCGTTCTGATGAAATTTCTTAATTTTTTAATTCTTTTTTGTGAACGATGCTCAATATGTGGAGCAATATATTTAAATCTTATAATGCCTCTTTTTCCTTATTGAACAAAAAGAAAAATAATTTGTACTAAAAAGAGGAATTTACCGTAATACAGTAATGGTACGATAACCTTTGGATATGTATATTTATAAAAAACTATTTTTTATTATTCGGATCTTTTTCTTTTTAATCCCTTTAGCCGCATTTTCACCCAAGTTGTCAAAACAAATACTATTGGTCTGGTATTAGGCAATTTTAATGTAAGTTATGAAAAGGTTTTAAACCCCAAATCCTCTGTTGTATTAACAGGCGGTTTGTTGTCTTCAGCCACTATAATTTCATCAGAGTTAAATGCTGTCAGTCTTGGGGGGGCTTATCGTTATTATCCTGCTTATATGCGTAAGACTGTGCCATTTGGATTATGGGTTGCTCCCCGCTCTTCAATTATAATTGGTAATACTATAAGTAGTAATGATGATTCAAGAGGTTTTCATATGTTTACCATTGGCGGGGAAGCTGGATATCAATGGGTTTTTAAACGTGTAATTACTTTTGAACCTGGTTTTGGAATAAGTTATATATTGATGCGTGAAGAAAGGGAAGATAAATGGATAAGCAGGGGAGGGGGCGCTTTGCCGCTTTTAATTGTTGCTTTTGGTTATGCTTTCTAAAATTCATTAAGTCAATACAGATATAATTACAATTCAGAAACTTCAATAATTGTTAATTTTCAATATTTATTAATAAATTGCTTATTCTGAATAAATATTTTAAAATATTGATATTAAATTGTTAATTCAAAAATGAAAGAATGGATAAGCAATAAGGGTAATAAAATTACCCGGATACTTTCAGGAAAAAGTAAAGCATTTTTTTTGAGCAATGGACAAAATCATATATTAATTGATACAGGTACTCCGTCCAGGTGGAATGCTTTGCAGAGGAATCTTGATAAAATGGATTTTAATAAAATAGATCTTTTAATACTTACTCATTCACATTTTGATCATGCAGGCAATGCAGGAAGAGTAAAGGAAAAATATAACCCTAAGGTACTTGTTCAAAGAACTGAAGCATCTTATCTGTCTGATGGTGAAAGTATACCTCCCGTTGGGGCTACTTTTTTTACGAAGATGTTGCTTAAAATTTTATCAAAGCTTCCCGAATCTTTTTCCAGATACCAGGCTTGCCAGCCGGATTTTATAATTGATGACACTTTTGATCTTAGTGATTTTGGGTTTAATTCTTATCTGATGCATACTCCCGGTCACACTCCGGGTTCAATAAGCCTGATAATTGATGAGGAAATTGCTCTGGTGGGAGATGCTATGTTTGGCTTAAATGGACTTACTATCTCTCCTCCTTTTGCTTCTGATGAAAATCAGCTTGTAAACAGCTGGCAAAATTTACTCAAAACAGGATGCAAAATTTTTATTCCTTCACATGGTATCCCTGTTAAAAGATCTTTTGTTGAAAGGTATCTTAAAAAGAAAGTAAAGAAGTAAAGGATCGAAGAAATTACTTCCTGAAAATATTTACACCGATAATTCCGGCCAGCACCAGGATACCTCCGGTAATATGCCAGATATATAAGCTTTCGTTCAGGAATATTATGCCCCCAAAAACAGAAATAACAGGACTGAAATTATTGAAAATTGATACCTGTGCTGCAGGAATAACTGAAAGCGCATTGTTGCCCAGGAAAGAAGTAAGAAATGTGGAAAGAATACCCAGGTAGAGTATGGACCACAGAAATGCAGAATTTTTAAAAGTTTCAAAATAGAGTGGGAGGGTGGCTGATTTAAGGTGCATTGAGAAAGCAATTATATTAAATACAATACAGGCGGTTATGCTCATGAAAAAGGTGATATCCATGGAGTTCATCTGCCTGTTTGCTTTTCTTCCCAGAATATAATAGATTGCTATTGCAATTACTGATAAAAGTATAAGCATATTACCCTTCATACTTTCAGTGCTTATAGAATTAAATCCGTTTTTAATTATTATATATACCACTCCGCCAACAGACAGTAATACACATAAATTTTGAAGAAGGGTATTTTTTTCTTTCAGGAATAGTGAGGCGAGAATTACGGTGATTATTGGTGTGAGTGCTGAAAGAATGCCTGCCTCTGATGCGGATGTATATTTCAGGCCCAGTGTTTGGAATGAAAAAAGCAACAGCGGATAGAAAAGGGATAATAAAAGCAGGGAAGGAATAGTTTTACGGCTAATATCAGGTCGTTTTTTTCTAAAAAAAAAATAATAAATAATGAGTCCTACAGTAGCTGCAGTAAAGCGATGTGCAAGTAAATCAATTGGAGAAGCATGCCGTAAGGCTATTTTGACAAAAATAAAGGAGAAACCAATTATAAGTGTCATTATTGAGAGTCCTACATAGGCCCATGCTTCTTTTCTGATTGAATTCATCTTTTCTCAATGTAGAAAAGCAAAAATAGCATAAGTTTTGGACTCATTGTATTAAAAAGTTTAATAAGTTAGTTAAATTTTATAACTAAGCGTTTTATTATGAATATAATATCATACATTTTGTTTAATCCCGAATATTCCAGGTCCCCGTTGCTCTTTCAACTTCAATGAGAGAAACAGTATATTCAAACTGACTTTCCAAATGGTTCAGTCGCAGTTCCATATATGTTTTCTGGGCATTTAATACATCTACCAGGCCTGTTTCGCCTCTCTGATAAGCATAAATGCGTCCCTGAAGAATTTTTTCCGCTGTTTCTGCCAGATTCTTATTATACTGTTCAACTTTTTTTGTCTGTGTGATATAATAATTATATGCCTGCATCACCTCAGTATATATCTGGAGTTCTGTTTCATTTCGCATTATTTGATTTTGTTTGATCTCGTCTTCAATCGCTTTTAATTCTCCACGGTTAATTCCGGAAAACTTAATAGGAAATGACATTCCAATAGTGAATGCATTGAAAGCAGGGGCGGGGGCTATTTCATTTAATACCAGCGAGTTATATGAATATCCTGCTTCGATGTCGAATTCAAAGGCCCTGTTTGCTTTAAGAAGATGCAGGTTCTTTTCTGATATCTCCTGTGTCTTAATAGCAATCATCAATTCACTGCGATTTTCAACAGCTTTTTGCATCAGTTCATCAACATTAAAATGGTAAATAGGATTGGGGAAGTTCCCTTCTGCCATATCGAGTGTGTCAGAAAACTTTTTTCCCTGGAGTTTCATCAGATCCAGTCCGCTATTTTGCATTTCTGCAAGACTTTGCAGAACTTCAGTCAGATATGCTTTTGCTTCAAGGGATGATTGCATTGCATCCAGTCCGGTGACATCTCCGGATTGCAGCCTGATGCTGTCAGTCATTGCAAGTTTTTCCAGTTGTTCATAGATGGAAAGGTGGATCTGATATTTTTTTTGATCACGCAGGGATGCATAATAAGCTAAAGCAGCATCTGCCCTAAGGTTTTGAAAATAGTAGCCAAGGATCATTTGCGATAATTCGTGTTTTGATTTAGCAAGAGAAATCCCTGCCTTTCTTTTATTTCCAAGATTTACAGGATAGCTGATCTCTGACTCAAAAGCCTGGCCCATCTGAAGCCGTGCATCTTCATTATTAACATATGCCAGTGATATTTCCGGATCAGGAAAGATGCGGGCTGCTTTCAGTTCAGCTTCAGAAATGCTTACTGAAAATTGTTCGGCAATATATCCCAGGTTACCCTGAACTACATCGGTCAAATATTGATTAAACGTCAAAGGATTATATGTAAACTTGATTTCCTGTTGTGCATGAATATTATTTTGAAAAGCAAACAGTAACATTATGATCAAGATTGGCCTGAATCTCATTTTTATCAGAAATTAATTTAGTTTTTCATTATTAATTAAGTCGTTCTGATGAAAGCTCCGGATATTTTCATTTTTTTGTTTTGAACGATAGTACATGGAGGGTTCATTCGGATATTATAATTTCTTTGTTATCAGCTTTATTTAAAATTCTTTTTTCCATCATATAGTACAGGGCAGGGAGCGTGGTAAGTGTTATCACTGTTCCGAATGCCAGACCATAAACAATTACGGTTGCAAGTGGCCTTTGTACATCGGAGCCAATATTTGTGGCAAGAGATGCAGGCAAAAGTCCAAGTATTGCAACGGATGAAGTCATCAAAGCCTGACGGAATCGGTGTGTGGCCCCTGTAACAATTGCCTCTTCAAGGGGTATGTCTCTTTTCCTTAAATGATTGATATGAGTGATCATTATAATCCCGTTCATCATGAACATCCCGAACAGGGCAATGAATCCGACTGCTGACGAGATATTAAAACTCATACCTGAAATATTGAGGGCAAGCATACCTCCAAATACCGATAAAGGCAGCATAGCCATTTGGAGCCAGGCCTGTCTGAAACTACCAAAGTTCCAATAGAGTAACAGGAACATCAATGAAAGTGAAAGCGGAACAATAAGGATCAGTCTGGCGAATGCTCTTTTCTGATTTTCAAACTGACCACTCCATTTTAAATGAAAATCATGATGATTATATTCAACCTCCCTCTCAATTAATGAACTTGCTTCTTTATAGAATGAGCTAATATCACGATTCCTCAGATTAACTCTTACCGTCAGAAAGCGTTCATTTTCCTCCCTGTTGATAATTCCCGGGCCGGTTGTCGTTTTTATTTCAGCAATTTGTGATAAAGGTATTCTTGACCCGCTGGCTGTTGTAAGCAGTAAGGACCCGATCTTGGCCGGAGTTTCTCTTGATTGTTCATCGTATCTGCAAATGACATCATAAACCTTATTACCTATAAATATTTGTGAAACAGCTTTTCCTCCAATAGCTACTTCAATAAGTTCTGAAACATCAGAAACATTCATACCATGCAGTGCAATTTTTTCACGTTCGGCGTGGATTTGAAGCTGTGGTAGAGGTGGTTCCTGCTCGATAGTAACATCTTCAGCCCCGTTTATATTTTTAACTTTGTCTGCAATTTCTTCAGCTATTCTTCGTGCTTCATCAAGGTCTTCCCCAAAAATTTTTATTGCCAGATCGCTATGTGAACCCGCAATTTGATCCATCACCATGTCAATGATTGGTTGTGAAAATCCTATTTCAAATCCGGGAAGACTTTCCAAATCGGCAGCAAGTTCCGCTATAAGGTCATTTTTTCTTTTACCTCGTTTCCATTCTTTATAAGGAATTAGTCCTACTCCACATTCAGCATGGGAAATAGAAAAAGGATCAGTTCCCTCATCATCTCTTCCTACCTGTGTCATAGCATATTCTACTTCCTCATATTGCATTATATGTTTCCTGAGGGTGTCAGCCATAGCTTTGGATTTATGCAGGGCTATGCCTGGAGGGAGCTGTACCTGCAGCCACAGGGAACCCTCATCCAGAGAAGGAAGAAAGTCTTTTCCTACCGTAATTGTCAATACAATTGTAAATGCCAGAATTACACCCAATGGTAAAAAAACTTTGCGTGGCTTTTTCAGGAGTTTGATAATATATTTTTGATATGTACTTATTAGTTTTTCCAGCCATTTATTATGATAAACTTTTTGTGGTTTACGGTAAATAGCGTATGAAAGTCCGGGTGTCATTATAAGTGCTACAGCTAATGCTCCGATAATTGCAAATGCTACTGTATATGCCATGGGGGCAAACATTTTTCGTTCAATTCTTTCAAAAGTAAATAATGGCATATAAACTATAATAATTATAAGCATTCCGAAAAAAATCGGTTTCCCCATATTCATACTTTTTCGCGCAATGGTATTTATTGACAGCATTTCGTGCGGATTTTCCTCTCTGTTTCGAAGAATCGTTTCAAGCATTATAATTGACCCTTCAACAAGAACTCCAAAATCGATTGCTCCAAGAGAAAGCAGATTTGCCTGTACGCCGAAAAAGTTCATAAAAATAAATGCTATCAGCAGCGAAAGGGGGATTGTAATAGCAATAACAAGGGCACTTCTAAGACTGCCAAGAAATATTATAAGGATTGCTATTACCAGAATGACCCCGTATGATAAGGTATGGGAAACAGTGTTCAAAGTAGCATTTACCAGATGGGTCCTGTCAAGAAAAACTTTTATATTAACATCGTCAGGGAGAATTTTATCATTTAGTTCATCAATGGCTTTGTTTATCTTTTTAAGTACATGTGAAGGATTTTCATGCCTGAGTAATTGCACAATTCCCTGGACACTTTCAGA
Organism: uncultured Bacteroidaceae bacterium; assembly: GCA_964563105.1. Classification (GTDB taxonomy): domain Bacteria; phylum Bacteroidota; class Bacteroidia; order Bacteroidales; genus CAYVTV01. Next base: position 9,857 of record CAZLXM010000075.1, read on the forward strand.
GAGGTTTGTTGTTCTGTCTGTATACCCGAATACACCTTTGCGTTCAAGAGTCCCATACTTAAGAGTTCCAAGATCATTAATGTATATCGGGGTCCCATTAGTTGTGCTTACAACAATTCTTCCAAGATCTTCAAGGTCCCGTATCAAACCCAAACCACGAATTGTATAGCTCAGATCACCACGGACCATCATACTGCCTCCGGCATTTGAGTTGTTTCTCTCAATGCTTTCAACTACATCACTCAGGCTTAAGTTGAATTTGTCGAGTTTTTGTGGTTCTATTTCAATCTGATATTGGGTTGTTATCCCGCCAAAATTTTGAACATCGGCTACACCGGTTATTAATTTTAGCCTGGGGATTATCACCCATCTCTGAAGTTCTGTTAATTCCCTGAGACTTCTGCTGTCACTGTCAATATAATAGCGAAAAATCTCACCTGTGGGAGATGTTAAAGGGCCAATTTCCGGAATGGCATCAAAAGGGAGTTCAATACCGCTGATCCTTTCCTGGACTCTTTGACGTGCCCAATAGTCATCAACACCATCTTTAAAAACTAAAAGAATGTTTGAGATGCCGAAAAGATTTTTGCTTCGCATTGTTTGAAGGCCCGGAAGACCATTTAATTCCCGCTCAAGCGGTATGGTTATTTGTTGTTCGATTTCTTCCGTTGCCAGCCCGCTGACCTGTGTAATGACTTCAACGGTAACGTCGGCAATATCCGGATAGGCATCAACAGGCAGGTTCAGCCATGAATAGATACCAATTCCGGTAACAATAACAAAGATAAGGGCTATTAAAAGCCTTCTGTTTATAAATAATTGGAATAATTTTTGCATATAATCCGGATTATCGGAGATACAAACCTCCTTCAATAACAATAATATTTCCATCATTAAGTCCGGAACGGACTAAAAGCTGATCATTACCAACTGATATCACGTTGACCTCCTTACGTGTAAAAATCCTTTCACCTTCCTGTACAAAGAGAAAGCATCTGTTACTGTCCTGGTAAACAGCTTTTGAAGGAATGATCAAAACATCCTTTAATAAATGTCTGAAATTTACTGTAACATACATACCGGATTTGAGAATTTTATCAGTATTATTACATTCAACATATACTTCAACCGAACGGGTTTGTTCATTCATGATATTACTGATATAATCAACTTTACCCTTAAGGGGCAGGTCGGGGTTGCTTTCTGTTAAAACTTTCACTTCATCATCCAACCCTACGGATACAAGATCTTTTTCCTTAACATTGGCAACAACTCTTACTTTTTCAAGATTGGCAACGATAATTACCGGATCTGAATCTGTACGCAGGAATTGACCAACTGTTATTTCATTTCTGACAATCTCACCTGATATTGGAGATATGACATTAAAAGGACGGGAAATATCAATATTATTAACATCCTGATTATATATTTTTAATAGTTCAAGATTTTTTTCATATTCTTTGTTTGCAAGATCATATTCCAGCCTGGCCTCTTCATATTCCCTCTTAGAGATAATCTCAGAATCAAACAGGTCCGTTTTTCGTTGGTAATTAATTTCTTTAATTTCTTTTTCACGCTTTGCTTCAAGAAAAACTCTTACAGATTCAAGGTAATCAGGTGAAAACATTTCAAATAAAGGTGTTCCGGCAGCAACTTTCTGGCCCAATTTTACATTTGATTTGGTTATTCTGCCATCAAAAGGCACAGAAACTTCTGCATAATTACCAGGAACAGGTTTTACCACACCAAATGTTTTCAATTCATTACTATACTCCTGAAGATGAATACTACCGGTCATAAGAGCTGAAATAAGGGTGGGATCTGTCACTACAATAGTATCATTCCTTCGGAATCCGTTTTCTCTCCTGCCGGTTTCATGGCGGCCTTTCCTCTCCCTGGCATGCCGGCCCGACTTTTCCGGAGGATAGTTATTCTCCGCCTTATCAGCAGAAGGCTGATTATTACATGCAACAATTAATATAAATAATAATGAAATTAAAATTCTCGTCATTTTTGAGATACTTAGAATGTCAACATTAAGAAGTTATATAATTTTTTCAGGATTTTTTGTCTTATTACTGATTAACTAAAATTAAGGAATAAAATTAATACAGGTTTATGACAGGGGGCCCCCTGATAGCTTTTGGAGGAAATAAAAAAAATGAAAAGTAAAGATCTAAATAGTGGGAGATAATTTTGTGATTCAGGATAATGTTCCCGTTTATCACAACAGCGATGAATGCAAAATAAAAAAGTATATTATTCATAAACTCAATCAGCGAATAATCTGTAGATGAGTGTTCATGAACGGGTTTACCATGAGGATCAGACTTGAAAGGATGTGAATGGATTAATAAGTTATTATCAACATAATGAATATGCTGAAAGAAATTGTTACTTAAAAAAAAGAATAAGAACGAAATCAGAAAAACAAATCCGTTTATTCTGAAAATTTTATTTCTTTCTTTTTTTTCCTGAAACATGGCTGTAAATATAATTAAATAGATAAACAAACATAACTTCTTTTACAAAATTATGTGCACAAATGCATGTTTTATCGGGAAATGTATAAAGATAGAAAAGTTTTAAGGGGAATTTAGATAAAATATCTTAAATAAGATTTATCTAATCAATCTCTTATAATTATTGTTGAAGGGTCGACAGTGCTATATGGATTTAAACTTAATAATCATTAAAACCTCATGGTTTGGGAGTTATCCGGATTATTCTACCCGGTCCTTCAACAGAAACGTAGATAGAGCCATCAGGTCCCTGAATTACATTTCTTACCCTGCCGTAACCTGTAAGTAGTTCTGTCTCGTTAGTAACCTTGTTGTCCTTTATTACGCATCTGTATAACTTTTGGGATGCAAGTCCTGAAACGAGCAGGTTACCCTTCCAGGATCCGAACTTGTCACTGGTAATGAATGTTATTGCACAAACCCCGATTGAAGGCGTCCATGTATAAAGAGGGGGTTCAATACCCTTTGCAGTATGGCCTGGTGAAATAGTTGTGCCGTCATAATTGATACCAAGTGAATACAATGGCCATCCATAATTGAGCCCTTTTATAATAATGTTCAGTTCATCGCCACCTTTTGGGCCATGTTCTGCTGACCAGACATCTCCTGTTTCAGGATGCAAAGCCAGGCCCTGCGGATTCCTGTGCCCGTAAGACCAGATAGAAACAGGGCCGCTATTACCGGGAAGGACTGGATTATTTGCGGGTATGCTGCCATCATCTTTAAAACGGTGTATTTTACCCCAGTTTGATTTTGTGTTCTGTGCATTGAGATTAGGGCTGTTTGGGCCTCCCAGGGAGGTACTCCCTCCCTCACCAATGCTCAGGAACAGGAATTTATCTCTGTCAAAGAGGATGCGGCTTCCGTAATGGCCGTACCAGGTATTTATTCCTCCGGAAGAAAAAAGATTCTCAATATCTTTTACCTCGTCATTAATGATCCTGAAACGGATCAGATTAAGCTGTCCTGATCCTCCCGGAAGTGATCCGGAATAACTTGCGTAAATCCAGCCATTACTTTTATAATCGGGATGCACCCTGATATCCAGCAGTCCGCCCTGGCCCTGGGGGAATACAGCGGGAAAACCTGTGATCTCTTTTACTGTTTCATTGCTGAGGATGTAAAGCTTTCCTCTTTTTTCACCGAAAATCAAATCACCTCCCGGAAGAAAGTCCATTCCCCAGATGATCTCATAGCCGGTTAATATGGTTGAAATGGTGATCTCTGGTTCTTTTGCAGGATCTTTTTCCTGTAGCTCAAGATCTTTATCTATACATGAGGCATTTAGCATAATGATCAGCCCGGAAAGTAGAAATACTGCTTTTTGTATATTCATGTCTATAAATCAATTGTTTACCTGATATATTTAACAATCAGCAGCGAATAAAGTTTTTTAGAAAGATTATTTATATTTGTCATAGAGCAAATATTTCAATGTGCAAATACGGGTTTATATAAAGTATCTTGCCTGGTAAACATGGATATTCATTAGTCTAATCTTTTTAACTGAATTATATTAAAACCTTATTAACAAAATCAAACAATGAAAAATCTTTATATACCTAAATTTCTGTCAGGGATATTAATTCCCCTTCTTTTACTTCAGTTTTTTTCAGGATGCGGCAGTAGTACTGAAATTATCTGGGATAAATGGGGAGTGCCCCATATTTATGCAAATGACCCTGCTGAAATGTATTATTCGTTTGGATGGGCACAGATGAGATCTCACGGGGATCTTATTCTTAAGTTATATGCCCGGTCAAGAGGCAGAGCTTCTGAATATTTCGGAAGTGATTACCTGGAATCCGACAAAAAGATACTTACTTTCGAAATTCCGGAACTGGCAGAAGCCGGGATCAGCAAATTAAATCCGGAATACCGGAAATACTACGAAGCTTTTGTAAGCGGGATGAATGATTATATTGATCAGAACCATGATTCGGTTGATAAAGAGCTTTTGCAGGTTTATCCTGTTACTCCGGCAGATATTCTGGCTCATATTTACAGGGTGATCTGGTTTGAATTTTTTGCAGGGGAAGATATAAATATTGCTTCCCGCATGATGAATTTCGGATCAAATGCAATTGCACTTGCCCCCTCAAAAACAACCTCAGGTAACGCAATGCTTCTTATAAATCCCCATCTTCCCTGGAGTGATTTTTTTACCTGGTTTGAAGCACATCTGAATTGTCCCGGGTTCAACAGCTATGGCGTTACTTTGGTTGGGATACCGGTTTTAACAATTGCTTTCAATGAATTTCTGGGTTGGTCCCATACAGTCAATCCTCTTGATGCATCTGATCGTTATGAGCTTAAGCTTCAGGATGGCGGATACGTTTTTGATGGTATTGTGAAACAATTCATGGAAAAAGAATATATAATCAGGATTAAAAATCCTGACGGAGGATATTCCGAAGTTCCTTATGGCGTTAAATATTCTGTACACAGGCCTGTCACAGGGATAAGTGATAACAAGGCATTGGCTGTAAGGATAGCCGGCCTGGAAGATTATGGGATGTTTGAGCAGTATCACAGAATGGCGGCAGCAAAAAATTTCACAGAATTTGAATCTGCTATTCGTCTTATACAGAACCCCATGTTTAACATTATTTATGCTGACAGGGAAGGTAATATTTTTTACCTTTTCAATGGCAAAATCCCGGTAAGGCCGGAAGGTGATTTTTATTTCTGGAAGGGGAATATTGATGGTAGTTCTTCAAAGTTTTTATGGAATACATATCACAGTTATGAGGATCTTCCAAAGTTATTAAACCCCCAAACCGGATTTGTTCAAAACTGCAATGATCCTCCATGGTTTTGCACTTATCCCCAGGAACTTAAAGAGTCTGACTATCCTCCTTATTTTTCTTCATCATGGATTTCACTCAGGCCTCAGCGTGCCATAAACCTTATAAGAAAATATCAGAAGATATCATTTGAGCAATTAGTTGATATTAAAATGAATACAGGTATGGAAGCAGCTGACAGGTTTCTGGATGAACTGCTTAATGCTACAAGTTCCGTCTGTGACCCCTTAGTTCAGGAAGGGGTAAAAGTATTAAAGGAATGGGACAGGAAAACCGATAATGATAGTCGTGGGGCTGTCCTTTTTGCAACCTGGTGGAAGCTAATTGATCCGGAAATGTTTATCAGAAAATGGGATCCTGAAGATCCTGTAACAACACCTTCGGGATTGAAAGACCCGGGGAAGGCTGTTATGTTACTTGGAAAAGCTGTTTCTATGGTTAAAAGTTTATATGGATCTCCGGATATTCCCTGGGGTGAGATTTATCGCTTTAGAAGGGGAGATATTGATTATCCGGCAAACGGTGGACCCGGCGATCAGTTTGGAATTTTCAGAGTGATGTATTTCCAATCTGACACAGATAAAAAATTCAAGCAATACCATGGTGACACTTTTTATGCCATAGTTGAATTTGGAAAAGAGCTTAATTCAAAAGTATTACTGGCATATGGAAATTCCTCCCAGTCTGGCGACAGACATAATGGTGATCAGATTGAATATCTGTCTGAAAAGAAAATGCGGCCGGCACTTTTAAGAAAGAAAGATATTTATGAGAATATTGAAAATAAGGAAATAATAAAAAAAATCAAAAATGAATAACCGAAAAATAAATTTATTAGCATGAGTTATATATAAAACATTATATCTAGCTCATGTTTACTTCGCTAAAAATCCTTCTCTAAATAATTATTGCGATATTATAATATCCGGATCAGGTGCATCCTCTCCTGTAATTTCAATTCCGGATAATTGCCCATTTATTTCTTATAATTGAAACTTTTTAAGCAGTAATATCGTTTAATCTTCTATAATATAAGCATTTTACTCTAACAGAAGATAATACAAATCCTGTTTAAAAATATAAAGTCAATAGAAAAATGAAAAAATTAGCTTATTTAATGACAATAATTTTTGCATTTATGCTTGTTAGTACAAGCTGCAGCAAAAAAAATGATGATGATGACCTTCTAAATGGTATCACTGTTAATGACCTTGTTGGTGACTGGCATTTTCAGTCATTAGAATTTAATGATAAAGTTTATGAAGTAGGTGATGATTTCACCGAACTGCTTGAAAATTATGATTTTGTTCGGGTAAGCTTTTTAGAAGTAACCACAACTAATATTGGTTTACATAACCGTGGTAATAACATGCCAAGTACGTGGAACGGTCGTTACAAGTTATCACGCAACACCATATTTTTTCAAGACTGGTTTGAATTTCATATTGAAAATTGGGAAACATTTGACGGTTCAACGTTGATAGTTGAATTATTAAAGAGCAAGAAATTTCCAAATGCTCCAGTTGGTGCTGTATATACTATGACAAGAGAAGACCCTATTTAAGAAAATATTGTATAAAAGCCTCATTATTTTGAGGGAGATTTTTGTTTTTAATAATGTCCAATTTTTCAAGAAACTGGATATAACCGGCACTATTAAATCCTTCATAAAAATAAATTTACTCATGATGTAATAATTGAATCTATATGGTTTCAATATCTTGTTATATTGCTCTTATTTAAGCATATAAAATATTACGAATTATAACTTTGTCGATAATTATCTATATTATATTCAAAACGAATTACTTACGTCATCTATTGGACAGTAAAAACTAATTTTGCTCCATTTACTAAAGCACTAATTGAATTATCTGAATTAACGGTCAAGCTCTGTGCGCCACCTTTAAACGCTGCATCACAATTATTTGACCCTACATAAATTGCAGAAATAACTCTTCCCTCAAGGTTGTAACTATAAACAAATTCGCATGAACCAAGTGTCAATGTCATTGAACCATACCATCCGCCACCATTGTTTGATGTAAATTTTAGCAATGCGACTGGTCGGTTTTCATAATTTATAAATGTATGGTTGATTAAAAACTCTGCAATACTTTTGTCGGATGAAGACGCCTGTTCGACTTTTGTAGAATTTTCTTTCCTGTTCAACATTTCATCTATATTGAAGGCACGATTAATGGATGTTAAGGATGGGTCTGTAATATAGCCATTGAATTCTTCATATTTGTATCCGTTAAAGGCATACATTGTCCTTTTAAATATTGTATCACTATCTTCAAATTTTTCCTTTTCGTCAATAGCAAGATAGTAGTAACCTTGCTCATCAATTTTTGCGGATTTTAGAAGCTTATAATCATAATACGAGTCATTTATATTACCATCATGAGATATATCCAGAACTGGCTGCATTTTATTATTAATAAAAGCGTACAGTATCATTTGGTAATGAACTTCACCCATTGTGCCATAGCACTTTGCAACTGAAATAGCAAAATTATCTTTTGCAATTCTGTACCATCTAAGTCCATTAATAGATTTTATGTTTGCGAATGATATTGCTTTATTAGACAATATCCATCCATTTTTATGTTCAAATTCAAATGCACTGATAACTCCAATACAATCTCTGCAATCATTTTCTTCATAATTTGAATAAACAACGCCAAGCATAATTTCTTTATCTTCTAATTTTATTTTTGGAAAGAATTGTATATCATGTTCAAGTGTCGTTGAATCGCTATAGGAAATATCAGACCAATCAGTATGCTTAGATAAATCTCGCATAATCATTTCTTTAGCAGTAGTCTCATCCCACTCTTTAATTGTTAATTCATGATTTGTGGGAGTTTCAATAATTGATTTCTCAGCGATATCATTCTGCAATAAGTTTACTTTTTCAGATATTGGTTCAGTATTTCTCCCGCAAGCAAATATCATTAATGCAATGATTGCTAAAATCGTATTAAATAATATTGTTTTCATTTGAAGATGTAAGAATTAATTTCTAATAATCAATACTTTGTTTAACATATAAATAATGAGTGTATCACAGCTTAAATGCTTTAGCTTATTAAATAATATTGAATATAAAGATGAATTCTGGTTGTGGGGATTAATTGATTTATCTTATCTTGAAAGGTTGTATGCAAAATAAAATATAAAACCTTTAGAACTTGAGGGGTTTTTTAATTTATCTGTAATACATAAATATAGCCTGTTTTAATCAATCCATTGGTTATTAGTGTAATTTTATCGCCATCTTTGGAAAAAACACCTACCGTTGTACCAATTGAACACTTAAAGGCAATCTCATTATCTTCAATTTTGATTTCCGAAAAAGTATTTTGATATAAAGTTTCCGAATCATAATAATGTTTAATAGTTCCTTCATTATCAACAATGGAAATTTCAAGTTTTGGATACATGTCGGGTGTCGAAATACCTCCAGTGGAAACCCAAGTGAGATTCGACCAGTCGGGATATTGTTCCTGAAGTGTCTTAACAATAGGGTCGTCATCATCTTTTTTAGAGCAACTGTAACTTACAATTGTAATTGCAAGAACCAGTGTCATTAAATAAGTTACTTTTTTCATAACAAAATTTTTTACATTATACTATAATTAAGATAAAATGTTTCAGGAAAATTAATATTTGATGCGATAAATGTATTGATATTTATGACATTATGGATACTGATAGACTGACTGTAATCGGTAAATAAAAGAGGTTCTTTGTCACTTTTGGTGATGTTTTATCCGGTATTTGATAGTATGACCTTTCTGCGTAGTAATTCAAATCCAGCCCTTCCATACATCTGTCGTTTGATATTTTTTAACCGGTTCACATTTCCTTCTGTCTGACCGTTATTTCCTTTATTCATAATTGCTGCCTTAACTGCCTCCAGATCCCTGGTTAACCCTTTCACAAAACGTCGTAAGCTACCATACGAGGAATGCATTACCTTGTCTATCCACTCTTTGAACAACAGTGTGGAGTTCATTTCAAATATCTTCCGGAATTCTTCCGAAAGAGTCCATAACTCCTCTATCAAAGGATTATTACTCCTTAACTGCCGAAACATCTCCACATCATCCGGGGTTAATATCTTTTCGTAGTGTTTATTTGTCAGATAAATGGTGAGTTTTCGAGGAGATATTGTCCGACCGGAATATCGCGTACTTAGATTTTTAGTAGCAGCCTTTCTGTAGTTTTGTTTTCCCTCTTTAAATAGTGTACCAAACCTGGTTCCCAGACCTCTCTGAGTACCCCGGGACCCTTTGCTCTCTATTCTTCGATAGACCACACTAAGCTTTTCGTCTTCACAGTAACCCCTGATCAAATCATCAAGGTAACTTGCATAATCAAGCTGTGGGACTCTTCCCGGGAGTGCATGCTCCGGATCATTGTCGATGTATTTTTGAACTGTACGAAAGTTGAGATTTAAAATTTTAGCCACCCTGGTCTTCGAGTGTCCCTGTTGATAAAGCTTCCTGGCTTTATCAATTAATTGTCTTTTGTATTCTGTCAGTAAGGATTGTCCACCACGGGCCAGATCAATGATCCTTTGAATATTCTGGTCATTTGCAATATTAGTGGTATACTTTTGGTGAATATTAA
>CAZLXM010000076.1:0-13912 GCA_964563105.1 uncultured Bacteroidaceae bacterium
AAAGCCTTATCATTCCAATTATCGCAACCGTTAAATTTAATCTCACTGTCATTTTCTCTGCCGGTAGCTTTAATTAAGCGGTATAAAGCATCATAAGTATATTCATTAACAGCTTCAATTTTGTTATTGTTAAAAAACTCAACCGGAACAGCCTTATCTTGAATATGAGTGATATTCCCTACGGGGTCATAGGTGTAATATAAATCTTGAAGCAGATCATTGTTTTGTCTTCTGCTTATAAGATGGTTTAGTCTGAATGTTTTTTCATCATAATAAAATCGAGTGCTTACATCATTTCCATAAATGATTTTTTCTCTTTGGCCCTTTTCGTTGTAATCAATGTCTTTGATATAAACAGTTGAGGAAAAGGCTCCCGGATGCTGAACACTTTCTCCATCCAATAAGCCTGCCTCATTGTAAGTGGGGATAATGACACTGCCATCAGGGGCTGTTTGTTTAATAATCCTTCCCAAAGCATCGGTTTCGGTAATAAAAGTGAATTTTTCAGTTTCAAGGTCAGCAAGCATATTGGCTTCTGTCCAGTTGGCTACTTCTTTGTATTTGCTGAAAAGCCTGCGGGTGGTTGTCAGTGGTTGCCCTTTAAAATCGTAATCAGGGGTATCAATCAATCCTCCGGTATCATAATGTTGGATAACTTGTCCTAAAATATTTCTTGTTTGTAATTCGGCTTCATTGCTTCGATTATTTGTCAATAAACTTTCACCATAAATAATCCTGTCAAAAATATGATCTAATGGATCAACTGAACCATCCGGCTTTTTCCGATCTCCGACAATTACCTTACTGTAAATGGGTCTTTGGGCCTTATCATAGAAATATTGAAATTCGTGATTACGTTCATCCCAGGTACGCAAGGGATTGCCGAGAATATTAGTCAGTAACCAGCGCTGCCCGGTGTCCATACTGTTTTGATATACCAAATTGCCCAGCATATCATATTTGTATTGCATCACCACATTTTCCCGTGCATCGGTTACAGAACGAAGATTGCCTTCCACATCAAGATTAGCCATAGTAGGATAATATTCATCCTCATCTGTTGCTGTATTTTTATTGTGTTCTATGGATAAGACAGGTCTTCCAAACGTATCGAAATGCAGGACATTGGGAGTATTGGCGTGTCCCGCAGCTTTTTCTGCAGCTTGCTTCTCTTTTAAATCCGGGTTGTTTATTCTGTTTTTATACCAATCACTCTCCAAAACCGTATCATTGGCATCATAAATCACTTGTTTCCAGGAATCAAATTCAACTTTTGTAAAGCTGCCATCGGGCATTTCTGTTTTTATGAGTCTTCCCGTAGCATCGTAATACATAATTGGGGTAACTCCCGTTTCTGCCAATTCCTCATAATCTTCATATCGCCAATGAGTTGAAAAGTAAGGTTCGTATTGTTTTACGGGATTACCCTTGTTGTTGTTGATGGTCCGACCGTTCCCAATCCACCTTAGCATTTGACCGGTATCTACTTCCTCTATGGTTATTTGCCCTCCATTAATGTTTACTTTTTTTGCCATCCCGGGTTCAGCCTGTACTTTTTTCATAATCACTTCACCTATTCCGTTGGAATATTCAAAAGCAATTTGAACAGGCGAATCACTATCAACAAGCTTCTGATAATGTTGCTCTCTGGAAATAGCAGCCATAACAGCAGGTTTACCTTCTTTTAAATAAGACTCAAAATCATATACAAAGCGGGTAGTTGCCCGGTTCAATAATTCTTTAGCTCTTGCAGTAAGTTGATTTGAGTTCTCTGAATTAAAGAAATTTGTTATTGCTTCAGATTCATCTATATCAGTAATTTCGGTTAATCCGGTCAACTCATCGGCTTCGTCTCCTTTACCCATTATTGCCAAAGCTTTTACAAATCCCAGTTCATCGCTGATAACTTCCGAAAGGTTATTGTTGATATCCCTCATTCGTTGAGGAGAAAGCGTACGGAAATTGAATAAATCCACTTTGGTTTTATTGCCCAACACATCTTCGGTTTCTTCAATAAAAAGAAAATAATTGCCATAATAATTTACCCTGGTCATTCCGTCATACGGATCGGTATAGGAAATCGGGCTGAAAAATCGATTTTTGGCATCTGTTATATTCTCTGAGTCTGTTTTAAATTGAATAGTGCCTGATCGTATCCACCAATTACCGTCCCGTTCACCATTTTCGTCTTCACTATGAGTAAATTTACCATCTTCCAGCACAATATTATCCACTCGACTGCCGAAAATATCCGCCATCAATTCAGGAGTGTAAGCTAATTGATAACTCTCAAAAGGTAGAGCCGGTGACTCCAGTTTATGCAGCTGTAGGGGACCGGTTAAGTCATCCTTGTAATATGTGAAACGGATATGCTCAATCAGTCGTTTTTGGGCTTTCCCGGAAGCGGGAAGTTTATTCACTTCATGATATAAAGCGGTGTCCGATTTTATGTCTGTCAGTATATCTTCAAAATTATTTAAGGAATAATAATCCGTAGATTTATCCACTCCTTTTAATTCAAAGATTTTTACCTCGCCAGGCAATCTGAGCAGATGCGTATCTTCACTAATGACATCATTAGTAAATTGATTTTGGGTATAGATGATTATGGTTTTTTCTAGTGCTTCCCGGGTTTCGGCCGGAAGACGGGATTCGTCCGGAAGATTAGTGTCCTTTATTTTTCTTGGATAAACTACTGCCGCTGATTCCAGTACATTGCCATATTCATCCAATTTAATATTCAGATTGTGGGCGATTCCGGGATCCGAAGGGTCTCTTTCATAGCTATAGGTAATGGCTTCGCTTTCCTTGACTACAAATACGGCATGTTTGTTTTGCCCTCTGGGTTGTAGCAGTTCAATAACACAATTATGGGTAGAAACAGAAAAAGGTGTTTTTTCTTTTTTCAGAGCCTCCTCGGTATAGTCAAATTTTTTGGCATCCTGTGCAAAAACTTCAGCCCGCAAAACCATTCCTTTGCAGGAACGTATGGCTTCCCTCCATTCATCGACACTCAATTGATTGATTAATGCGGCATCCATCCCATCAGGCACGGTCAGATAAGCATCTTTTAATGGTATTTCGGGATGTTCTACAGATCCAAATTCTTTTTCGTATTCACTGTACCAATAATCGTTTTCACAGGTGTTCAGGATTTTATCTTTCCTCAGGAAAGCTCCGGCATGAAACCATTGTCTGGAAATAACCGGTTCCTGATGTAAAGGCTCTTCGGTTATATTGGAAGCATTCTGTTTTACCCAATGTTCAAAGGTTTCAGAATCAATCTGCTCCACCATTCCAAAACCTCTGAATTCTCTTTCGGCATGGTCGTAATATCCGTGATGGTATTTATATTCATTGACAAACCTGTAACCTGAAATTTTATCTTCCGTGATGACTTTACTCACGCAATGTACCGGAAAATGTAATTTGCTTACCCAGGGTTTTCCTGCCAGTTTATCTTCAATATAGAATTGGGTAGAGGGGGTATATTCCAAAGAAACTTCTTTGCCCAAATTGTTTTTATAAGAAACCATGATGTGGGGTTTCTTGCTGTTCATCAGATCGATATACTTAAGCGGAGCATTCATATCCTTTTCTAATGGACTGGACCATACAATACAGGCAATACCATTCCCTAATAAATCGGTAATGGTTACTTTGGCCCGGGAATGAATTTCAGGAAAATTATCAATTTCAAAAGGAGTTGTATCAAAACGATTTCCACTCAGATTTTTCCAGCAGGTAAATTTATTTTTACCGAGATAAATAATATCGATAGTACCTGAGCCGTCAATGTCTGCCAGTTTGATACAGGCCGGATTGAACAAATCAGGATGGTCAAAAACAGGGGCATTATCAAAACTAACTTTTGCGCCGAATTTGCCGTATCCCAGGTTGGGCCAATAACAAACTTCGCCATTTTTGATGCGGACAATATCTGTCAGGCCATCCCCCGACATATCTGCCAGATAAATGCTTTGTTCGATATCGGCGAAGACGATATGCGGGCCGGCTTCTTCATCAAAAGGTTTAAGGGCTTTTTCAGCGGGAGCAAAACCCTTACGTCCCTCAGATGCATACCAGGTAAATACCTGTTCTTCGGAAATGACCGCTTCGGGCATTCCGTCACCGTTTAAATCCAACATTCGGGTGTTGGGATCCGAAAAATCTATATTGGGAAGTCTTTTGAAATTTTTATAAGGCAGCCATTCATTATCGTCATTTAACTCAAAATAACCTTCTGCATCATAGCTGACAATCTGTTTTCCTCCATCTCCATCCAAATCCGCTAATTGTAATTGACCGCCTAAGCCGTTAAAAGAAGGTTTTGGAGATATCAACACGGCAGGCTCAAATTGTCCGCCCCCAAGATTGTGCTTATAGTACAAGCCGTTGGCTTGTTCGGTAAGAATGCCTGATAAACCTTCATTAAACAAATCGGCAAACAGATATTGGGCTTCATCCAAACCGGACGGAGCATGAATCAAAGAATCGGAATCAATAGTTTGCAGCTCTTTATTCCAATCATGACTTTGGTAACCGAATTCCATTGGAGGCAGACTCTTTTCGGAGTAACTTCCATCATTTTTCTTAATATATCCATTAACAGAAACTTTCTTTAAAAAGGTGAAATCTTGTTCTGTAGAAATGTCGTATTCAAAGTTTACTGATTTTATCAGTGTCTTTTTATCCGACTTGTCCTCTTTCTTAGCCAACTCGTCAAAAACGTGAAAAAGCAAAACTCTTTTACAAAGCCGTGTGGTTCTGATTTCAAAACCTGCTCTGTATTCAGAAAAAGCATCCGGTCTAAAATCCCAATTGTTTATTTGATCGGGGGATTGATTTTGCTCCTGAGTTCCATAATCGAAAACAGTTTGGAACATAAAATCTTCTTCAGTAGGAAAAGTAGTTCCAAATCCGCCATAGGGAGTTAAATTTCCATATAATATTTTATCAGGATAAAGATTGGTGTAAGTCAGTTCACCATTTTTAATCCGGTTCTTGTTATGTACCAAAGAAAAATCAAAGCCGATTTGGTTTTCTTTCTTATATAGATAATGAGCGCAGTTTCCTTTATCATCAAAAACAAATTCTGGTAACCATTCGAAAATTTTTAAAGAATCTGCCGGATCAACTATAATGGAATTATCAGTCCATCCAAATAAGGTAGCCACATTTGCTTTAGTAATTACCCTCCACCGAATCCGGCCGGTAGCTTTCTCCGTCCATCGTTCAATTCGGGCAAAAAGTCCCTCAATACGGGGTCGGTAAAATCGGATTGAAAAACTTTCGCCGTTTAATATTCTCTCAGTTTCTTTAATAATATAATCGCCATTATTATCTTTTTGAAATATTCCGGTTTGACCTTTTTCAAATTCGGGTACTAAATCTTCAGCTTCAGAGAATAAAAAAACGTCTGAGTCTATGCCATCCAGATACTGTGGCAGCTCTTTATCAGTTTTTCTTTTAATTGAGCCCAGATTTAAGCTCCAGCCTAAGCCGAAGATTCCGTTTCCGCCACCAGAATTATAGGAAAGTTGTAAAGAGGGGCTAACCCCTCTGGCTTCCGGGAACGGTAAAGGAATGGAAAAAGACGAAGTGCCGTTAACAGCATTCACCGAAAATTTTTCATCAATACCCTTGATGGCCCCTCCACCTTTAGGCAAAGAAATGGATGGTACCTCAATCGCATTGGATTTGGTTTTTCCTCCATCCGTTCTGAGGAAGTCTGAAGAGGTCTTATTCTGAGTTTGCTCTTTCATTTTATGTGTCCTTTAGCGTTGGGGCAAAATCAAATGTGGTGCAACGCCACCCACAAGCCGACACACGGTTGCACCACATTTGTTTATGCTGAAGCGTTAGCTTGTTTGTTCTTTTTTTCTGTCCTTATTTTCTTGTCGTGTCGTCTTTTAGCATGACCGGTAACGTCTGACCAGTTTGCTGCTGTAGCGGATTTTACCTATAAATTTCAATCGAAGAACGAGTTTTCAATTTACTGAAAATGCTTAATCGAAGACGTTTGCCCGCCATTGCAGCAAACTGGCTGTTAGCAACCGTTATTAATTAATTTCTATATTTAAATAGTCAGATTCAAGTTTTAGGTTATCTTTTAAAAAGTCAATATATTTTTTGTCGTTTTCTGTTGCAGGATATTGTCCAACTACTATATGTCTTTTAGGCCGTGAGTCAATGTCGATAAAAGAATAGAGTAAAATTTATCTCAAAGCTTCTCTGATACATTCAGATGCACAGGCTGATGATTTAATTTCGTAAAATGTAATATGTTCTGCTTAAATAAGTTTAATGTCAACGTAATTTTCTTCAAGTATAACCTTATCTTTTTCGTATTGTCGCGTCAACAATTTCTTTTTTGTCTTTGTTATCGCCAAATTCGTCGTAAAAATGTCGCATAAAGGCATAACATTTAAGTGTGCAGGTTTGTTCAACCTCATTATGTTTTGAATTTCTGAAATTGTTGTGTGTTTGTAGGTTTTTAAGCCAAAATGGTTTACGGGCTACGGTCCTATCCACCGTTACAAATGTTAATGTGAGGTAGGGAGCTTCTAACAACTACTTCCTTCTCCATTGGCAATATTGCTTGTTGTGAAGTCGTGCTTTAAAATTCGGCTATTATTTTCTTGATTGTTAAGATTCTGGTTTTCCCTGTGAACTTAATTTCTAACAAATCATTGTCCCCTGTTAACAGTTAATCAGCTTTTCTGTCAACTGCCAAATTCAATAAAAAATCATCTTCGGAATCGCGACATTTGCCGGTCTTTGATTTTACTTCCACTATAATCCCGTATTTATCAATAAAATCAATAATTCTTTACAGATCGATTTTCGAGAAGTACTTTTAAAACTTAGGCTTATGGGCAACAATTACAAATTCGTGTAATAACTCTGCTGAAAACACAAGTTTCAATTTATTACTTTTCACAAATTCATCAAGAAAACTGAAGTCTCAGGAAATAAGAAAACTAATCCATAAGTTGATGTCAAGGATAACTTTTTATTTTTCATATCGAGCTTTTATGACAGATTCAACTTCCTTTATTATTTCGTCCAAAGGAGGAGCCTCATCAGAATGCTTTCTAAGACTGTCAAGTAACTCTTTAAGCTCGTATCTTGTTTTTTCTTTCTTAATCCTTATCAGATTCAAATCAGCAAGGTTTTTTATCAAGCTTTTTGCCTTGGGATTTATTATTTCAATTCTTAGGTATTCCATATTATTTAATTTCTTACAAATTTGCGAAAACTCTGCACTTTTTTTTACCGATTAGAGCATTAAATGAAAGTAAATTACAATAGTCATTACCTCACTCTCATCAAGACCACATGCCTTGATTCGCTTCCGGGTCCCATCTGTAAGCTGATGTGTTTGTAACTCTTTGCTGAATACTTTATTAAAATCATCGATATGACAAAAAATTTCTATTAGTTGTCTTCAAGATTTTTCATGGATTCTTTCCTTTTTTTATTTGCACTATAAATCTGGTAAGAATCCTTTTTTATAACTAATTGTGTGTCATATAATTATTAACAATTGTTTGTTATTTTATTAACAATCAGTGTTTTTAAATTATTTTCTTATATCGAACTCACGTTAAATTAAATAATAATTTGTATTACCAGCTTTTATAAGACCATACCTGTATTTAGAGCCATAATAGGATTTAGAAGCATCTTCATAAATGCCTTCTAGTTCATCTACTCCGTTGGTTTTCCAATGTTCTTTCAGTTTGTATTCCCTCCACGAAGTAGATTGGGCAAAAAGAGAAGTTGTTATTAGAATTAATGCATTCTTTAAAAGTTATTTCATGTTTTTCCATTTTTAATTTTCAGGTTCTACACGATTAAAAACATCTAAGTAGTTAATAAGAAATACATCTTTTAACTCTTCCATTTTTTTGAATAATTTGATAGATATTTGATTGTCTCCAAAGGGATTCGGATAGCCTTCAGGTTTTGAAGGTATTTTGTTCCTTAAGGTAGCAATAAACGGATTTTTTAATATTTCAAGTTGACTTTGTGTGCCATTGATTTTGCCTTGTTTGTTTAGGGTTTTGATAAGTCGTAACAAATCAATTTCAATATTATGGCGACAACAAAAATACAAGTACCAAGTAAGCTCAAATGGAGAGTTTTTAAGAATTGACTTCTCAATTTCGGAGAGAAAAACATCTAACAAATATCCTTCATCGCGAAGCCACTTAATATCTTCATCTAAAATTAAGCATTCAATGATAGCCAAAACTTTACCTAAGCTTTTTGACGATTCATTTTTAAGAAGCATCAAAAGGCTTATTGTTTTCATTATGTTTTTTTTCTTGACCTTCGAATAATTATGAGCATCTTCTGGTATACTCAGGTTGGCAAACTCAACTAAAAATCGCTCATTAATTGCCTTGTCTTTATTGTTATCAATCAATTCACCAAGAAATTTCTCCAAAAGGCTTGTGCCTGAATGTTCTCTGTGAATTTCAAGTGCTTTAAGAAGTGTGTATTCAAATTTTTTGAACGGAATTTTTTCTGAAGGAATTTTTCTCAGCGAGAAAATATCATATTTAATGGTGTGTGGTCGGTAAAGTCCTTCTGGTAAAGAAACTGTTTTTGTTTTAGCTTCATTAACTTGTAGATTATATTCATTTAAAGCATCAATAACTACTCGAATGATTAAAGTACTATCTTCTAGTGAATTGCATAATATACGGTAATCGTCTTTGAAGCGTGTTGCTAAAAAGTCAATACCTTGTTCTTTTATTTTTTTTGTTATTAAGGTATCTCTTTCTGTAAGTATTATTTCAATGATTAAATCACTCAGTACAGGGCCAACAGGAATTCCATTTGTCCGTTTATCATTGGAATATTGAATAAGTTTATCAATTTTGGAACCTGTAAAACTGAAATTAGTATCGGCTAAAGCTTTGTATCTGTCACCACACCAAGCCCAAGCAATCGTATGTGTATAAACTGAATTGTAAAAATTTGTTATGTCTATCTTAGTCAATAATTTATATTTATAAGCTTCGGCAACCAAATCTTTTTCTTCCATTTCAAGAAATTCATAAATCATTCTTCCAGAACGCAGTTTTCCTTGTTTGTTTATTGTCAATGCAATAGGGAAACTATATGAATAAATTTCATTTTCTGGGTTAAAAAGAATAGACAAAAGTTTATCCCAATCATTTATTAATTCCCAGACAATATCGTGGTATCTATGAGGATGTATAATTCCAAATACTCTCTGAATAAGTCCTGTTTTTGGAAATGAAATAGACGCTAAGTTTTCAGACTTCCAATTTTTGTCTGTATAACCTTTTTTCTCAAACTTCTCTTGTTGAAACTCAAAATCACTTATTTTAAAGCACGGTGGCAAAACATAAGGCTCTGGATAATATCCGTCTTCAAGTATCCAACGAGCAATTTCCTTTTTCCCGTCATCAGTTGATGAAAGTTCTCTTATCAGTCTCTCTGTCTCCAATCTATGTTTTTGCGGTAAATTCATTGTCAGTATGTTTTTTCTGTCTTTTTTTTATAGCCCATAATGGTCTAGTGTATGTGCCGTAATGGATTGCGGGGCAGTTAGCTGTCCACCGACACGAAAACTTGGGTGGACTACAATTCTTAAATACTTGTTGAAACTCTAATGGCATAAATACTTTGTTGTGGGCATGTGCTTTTTATTTAAATTCCAGAAATTCTATAATAGATTTCACCTGTATCAGATGCTTGTCTTCGTTTAATAAAAATCATTTCATTTAATCTAATCCTTCCATCTAAAACTAACATTAAGTCTTGACCATCCATTAAAATCATTGACTTAACTACCGAACTACCTGTTTCTGTACAATCTGGGGAGAATCCATCAAGCGAAATAAATAACCCTAGTGTATTTTTCAACTTTCCGGAAATTTTTCCTCCGAATTTGTATAAATCACCTGCATTCACAAGTGCTTTTTGCCACTTTGCCTCTAAAAGATAGTCATTGTTATCAAACGTGAAAGAGCCATCAATTTGTTCTCCAGTAATTTTAAATGCTGCTTTAGGTTGCAAATCAAAAAGAAGAAAGATTTCATTTAACAGTTTTTCCAATTTATAGCCTCTTTGTTGTGGATTGTCGCTTATTGCTATATCATAGAAATCTTTTTTTAATGATTCAAGTTTCTCTGTAAAGGAAATAGTTAGTTTAACCTTTTCAAGATTTTCAACTCTTTTTTCTGCTGATTTATTTAATTCTTCTATTGCATCAAAATACCCTTTAGTCTGTTTTCTAAGTTTTTCAACAGATTCTTTGGCTCTTACGGTAAGATCACCTTTGGTATCCCAATATTTTAAATGACTAAAATCATGGAAGTTTGATGTCTCCTGAAGCAGTTTAAGTAAGTCATTCTGATATATATCTTGTCTGGCAGCCATCCTATCAATAAGTTGAGAGACACTTTCGTATTTTGGATTTTCTTGCCAGTCTATTGTAGATACAATGTATGGATTCTCCATTGTCAATTCAATAAACTGCCTAAGCTCCTTCTTACGCCAGTAAATATTAGACAATGCATCTTTAAGTGCTAACAGAGCCTGAGTAGAAATCTTCTGAGTCTTCATAAATTTTGATTTATTCGGCTTTTTGCAACATAGATGGTTTAAATACAGCTGATTCCAATTTGTTATTTAAAAACCATTGACAGTAAATATCACCATCAGTGTATTGTCCACTCATCTTTAATGCTGTATTCTCTGTAGTTGATAATGGGCTCTTTTCATCGCCAATTATTCCTTTGATTGTCATTTTAGGTCCGCCTGATTTTAGTTGAACCACATCTCCAGCTTTTAATTCCATAAGATAATTTATTTAGTGTTTATATTATTTCTGGTGGGGAGTGGGGGACTCGAACCCCCAGCCCTCTGTCCTGAATTCAGATTACTCATTCTATGACTGCAATGCCTTGTAGTACGGAGTTTGGAACCGTTCTCCCCACAAGGGCAACCCCAACTACTACATTTATGAGATTTGTCATCATAGTCTTGAAGTTTTGAGTTGCTTCAATCATTGTTGTCAATGAGGAGAACGCCAGAATCTCGACCATGGACATTGTCAAGTCAATAGTCAAAGAAACCTTTAAACTCAGGCTCTTTTGTCCCAATTGTTGGGACTGTATTTTCAATGAACGAATTTTCAGCATTGCCCACAACGGTTGATGGTATGGTGTCGTGCGGGATTACGAAGCAGTTACCTATCAATTTACAACGACCTTTTTTACGAACCACAAACGCTCGCAAACCACTGAAACCCGCATGCACTATACCATATGTTATAAACTGTTTTTATCTTTCTCCACAAACAGGATTATACAACTTTCTTAATTCTTGCTCAACAAGTTTTCTGCCTGGTTGCTGTAAATTTGGTGTATAATAAACTGAATAAGTCAAAGTCCCCCTACAATTTTTTGTCCAACAGTCTCTCCTTTCATGATTTTCAATTCTTGTTTTTACTTCTGAACTTTCGCCAACATCTATTAAGTAATACTTGTCTTCAACTTTACAAAGAATAGCGTAAACACCGGACCTATCTTCGAGTTTGTCTGTCGTTGTATAAGGTCCATCAAATGAGTAGTTTCCAACTGTAATTGCCATATTATTTAAGTTTTATTGTTTGTTATCAGTAAAGTCTAGAGTTATATCACCTGAACAAGCTCCCGAAATTTGAATAAGGTCAAGAGTTGATTTCTTTGAGGCATTTGTCAATGTCAAGTGTGCTCCTTTATTTTTTAATGCACCCGCAATCTGAATTAGATCTAATGTTGGTTTTGTCCCAGCGTCAATCACTAAATTGGTTCCGAGTTTGGCTAATTGAATTAAGTCTAATGTTGGTTTCATGTTGTATGTTTTTTTTAAATAGTTTATAACTAATAAATAAATACACCCCCTATAACCTTTATATCTCCAAAATAATGAATAACCTTATTATGGTATTTATTCGCTATTTAGAAATCAAATATCTCCAAATTTCCCATTAAAAATACAAAATCAATAAATACAAGTCAATCAACAATATATAAAAAGTTTAATATTTAATTTTAATTTTTGCCATTCGATAAAAAGTTATTCTAAATCATTTACCTGATTCAATACCAGTGTAGATTTTTGCATAATTTTTTTTATTTATAGTTATTAATTATTTTTATAACAGATCAAAGCTCAAAAACGGTTTATCTAATCAAACATTATCGTATCATGAATAAAATTAAATTTTCAGCACTAATTATTATTAGTTCCCTGTTAATTGTCCTTTTTAATAGTTTTTATTTTAAAAATTTCAATAAAAATGAAATTAGTTCAGACAAACAGGGTAATTTATTTATTGGATGGGCTTCTGTTGACATTACTCCCGACAAACCTGTTTTATTAAGCGGACAGTTTCATGCACGTGTGTCTACAGGTGTTTTAGACCCTGTCACGGCTACAGTCCTGGCTATAGAATCAGGAACTGGTGTTTCATCGGAAAAAATTTTATTAATAAGTTGTGACCTTGTTGTAATTAACGAAGGTCCCAATGATAATGATGAAGGACTTGATGATAAAAAAGAACTTAATTTAAAAGACAGAGTAAGAGACCTGATAATTAAATCTATTCCCGAAATCAAGCGGGAAAATATTTTCCTGAATGCAACCCATACACACACCGCTCCTGTTGTAAGTTTATATCCCGATTCAAAAAGCGTTTATGGAATAGAGCTTGATGCTATGTCACCTCTCGAATGCCTCGAATTTATTTCACAACGCATCGCCGGTGCTGCTAAAATCGCATGGAATAACCGTAAACCCGGTGGTATAAGCTACGGGCTGGGACATGCAGTGGTTGGACATAACCGTTTACAGGCTTCATTTTCGGGTAAATCAGCTATGTATGGCAACACAAACAGGCCGGATTTTAGTCACCTGGAAGGATATGTAGATCACACGGTAAATCTCTTGTATACTTGGAATATAAATGAAAAGCTTACAGGAGTGCTTATCAATGTAGCCTGTCCCTCACAGGTAACTGAAGGCCTGTATCAGGTTAGCGCGGATTATTGGCATGACACAAGAGAGGAACTTTATCAAAGATTAGGAAAAGATATATATGTTTTTCCACAATGCGGCGCTGCAGGAGATCAATCTCCGCATATTTTAGTCGGTGAACGTGCCGAAGCAAGGATGCAAAAACTGATGAGCCCTCCAAATACCCAAAGCGGACCGGGAACAATGGGCAGACGGAAACAAATCGCTGTAAGTATTGCTGATGCTGTTACTTCTGTTTTACCTTTTATGAAGGATAATATTGAATGGGCCCCGATAGTTAAACATCGAATGGAACGCGCTGAATTAACAAGAAGGCTTATAAGCATGGAAGATGTTAATGAAGCAATGCAGGAAAGCTCAGAGTACAGGAAAAAATATGAACAAATGCTCCGTAACATTGAAAATAATCCGGATATTAAAAAAAATCCTCGATGGTATACAGACATTACTAGTACATATACTCATTTAATAATGAGAGAAGGTGTGAAGGAACGTTATGAAATCGAAAAAATAAAACCAAAGATGCCGGTTGAAATACATGTACTAAGAATTGCTGATATTGTCATAGCAACAAATCCTTTTGAATTATATCTCGATTATGGGATGCGTATGAAAGCCCAAAGTCCGGCCCTCCAGACTTTTATAGTTCAACTTACCGGAGGCGGCTCTTACATTCCTACCACAAGGGCTATTGCCGGAGGGGCATACGGGTCAAAGCCAACCAGCACACTTATCGGACCGGAAGGCGGACAGGAACTCGTGGAGAAAACTTTGGCGCTCATAAATGAATTATGGAAAATTCAATAATTTAATTTATCATTAACCGGAAATACGAAAAAAACTTCTC
>CAZLXM010000076.1:13922-17503 GCA_964563105.1 uncultured Bacteroidaceae bacterium
ATTTATACTGTAAACTATTTGTCATTATAGTATTTATAGGGAATGAATCTGATAAATAATTATAAAAATAATTTGGAAAATGATTCGGAATGGTAAGGTAAAATAATTATTAAAAAAATCCTCAAATTCAGGTTTAGAATTGTTACAAGATATTTTTAACAGAAAATTTTGAATTATTACTTAAAAATAAATTTAGAAAATGATGTGCCCTCAAATTAAAAAATTGTTCCATTTTCCTATGATTTTAATTTTCCTGTTTGTTTTAATAGCAGGAAATTTAATGGCTCAGACTCTCCCTTATAAAAATCCTGAACTGAGTGTTGAGGAACGTGTGAATGACCTGCTTCAGCGTATGACTATTGAAGAGAAGGTAAGCCAGATGTTGAAATTGACTCTGGAGAACATAAAAAGGGATGAACATGGGAAAGTGCCGGAAGGAGCCATGGAACAGCTCTTTAAAGGTGAGAGTATTGGCTGCCTCGATCCTCCAAGGACAGACATAGAAGATATTGCAATTATTTCAGAAGCTGCAGATAAATACCTCAGGGCCAAAACCAGGTTAGGGATTCCTGCAATTCAGGTAGAACTGGGTGGAATGCATGGATTATTGGCATTAGGGGCAACTAATTTCCCACAGGTAATAGGACAGGGCAGTACATGGAATACGGAACTGATCAGGCAAATGGCTGAAGTTATTGCATATGAAGGCTGCTTAATTGGCTGCGATCAGGCTTTTTCACCATTATGCGATATTGCAAGAGATCCCAGATATGGCAGAGTAGAGGAATGTTTCGGAGAAGATCCGTATTTAGTTGCAGAAATGGCAAAAGCTTATATAATTGGTATGCAGGGTGATCCTAAAATAACTCTAAATAAAATTCCCGATAATCATATTATAAGTACTGCAAAACATTATGTTGGATATAGCACACCTGTTGCAGGAATTAATATTTCTCCCGTGGAAGTTGGCCCGAGAGATTTCAGGGATTTGCATTTATATCCTTTTAAAAAAGCAGTAAAAGAAGCTAATGTTTATTCCATTATGCCAGCCTATAATGAGCTAAATGGTGTGCCCGTACATGCCAGTGAATACCTGCTCAGGGATATTTTGCGCGGGGAACTTGGTTTTAATGGATATGTTTTTGCCGATTATGGAGCAGTTAGTATGCTGTTTAACAGACACAAAATAACCTCAAATAAGGCTGAAACAGCATTACTTGCACTGAAAGCCGGTGTTGATCAGGAAGGAAGTAACTGGGCATACTCGGAGCTCATAAATCTGGCAAAAAACGATAAAAAAGTTGAAGCACTGGTTGACGAATCAGTTAAAAATATCCTTAGAGTAAAATTTAAAGCAGGATTATTTGATAAGCCTTATACAAAGCCGGTACAATTGGCTGAACTTTGTCATACGAAAGAATTTATAAAACTCGCCGGAAAAGTAGCTGAAGAATCTATTATTCTTCTCAAAAACGAAAATAATTTGTTACCCCTGAAACTTGAGCAACTAAAGTCAATTGCCGTTATCGGCCCCAATGCAAACCAGGTCCAATATGGCGATTACAGTATAACCAAAGATAATTCATCGGGAGTTACAATCCTTCAGGGTATAAAGAACATAGCAGGTGATAAAGTGAAAATAAATTATGCAAAAGGATGCGGTATTACTGATCTCGACAAAAGCGGGTTTAAAGAGGCTGTGAAAGCAGCAAAGAAAAGCGATGTTGTAATATTGGTCATTGGAGGCACGAGTATGTCATTATCAGGTATGGGATGGGGAGAACTCGCAGATGAAGGGGCATATCCAACCTGCGGCGAGGGATATGACAGATCGGAACTTACACCACCAGGGGTACAGCCTGAATTGATACAGGCTATCCATAAAACCGGAAAACCTGTAGTACTCGTTATGGTTCATGGCAGAACTTATAGTATAAAATGGGAAAAGGAAAATATCCCGTCAATACTTGAAGCCTGGTACCCGGGAGAAGAAGGAGGCAACGCAGTAGCCCGTATATTATTTGGTGAATCCGTGCCTTCAGGAAAACTAACAGTTTCAGTTCCGCAAAGTGTGGGCCATGTTCCGGTATTCTATAATTATAAGCCATCCGGAAGAGGTGTTTACCATAAACCAGGGACACCGGAAAATCCGGGACGTGATTATGTATTTTCATCAACAGACCCCTTATGGCCCTTTGGCTTCGGCCTGAGCTATACCCAGTTTGAATATTCTGATCTGAAAATCGTAAAAAAGGAATTAACAGAAAAAGACAATATCGAGTTAAGCGTTAAAATCAAAAATATTGGAAAAGTAACAGGGAAAGAAGTTGTTCAATTATATATCAATGATAAGATCAGTTCTGTTACCACGCCGGTAAAAGTCCTGAAAGGATTTAAAAAGCCGGAGATTAAACCGGGAGAATCAGTAATTGTAAATTTCACACTTCCCTGTGAAGAACTCGGTTTGTGGGATATAAATATGAATTATGTAGTGGAACCGGGTGAATTTGAAATAATGATAGGGGCTTCATCTGATGATATCCGACTGAAAGATGTAATTAATATTGTTAAAATGTGATTATATTAAAAATGTTCCGGAGAATAACTTTAAATATATTACCCAATGCGGTATTAAGATGATTGTTCCGGCAAAAGAAAACTTAGTTTGTGAGGTAAGAAATTTATAAGAAATTTGTTAGAAAATTACATTAGACTTAACTGTCTATCAATTAAAAATTTTAACAAATTATAAACATCCCTTATAAATTTCAGTTGTACAAAATGACTCACTATTTATTATACCCATCTTTAAATCTCTAAATCCGTCTCCGGGTTTGTATTTTATTCACAAAATCACAGAACTCTGATTTACCATTTCAACTTATGATATGCTTTCACCTTTATCCTGACTTTTTTAATTTTCATCAAACCAAATTGGATTTGTGAAAATAAAATCTCCATCCTTGTAATAACATTCAAATCTAACATATGTAATACCTTTTTCAATTGTTTTTGTAATCTCTGATAAATTGGCAAATGTCTCTGTATCAATATTTGTAATAACATTAATAGAAGATGGAAGGCCTGAAACAGACAGATTCACGACATCATCTTGTATGGACAAATCTTTGATATATTGATCGCCATAACCGGCAGCATAGTATGCTCCATTTATATAAGCATCCAGAGCAGCTTCCTGTTTCTGAATCATTGTCAAAGAATTAAAAGATGGATCAAAATATAATACATTGCAGCCCCTGACTCTATCATCAACAGCATCTTTAATATATGAAGGCCAATCAACAACAGCAACACCAAAAAGTCTGTATCCGGCCCGCAAAAGATCATCATATAACTTCCTGTTTAATATATTTTCGGCTTCTCCCCCATTCATTCCCATATTAAATATTTCTATTGCTTTAATTATTCCTTTTGATTTATCTATTGCTGATTTTGCAGAATTAAAATTTCTCCTGGGATGATTTAATGTGCCAAATACCTTCTCCGCGAAAAGAAGATTATTATTAACCCCATTCAAAATAGTTTCATAACTTGTTTGCTTATGTGTGTTTCTCCATTCA
>CAZLXM010000076.1:17513-18720 GCA_964563105.1 uncultured Bacteroidaceae bacterium
ATCCTGAGGAAAATTTGCGACAGTACTTGGAATTCCCCATCCAACATCACAAAACAAACTGCCAACATAACAAGTATGATAATTTAAATCTGTAAGATTTACAATTTCTGCATTTGGGAGGGCAATTAAATCCGAAATTTTAACTCTTTGCCCATCAATATCAGTAAAATCTTCAAAAGATGTAGTTGTGAATACCTTAGTAATCTTATTTAAACGAATAGCATCCTCAAAATCCTCATATTCATAACTAGCCCCGGTTAAAGGATAGGTCGGTACAGAAGGTTGATAATTAGTGATCGCAAATATCCTTATTCCACGATTGTAGGCAAACTCCAAATTAGCCTGTGTTCGAATATGTTCGTGCGTAATTCCCTTTAACCGCAGAAAAGAAGAAAAATTAATATTTTGATAAGGATTAATTATTTTTAAAGCGGGCTTATTATAAAAAGCACAATCATCAATTTTACCAGCTTTAATTTCTGTAACGAAACCATAATTATAATCGTCATCTTTCAGTTCTTGTGAAGAAGCAATGAAAAAATTGACTGATAATGATAAAAAAAAGTAAGAATAATCTTATTCATATCGATACAATTTTTACTTAAAGCGCGGAATAATCCGGAAATAATTAAGTTTCATAACTAACCTCAGCTATAGAGGCTTTTAAGTATATGAATACAATCTTGGAAGCTGTAGCCGAGATAACAAACGCTAATTTTATTATAAAATCCCATTGGGATCAATAATTTCATAAGTTTCAGCTTTCATGTGATCTGCAGGGTTTACAATATTCGGTGAAGGGAAAGTCCCGGGATAAGCTTCATTTATAGCTATTGCTGCAAGCTCGGAACAGTAAATGGCTTTGTCATCTTCAGATTTAAACAGGTTTATTTTTAACAAAATTTTTGCAATCCATAAAGGTAAATTCTCATATTGATACCTCACTCCACCATAAGACACTATTTTTTTACTCATTCTGTCAATCATATCTTCAGTAAAGCCTCTTTTATCCCTTAAAATAACAAACTGATCATGCTTCAAATATTCGGAATCTTCAATTGGATAAACCCTTGTCCCCCAAGCAAGGGCTTCAGCAATCCATATTTCATTCCAAACGTTTATAACTACAGCATTATGTGAGAATTGAGGAGTTTTCTTACTATAAAGTTTCATAAAAAATCTTATAGCCTTTGATATGAACTTATCA
>CAZLXM010000077.1:0-2411 GCA_964563105.1 uncultured Bacteroidaceae bacterium
AAGGGCCGGCCTTAATAGATTTTATTTCAAATGTTCTTTGTGTTCCTCTTATCCAGTCATTTTGGTTTGTAAGAAATAAATATATATTTTTTGAATCCTGAGTTCTTGTAAACCAGATATCCCCCTCACGAATGATTCTACATGGCCTTATATTATGAATAGCATCTTTATTTACAAACATCCATAATGCGAGTTCGCGGAAAATCCTTTCCTGTTCAAAAGGAATACGCCCGTTTGGCTCAGGGCCCATGTTTATTAAAAGATTACCTCCTTTTGCACGTATTTCAATTAACATTTTAATAAGTTCCGTCCCGGTTTTATAAACTTCATTACTTGGTTTAAATTGCCATTGAGTCCCCAGGGTGAAGCATGCCTCCCAAGGCCCGGGAATAGATGTATCAGGTATTTTCTGTTCCGGGGTTGTCATCTCTCCGCGTGTAACAATACAATCAGGCTGGAGCTGATGAACGTATTGTACTAACTCGTCGCTGTTGAAGCTATCAAAGAAAATAACATCTATAGGCCCATAATTATTAAAAAGTTCCTTTACTTGTTTCTTATTATATTCAAGTAATTTAGGATTTCCTGCAATATATGCGTATTCAGCATTCCTGGTAATAAGTTTTCCCTGTTTGTGAAGAAAGTAAAAGTCTTCAGGGGAGAAATAAAATCCAACTTTTAGATCATTATTTCTACAGGCAGAGACATATTCTTCAACAATATCCCGTTTGAATGGAGTACTTTGAATAGAGAATGATGTGGTTTTTGTCGGCCACATACAAAACCCGTTATGATGTTTTGTGGTGAATACCATATATTTAAATCCGGCTAGTTTTGCAAGCTGAGCCCATTGCTCAGGATCATATTCACGTGGATTAAATGAACGGGGTAGTTCTTCAATATACCTGTTCAGATAATCTTCTGAAGCTCCGACCATACTATGACTAATAACACTGCCAAGTTGTGAATCCAGGCTCCAATGTATAAACATTCCCAGGCCCCAGTTCATAAATTCCTCATTTCTGTAAGGGAGATTATTTAAGCTTTTTACATTTACTTGCTGAGAATAGCAGCTAATTGGGACCATTAGCATAAAAGCCAGTATTCTGAAAAATGTTTTAAACATAAATAGCTTTTTCAATTATTATAAAAAATTTGATCAGATATCTAACTTATATCAGTAGATTACAATATGCAAGCCTGAAATAAGCTGTTAACTAAAAAATTATTTTAAGCCTTTTATACTAAATGGCTATTATTTGTTAGTATTTCAGCTTAATAAAAAATTTCTGCTATAGCAAAATAGCTTGTTACAATTGAAAAAATAATCACAGCAACAAGACCAATATTCATTCTTACTGAAGCTTTGTTATTATTCATCATATTTTGTTTGTTTATAAGGATAAATATTGGAATGGCTACTGCGGGTAAAATACATGCCTGAAACGCCTGACTAAAAATCATAAGAATAGGAGGGGTCTGCTCCAGAAATACTGATCCGAAAGCAAATAAAAGTCCTATAAAAATAAGGATTCTGTACATTGGCGAGTGTATCTTTCTTGGCTTTCCGGTATAATCAGAAATTAGCCATGGTGCAATAAGCAATATGGGAAAAACTGTAGAAAGCCCTGCACCGGTTATACCAAGAATTAAAAGAAAAGCGGCCATCTTTCCCCCAATTGGTTCAAACAGGCTGATCATTTCTACCGTGTTATTGAGTTTTAGCCCCATAACATGCAAAGTTCCTGCAGAAACAGCCATAATCAGGCCACTAAGGATAAGCATAGTGAAAGCAGAAACAAAAGAATCCTTTTTTTCAGTTTTAAGATCATTTATAGTCCATCCTTTTTCAGCTACTACAGTACTTCTGACAATAAAAACTGCTGCTGAGCAGGTAGTTCCTGCCATAGCGGCCACTAATCCTAAAGCTCCGGGAGTTTTAGGTATTCGCGGGACCATTCCTTCCAAAATAGACGTAAAAGATGGTTTAACCATAAAGAATACCACGGCAAAACATAAAACCATCAGGATTACAAAGAAAGTCAATACCTTTTCAAAGTTTTTGTATTGGCCGAACCATAATAATATGTATAAAAGAATTGAGAAAAACAGGATAATCCAGAAGGTATCAATTAACAATCCATTTGCGAACAAACGTATCCCTTCCTGGATTAAATCTGCAACTATTCCCATAACACCAATCAATGCCAGTAGTTCGCCAATTATAAGTGCCAAAATTATATAGATGGCAAGAACTTTTCCGCCTTTGATTTCATTTTTAATATTAAAAAGAGCAGTTTTCTCTGAAACAATGGTAACCTGCCCATAAGCTACCATAAGAATGAAAGTAAACAAACAAGATAGCACCAGTGCCCAGAAAAGTGACATACCATGTTCAGCTCCGGACTTGG
>CAZLXM010000077.1:2421-18536 GCA_964563105.1 uncultured Bacteroidaceae bacterium
CCCGTTACCAGGGTGGTTTTGCCATAAGCAACCATAAGCACATAGACAAAAATACAACTTAATAGCAATGCCCACGTCAGGCTCATTCCATGTTCAGCACCAACCTTGGCCATAGTGGTAACACTTCCAGTACCAATATTATAGCCTATTAAAAATAATCCTGGTCCGATAGCACTTAAGGCTATCAGAATTTTTTTTCTAACTTTACCAGACATAATATTTAAAAATTGACTGAAGTTAATAAGTTAAGTTGCAGTATATACTAATTCACCCGCAACAATTGTTTTTTCGATATTCATGGTAAAATCATCCATTGTAAACATTACAATATCAGCTCTCATTCCGGGTATAATTTCACCACGGTCATGTAAACCATATATGTGGGCAGGATTTGTACTTGCCATTCTGATTGCCTCGGCCAGGCTGCAACCTGTAACTTTCATAATATGTCCGATTCCATTATTTAAGGGAGATGCTGAACCATATAAGCTTTTTTGTTCAGGGAAAACCATTGCTCCTTCAGGTGTTTTTTCAATCGTTTCACCTTCATCCGTAACATAAATGCCGGCAGGTAATCCGCCCCAGGAGGTGATGTCAGATGTTATGATTATTTTTTCCGGCCCTTTAGCCTTATAGAAAGTTTTAATTTGCTCCGGAAGAAGATGGAAACCATCGCATATAATTGTTATGGTAAGCCTGTCTTCTGCCAACTGGGCCCAGAATGGATTATGGTGGCGGTTTATTGTATTAGCACATCCATTTCCAAGATGGGTAGAAGTCTGCGCACCTCTGTCAACAGCTTCTTTAATCTCAACAGCTGATCCATTATGGTGAGCTAAAGATACCAAAACATTTTTTTCACGGCATTTAGAAATAAAATCCATAACTCCCTCAACTTCAGGAGCTACGCCGATCTGTAGAATGATCCCTTCTGCTGCCTCATAGAGTTCCATAAATTCATTCCAGTCTGGTTTTCTCACAAATTTCAATGGATGGGCGCCACGATAACCATCTATTGGAGAAATATATGGTCCTTCCAGATGAACTCCGGGAATAGAACCAAGTGAGCTTTTGTCTTTTTGAGCCTCAGCCAGGACTTTTAGATTTTTTTTCAGTATTTCGTGATCATTAGTGGTTAATGTTGGCATATAGCTTGTAACACCATATTTCCATAGTGCTTTTGTAACTTTCTGTATACCTTCCAGAGTAAGATCACTTCCGCCTAATGCGAAAGAAACACCAACAAAACCGTTTACCTGATTATCAAATAGCCCCGGAGCAATATAGGATTTATTATTTTTATCAGATAATTCCTTAATCCTTTTCAAACCAGTAATAATGCCATTTTCAATTTCAACAGAAATCGGAGAATGGTCAAGATAAAATAGACCTTCTATCTTCATAATTTATTATTTTATATTAGTAATTAATGTATTTATTTTATAATTGATTTCTTTAAAATCAGTGATTATCTCTGTACCCTTCCTGAAGCATCACCTCCCATCAGCTTTTCAACTTCAGGTACTGTAACTCTGTTAAAATCTCCACTAATTGAGTGTTTAAGACAACTCGCCGCTACTGCAAAATTCAGGGCATCTTCTTTTTGTTCATATTTATTTAAACCATAGATTAAACCACCGGAGAAAGCATCCCCACCACCAACCCTGTCAACTATGTCTGTTATATCATATTTACGGCTTACATAGAACTTCTCTCTGTCATTAAGACATGCAGCCCATCCATTATGGTCGGCACTTTTACTCTCCCTGAGTGTAATGGCTATTAATTTCATTTGCGGGAATGTATCAAGTACCTTTTTACTTAGCTTTTCATATTGCTCAATATTTAGTTCTCCTTTCTCAACTTTTACATCAACAGTAATCCCAAGCGATTTCTGGCAATCTTCTTCATTGGCTATAGCAACATCAACATATTTTACCATTTCACTCATTACTTCCACAGCTGTTTTGCCATATTTCCACAGATTTGCCCTGAAATTAAAATCGCAGGATACAGTAAGCCCAAATTCTTTTGCTGCTTTTACCGATTCAATTGCAAGATCTGCAGCGGATGCACTAATTGCAGGTGTAATTCCTGTAATATGGAACCATGTGGCGCCTGCAAATGTTTTTTTCCAATCGATACTTCCCGGCTTTGCCAGAGCTATTGAAGAATATGAGCGGTCATATATCACTTTGGAAGGACGCTGATTGGCACCATTTTCCAGGAAATAAATTCCCATACGTCCTGAATCTCTAACAATGAGAGAAGTGTCAACTCCGAACTTTCTTAATTCGCCAATACATGCATTAGCAATATCATTTGTTGGTAAGACAGTAACAAATGCTGCATTCATTCCATAGTTAGCAAGTGAAATTGCTACATTAGCTTCACCTCCGCCAAATGTAGCCTCTAACAATGGTGACTGAAAAAAACGTTCGAAATTCACAGGCTTAAGCCTCAGCATGATTTCACCAAAAGTGACAACTCTTTGTTGATTCATTTTATATCCTCCTGAATTTTATAAATTATTTCTGTAATAAGTGTATTGCAAATCCTCCTACTTCATCTTTCAGATAAATTGCAACCATAGGGCCCCCTGCAGGTCCTTTTGCTGTGGCCGGATCAGCCTTATAACCTTTTCTTTCGAGGTAGGCAAGGGCCCTGGGTATACTCAGGGTTCTTATGGCTATATGTCCGTTTTTACCTAATCCCATACTTTTATTTACTTCGATTCCTGATCCTGCAAAATTCGAACTGTTTCCTTCTTTTACCGGAAAATTGAACATATCGGCAAATTGTTTTGTAACTGCCAGCGAACTGTCGGCATCGGGCATGTTGATCCCTATATGAGCCAGTTCAAAGCCCATGATAAGCTGAATTGCTTCGGCAGTTAAACGAGTGATCTCTGCAAAATCTCCTTTTTTTATCAGTTCATCTTTCACCATCCAGCTGCCACCACAAGCAAGAACCTTATTAAAGCTGATATAATCAACAACATTTTTGGCACTGATACCACCGGTTGGAATGAATTTCATCATACCATAGGGAGCACTGATAGCTTTAAGTGTACTTAAGCCGCCAAAGGATTCGGCAGGAAAGAATTTTACCACTTCCAGATTAA
The DNA here is from genome assembly GCA_964563105.1 of uncultured Bacteroidaceae bacterium. GTDB lineage: Bacteria > Bacteroidota > Bacteroidia > Bacteroidales > CAYVTV01. Next base: position 5,546 of record CAZLXM010000077.1, read on the forward strand.
ATCCTAATGCCATTTCAATATCTGAGGGATTACTGCAACCAGGAGTTATGGGGATGTCCTTTTTAACACAAAAATCAACTACATCAGGATTGAATCCCGGACTGACAATAAATTTAGCTCCTGAATCAATGGCTCTCTGAGCTTGTTCAATATTCAGAACAGTGCCTGCTCCAACGAGCATCTCAGGGAAAGCCTTTACAATATTATTTATTGCTTCAGCAGCAGCAGCTGTCCTGAATGTTATTTCTGCCAGTGGCAGGCCACCATCTATCAAAGCTTTTCCAAGAGGTACGGCATCGGCTGCATTATCAATTTTTACCACAGGGACAATGCCCAGTTCACCAATTAGTTTTAGAATATTATTCATTGTTGTTTATCTTAATAATTAATAGCTAATATTTTTATTTAAATTTCATTCAGTGCATATTTAGGTTTACCACCGCTTAGAACTTCTTTTACGTTTTCAGCAACCTTCCTTTTCAGCTCACTCATCGCTTCTTCACTATACCAACCGACATGGTCAGTCAGTACACAGTTTTCTATTTTCATAAAAGGACTGTTTTTATCAAGTGGTTCAGTCGTGTGAACATCCAGTCCTGCACTATTGATCTGTCCTTTTTTCAAGGCATCGATAAGAGCATTTTCGTCAATAACCGGTCCCCTGCTGGTATTTAGAATAATAACTCCAAGCTTCATCATGGCAAAAGAAGATTCATTAATAATGCCTTTAGTTTCAGAATTCAAAGGCATATGAATGGAGATGAAATCGGAACTGCTTAAGGCTTCTTCCCATTCAACTTTTACAGCCCCCATAGATTTAATTGTTGCAGCATCAATGAAAGGGTCATAGATCTGTATCCTGGAAAAATTAAATCCCTGGATTTTTCTGAAAAGGCATCTGGCAATTGTTCCAAATCCAAGGAATGTAAACACCTTTCCTGCGATCCTGTAAATCGGATCTGCTTTGCCTATATTCCACATGCCCTGACGGACCTGTGCATCACGTCTTGATACTTTCCGTGCACATGCCATTAAAAGTGCAAGAGCATGGTCTGATACTTCCTCAGCACAGTAATCAGGAACATTGGCAAGATATATTCCTTTTTTGGTACAGGCTGCCAGGTCAACATTATCATAACCAACGCCATATCTGGAAATTATTTTACATTTTTTCAATTTTTCAATAACTTCTGCAGGCATAGGGGCCAGATTGACCATTATCCCGTCAGCATCATGACAAGTATCAATAACTTCCTCAACAGTATTACAATTTGCTATTATAACATCAGCACCAATACTTTTTAATACTTTTATTTCTTCATTATAAGTACCATGTCGATCATCGGTCATTACCACTTTGAATTTTGCCATATTTATTTTTTTAGATTACTTGAGTATTGTGTTGTTACACAGGAATATAATTAATTTATGTTTTTTTGTTTTTTTGAAAAATTCTCATAGATATTTTATTTAACAAGCACATTTGTACTTATCATTTGAATATTATTATTTGGGCATTCATTATAACACATTCCGCAGGCTACACATTCCTCTGAGTTAATTTCCCAAACATCCGGTGATTTTACATGGATCGCAAATTCACTGCAAATTGTAGCACAGATACCACAACCTTCTCCGCAACCGCAGTTAAGGCAACGTGAGGCTTCTGCAACAGCTTCTTCTTCAGTTAATGTGCGGATATAAGTGGAGAAATTCTTTAATCTTTCTTCTCCGTTGGCAGTGTATAAGTCAACCGGACCATTATCTTTAAAATATCCGGTTCTTCTCAATACATCTTCTTTGAGTACCACGGGATGGAAGGGTTCATATTCAAGGACTGCATTTTTTCCTGCAATGAATTTATCAATAGAACAGGCAGCTTTCTTCCCTTCTGCAATTGCGGCAATGACCGAATCAACATTGACAACATCTCCTCCTGCATAAACTCCCTTGATATTGGTCTCGGCTGTTGCCGGATTACACATTATCATTCCCTTCTTGTCAAGATTGAATTCCAGTACTGATTTATCCACCGGTTTTTGATTAATGGCCGTGATTATATTATCACAGGGCAGTACAAACTCAGCTTCTTTCACCATTTCAGGCCTTCTGCGATTTGAAAGATCCATTTCACCCAGTACCTGATTAACCATTCTTAATCCTGTCACCCGTCCCTCAGAGCTTTCAACAGATTTTGGTGCTACAAGGTACATTATCTTTATACCTTCTGCTTCGGCTTCTTCAATTTCGTCAAAATCAGCCGGCATTTCTTCCTTTGTACGGCGGTATGCAATATACACTTCTCCTGCTCCCAGCCTTCTGGCAGTTCTTGCCGCATCAATTGCTGTATTACCTCCTCCAATAACAATTACTCTGTTGCCAATTTTATCAACTTTATTATCATAAACATCCTTAAGGAATTTTAATCCTGAAATAACTCCCTTTGCATCTTCACCGGGTATATCCATATTCCAGCCTTCCTGTGCACCAATACCTATGAAAACTGCCGAATAACCTTCATCTTTCAGCCCTTCTGCCGAAAAATCCCTTCCCAGTGCTTTTCCTGTAACGAAATTAACTCCCATTGATTTCAATGTGTCTATTTCCATATCCAGCTCTTCATGATTCATTCTGAACCTTGGAAGACCATAACGCAGCATGCCCCCAAGATAGTTTTCTTTTTCAAAGACTGTAACTTTATATCCGGCAAGCGCAAGATTAAAGGCACATGAAATTCCTGCCGGTCCTGATCCTACAACTGCAACTTTCTCTTTCCTTGGTGAAGCTACTTTTAATTCAGGAGTCCAGCCCTTCTTTCTTCCATATTCAATAACGAATCTCTTTATTGCACGAATGGGGATAGTTGTTCCAATAACCCCTCTTGTACATTCTGTTTCACATTCACGGTTACAAACCCAGCCGCAAACAGACTGGAGAGGATTTTTAGTCATTATCAGATCATATGCTGCACGGAATTCTTTTTTAGCAACTTTCCTTACATATGCTTGTGCAGGCACATTGTGCGGACAAGCAGCCTTACACGGTGCTGCCAGTTCAGGTTCTGTGATCCTGGCATACCCATCATATAATGTAAGTTCCGGTGCGGTTTTGACCTGTGGGACGATTAAGTCTCGCATGTCAGTGGTAGATTTATAATCATGTTCGTCCATGTATTTCTTAAGGTCAGCAATCAGATCACCAATAAATGCATATCCACTTCTAAGAATTTCGGAACATATACCTATGAGGTCGGCCCCACACATAAACATTTCAACAGCATCACGATAATTGCGTACTCCGCCTGTGGCCATTATCTTATGTTCAGGCCCGTTAACTTTTCTTATTTCATAAGTGTCCCTGAGTGCCAATGGCTTAAGCCAGGCGCTGGAATAACATGACATACTGATCTCTTCCTGAAGATGATAGATTGCCTCCCCCGGATTATCAAGATTAATTGGAGGGATGCCCAGGCGATTTGCGGTCCCGCCAACTGCATCTGCCCCGGCTGCATATAAAATTTTAGCAACCTGAGCTATTCTGCCACCTTCAGGCGTTAATTTTACAAATAAGGGTATATTAATCGCCTTTTTTATTTCCCTGACAATTTCCGCAACTGTATCACTCTGCTGACCAAGACTGGCCCCTGTCCTGATTTTACTGGATGTCTGGTCACCTGTTGAAAGCTCAACATTGTAAGACATGTTTGGACAGCACATATTTAATTCGATAATATCAACCCCGGTCTCTTCAAATTTTTTGGCCATATTAACCCAGCCGGCAACTCCTGCATCTCCGGCATAAGTAATATTTGCCATAAGGATAAGTTCTTTTAATACTTTTTTTGCATCCTCAACAAGTTTCAGCCCTTCCTGGAAATTCAGTCTTTTTTCTGCAGTGAATGCCAAAGCATCGTAATCTCTAAACATTGCATAACGCGGAACCCTGTTTATATAAGGGGCGGGATCAATTGTGAGCTTAATGCTTGCAGCAGCCCAACCTGTTTCTTCAGCTCTTACCAGTTGCTTAACTGATTTTGATGTAGGACCGGAGGCAATATAGAAAGGGTTCTTAAAAGTTACTCCGCCTATAGTTACCGGCATATAAATATCTTTACCCATGATAATTTCTATTGATTAATTTAAATAATTAGATAATTTATTGTTTAAATTGAACTATTTCAAATTAGGATTAACAATTTTCCTTCCTTCCCTGGCTGACTTATAAATCAGGTCTAATACTTTCATGGCTTCCATACCGTCAATTCCACGCAAGCCTGGTCTTGCATCCTGATCCTTCTGGCAACATTCCATAAAATGTTTTATTTCATCAATATATCCAAGATTAAATTTCTCATCTACAGCAGGTTTCGACCATCCTGTTGTTACTTCGGCTTTTTCAACGGTATATTTTAAACCGGGAACTGAAAAACAACTGACTGCTGAAGAAAAAGTAAGGTCAACATGTAAACAACCCTCTGTTCCATAAAAATCTATTACATCTTCCATCCCTCCAAGAGTAACATAGTTTGCTTCAAGTAAAGCAGAACTTCCATCATCAAATTTCATGAGACAGGCCGACCAGTCTTCTCCTTCCATTTTTTTATGGATGAAATTGGATTCAAGGCCTCCTGATGTCATTGCTACAAGTTCTGTCCAGCGTCCTTTTTTTAACGCCAGCATAAATCCTATCGGATGAATACCAAGATGGATCATTGATCCTCCGCCACAATATTTTATAGTTTGAGCAAAAGGTGAATGGGAGCCTGAATGACATTCCCTTGCTCGTATATATTTTACACTGCCAATAGCTCCTTCATCAATTATCTCCAGGGCTTTATTAATTGCCGGTGCAAATATCCAGTCTTCTGCATAATATATTTTTTTTCCTGCTTTTTCAGCGGTATTTACCATATCAATTGCATCTTCAACAGTAGTAGCCATGGGTTTTTCAGCTATAACATGCCTGCCTCTTCTTAAGGCCTTAACTGCAGCATCATGATGAAGGTAATTTGGCAAACAAATATCTACAAGATCGCATTCTACTTCTTCAATAGCCTTATCGTAATTATCATATTTTTTAAATCCTGTTAGTCCATATCTGGAGGCGAGAGAATCAATTCTGGAAATGTCTTTATCACAAATAGCAACAATTTCAGCCAGATTTTGACATCTGATATATCCATCCATATGGAGGTCTGCACTAAACGCTGAACCAACCAATAATACTTTTACTTTTTCGGCCATATTTCAATTAGTTTATGTTTATAAGAGAGGCAAATATATGAAGAAAATGTTAACCTTACAAAGGGGATTTTCTTTAAATTAAGCGAATTATACTGTTAATTAATATCATAAATTGACTAATTAATTACATTTCCTTTTGAGTAAACAACTTTGCCCCCGACAATTATTGCTTATTCTTTGATTTCCTTTATATTATCTACCGGGCTGGTTAGAATGTCGTCGGTAAGAATAATCAGATCAGCTGGTTTTCATATACTTCTAACTCTTTCATTTTCCTTATAGTGTCCTGTGAATAAATATTATCATGAATTTCAGGATATAAATGTGATTCATTAATATCAGGAATTACGGCTTTTTCTTTGAGACCAATAATTTTGTGTGCTTTACGGAAAACTTTTTAATCCTGAAAGAAGATCCTGCAAGAATTATCATATCGTAAGAAACAGCCACCGCTCCAACAATCCTGAAATTATTATTTACAGTAATATTTTACGTTTAATTAATAATATCATATCTGCAGGATGAATGGGTTCACCCGATAAAAATAAAAATGAAAAAATGATAAAAAGGACTAGAGGTTTTATTATGAAAGTGATATATTGTAATTAAAAAATTTTAATATACAAAAAGAGATTATTGTTAACTGCATTAGATGACAAAAAAATTAGTCTTATTTTTTTATAACGGGTTCAGGTGAGTAAGCTGACAATCTGTTTACAAAGTACTCTAAAATAGCTTTTTGCCTGATTAGACACATCATTGCGTTTTCTGACATTGATGGAACAAGCCCAATATAATAATTTTGTTTAAATAAATAATTATTATATTGATGTTTTGAAATATTTTCCTGAGACTTATCATTTTATAAATGCGTGTTAATCAATATTTAAATAAAATTTTTAAAATTATGAAGAATTATTCTCTCAGTTTTAAAGTATTTGCAGTTATGCTTTGTGTGTTTAGTTTTTTTATTGTTAATGGCCAAATTTTAAATAAAGAGTATCTCTGTAAATATCAGGATATCCTCAGTTTTTCTGACAATAAGCCTCCTTATGGGTCCAAAAATCTGTTAGAGTTTAATATTTCTGAAACTCCTGTTTATCTGCATCCTTCAGCTCCTATTGATCTCAGGGTTGAAGATTTATTATCCCGTATGACATTAGAGGAAAAAATAGGTCAGATGAATATGCCGTGTATGTACATTTATGAATTAGGAAGGACAATTGAGGAGAAAAAAGAAGCCTGTAAAAAATTCACAGAAGGTGTATATGAACCGGGAATTGGACCGGGTGGCGGATTTTTTACCCTTGCAAATGAAGCTCTTCAGCAAGGTACTTTTGAGCAGGCCACTTATTTTAATGAATTACAAAAGATTGCAACTGAGAAAACAAGGTTGGGGATCCCTTTATTTCAGATTGAAGAGGGGACTCACGGGCTTATGTGTACAGATGGTACTATTTTTCCTGAAGGTCTTGGTCTGGGTAGCACTTGGAATATGAAACTGTTTGAAAAGATTTATTCCATTGTTGCGGAAGAAGCCAGATCCACAGGTATTCATGCTTTATTTACTCTTTGTATTGAACCAAACAGAGATCCCAGGATGGGCAGAAATATGGAAGGATATGCTGAATGTCCGTTTTTATGTTCAAGTATTGCTGAATCAATTGTAAAGGCAGTTCAGGGAGATGATATTTCAAGACCCGATAAAGCCATTGCCGGTTTAGCTCATTATCCCGGACAGAGTGAAGGTTTAAGCGGACAGGAAAGGGCTGCAATGGATCTTTCCGAACGTGAGTTCAGAACTACTTTCCTGCCTCCATGGATAGCCGGGATCAAAAAAGCCGGAGCCTTAGGGGTGATGGCAACCTATCCGGCAATAAACGGACTTCCGGCTCATGCCTCAGAGAAAATTTTGACTGATATCCTCAGGAACGAACTTGGCTTCAAAGGGCTTGTCCTTGGAGAGGGGCATGGAATTTCAACAATTGTGCTCGAGCATATTGTAGAAACCCAGAAAGAAGCAGGAATATTAACTTTGAATGCCGGACTTGATGTGGGAATTTCATATGAGGATGCTTTTATGCATGCACTTGCAGAAGCGGTAAAAGAAGAAAAAGTTGACATTAAAGTTCTGGACAGGGCTGTCAGCAGGATCCTCAGGATTAAGTTTGAACTGGGCCTGTTTGAAAATCCATATGTTGACCCCGAACATGCCGTTAAAGTAAGACACACTCCTGCCAGTCAGGAAGTGGCTTTACAGGCTGCCAGAGAGAGCATTGTACTGCTAAAGAATGAAAAAAACCTTCTTCCGTTATCAAAGAATATCAGATCAATTGCTGTTATAGGCCCGAATGCCAACCATGAAAGAAATCAGCTGGGCGATTATCTGCCCCATGTTATTCCACAAAAAATTACAACTATTCTGGAAGGAATTCAGCAAAAAGTTTCTTCCCGTACCAAAATAACTTATGTTAAAGGTTGTGATGTTATGCCCGGTGATTATGATGAGATTCAGAAAGCGGTTAAAGCTGCCAGGAATTCGGATATTGCTGTAGTTGTTGTCGGAGAAAATGAAAGATATGCAGAAAACAGCAAGGGTGAAGATATCGGCACTAACGGAGAAGGCAGGGATATAGCAAACCTTGATCTTACCGGCCGTCAGGAAGAATTGATCAAAGCTGTCCATGCAACAGGAACACCTGTTATAGTTGTCCTGATCAATGGCAGGCCACTATCAATTCGATGGACTGCGGAGAATGTACCGGCAATATTAGAGGCATGGATTCCAGGAGAAAAAGGAGGGGAGGCTGTTGCAGAAGTAATTTTTGGTGACTATAATCCCGGGGGGAAACTTCCGATAACCATTCCGCGTCATTCCGGACAACTCCCGGCTTATTATAACCATCCTTCCAGAAGGCAGTGGTCACGAAATTATGTAGATATGCCGTCTACTCCGTTATATGAGTTTGGTTATGGTTTGAGCTATACTACTTTTGAATACAGTAATTTGCAATTCAGCAAAAATAAAATTGGTGTTGCCGGTTATATTGAAATAGAAGTAGATATAAAAAATACTGGCAAACGTGCAGGATCAGAGGTCGTACAGCTTTATCTGAATGATGTGATCAGTTCACTTACTACTCCGCAAAAAGAATTAAGAGGATTTGAAAAGGTCTTTCTTGAGCCGGAAGAGATTAAAACTGTAAAATTCATTATAGGGCCTGAAGAAATGTCATTTATAAATACTGATATGAAGCCGGTGGTTGAACCGGGAGTTTTTGAGGTAATGATAGGAAGCTCATCAGCAGACATTCGATTAAAAGGCAGCTTTGAAGTTGTTAAATAATTGTTGCTGAATTGAAAAAAATTGGAGAACAAAAATATTACAGGAATTTTAGTTTAAAAATCCAGTTACATTTTCTGTAAGATACTAATTTGGTTTTATTTGTAAAATATTAAATATATGGTTAAAAATAAAGTTTTAAGAAGAGATTTTTTAAAAGGACTGGGGACCCTGCCTTTTCTCGGATTCTTTGCTGCAGGATTTCACGGAAACTTTAAAAAAGAAGTAAATAAAGGTGATATAAACCGGATAGAAAGGCTGGGAATCAATCATCTTGATGCTCCTTTAGCAAAACTTATTCCTTCTGATAGTGATATTAGTAAAAAAATACGTTTTGGTGTTATTGGTCATGGCTGGAGGGGAGAACAATTATTACAGGCTCTCGGCTATGTTCATCCGGAAAAAATAAAAAGAGAAACCAGAAACGGGCAATATAGTAACTGGTTAAAGTCATTTTTGAATGATGAGGATTTGAATATTGAGTTTGCCGGAGTATGTGATACTTTTTCAATCCATGCTCAAAGGGGCTATGAGATTTCAACCAATGATATCCGGCCGGGGGGTGGAGAAGGGAAAACCAGGCCTGCAAAAATATATCCTACTTACCGTGAAATGATTGAAAGTAAGGATATTGATGCAGTAATCATTGCTACTCCTGATCATTGGCATGCACGTATGGCTATTGATGCTGCCAGGGCCGGCAAACATGTTTATCTCGAAAAGCCTGTTACACAAACTATTGAAGAGGTTATAGAACTGCGGGATACTATAAAATCAACAGGCGTGGTATTTCAGTCAGGTCATGAAAATCGTCAGCAATTGAGCTACAGGATGGCCAGGGAGTTGTACGAAAAAGGAGCTTTGGGAACAGTTTCAATGGTCCAGACATATACAACAAGAAACGGAGCTTATGGAGCGTGGATAAGAAAAAGACAATTTGATGACCTTGGAAATAAGGATAACATCAACTGGAAAGAATTCTTAGGTCATACTTCATGGTTTGAATTTGATCCAAAAAGATATTTTAACTGGCACCGTTACAGTGAATATGGAACCGGTACAACAGGTAATGATTTTTCTCATCAGTTTGACTGTATCAATCAGATACTTCATATTGGTATTCCTGATTCAGTTGTTGCTACAGGCGGTCAGTATTATTATAAGAATCATGGTGATATGCCTGATGTTTTTAATGCATCCTTTAATTATCCAAATGAAGGATTGAATATAAATTACAATTGTAGTCTTGTTTGCGGTATATATAAAGAGCCTTATTTATTTGGTTCTGAAGCCACAATGTATGTTGACAGGGGAATAAGGATCTATAAAAATGATGATTCTGAAAAATACAAACATATAAAGGTTGATTCAGATTATCCGATTTATGTTTATAATCCAGGTGCTGATATTGATGCTGTTACTTCTGCCACTGCCAAACCATATGTTAAAGGAGGATATGGCTCAACTTTCATTGATGGTAAAATTGTGGATGCAACAAGACTGCATTTAAAGGAATGGTTTGATGCAATAAGGGACCAGGGGGAAACCAAGGGTAATATTGATACCGGATTTGAAGAAGCAGTTACATTTATTCTGGCAAATATTGCTTATGAAAGTCGTAAAACTGCAAATTGGGATCCTGTGAAGGAGGTAGTTAAATTATCCTGAGACTTTAGTTAATATTTTAGATCTTAATGATATTATTAACAATTTTCCAATATCAATTCTATGAATAAAATCAATAATTCAAATTTACAATATTCTGGTATCCAGTTAGTTTCATTAACATTTCTGAGAGTTCTTATAGCCTGGCATTTTTTATATGAGGGTCTGGTGAAATTGTTTTCAGATCCTGCCTGGAGTGCTGTTTCATATCTTAATGGATCTGTCGGACCTCTGGCACCTCTCTTTAAATCAATGGCTGCAAATACAGCCTTACTTCCCATAATAGATATTTTAAATATTTGGGGCTTAATCCTGATTGGTTTAAGTTTATTCGTTGGATTATTCAGCAGGCTTTCAATTATTTTCGGAATAATTCTGCTTTTATTTTATTATCTGGCATATCCGCCTTTTGCTGCATTTGATGTAAATGTTGCTCTTGAAGGTAACTACTGGATAGTAAACAGAAATCTGATTGAAATTGCAGCTCTGATTGTTCTCTATGTATTTCCCACCAGTAAAATTACGGGTCTGGATAAATTTGTTTTTTCGAAATAATTTAAATTTTATTTTTATGATAGATCAGTTAAATATTCAGAGTAATCTGAATAAGTTTTCATTTATTGCATTGTGCTTATTTATTTTTAACCAATGGATCTATGGGCAGTCAAAAACAATTTATGTTGATCCACAATTATCTGCAAATTGTACGTCTAATTATTCGATTCAAAATAGAAACTGCAGTGGATCTGACGGAGATGCATATCCCAGTTTACAGGCTGCCGCTGATGTTGCTACTGCCGGAACACTTGTAATTATAAGGGGAGGGACATATAATTCCAATCTTGTTGTAAAACATTCGGGCAACGAAGAGGCTTATGTGACTTTCCGGAATTTTGAAAATGAAGTACCCGAGATTACCGGAGAGACAATTTATCCTGCAATTAATATCAAGAATAAAAATTATATTATTATTGAGGGCTTAAAAATAAAGGAAGTCAGAAGATGGGTGAGCATTCTGGGATCCAATTATATCATTTTAAAGAATAATATTTTTGATACAGCATTAGATCCCTATGGAAGTTCAAAAACAGGAATATTTCTTCAATCCAGCAATCATTGTAAGATACTTGATAATGTAATAAACCAGACTACTCAGGATAATATCGGCCTTGTCAGCAGTAATTATAACTTGATAGAGGGAAACACCATAACCAGGGGAAGACACGTATTATGGACAATGAAATGCAGTAATTATAATATTATACGTAATAATTATTTTCATAATGCCTTGCAAAAAATTGGTGAAATATATGACTGTGATAATGTTGGTGATGGAAGTACTGAATTTCCTAAAATTACTTCATTAGATAATGCAAAATATAATCTTGTTGAGAGAAATATTTTTGCCTATACTCCTTCACCCGGTGATGCTTCACCATATTCCGGAATACAGTATTCAGGCCAGAATGGAATAATAAGGAACAATCTATTTTATGAATGTGAGGGTCCTGCAATACAAATGACCATCTATGGGACAGAAGCAACTTATAATTACAGCAACCGGATAGCGCATAATGTATTTTATAAGAATGAATACGGCGCTATTGAGATCACTTCCAGTTCTACATCTAATTTTCATGACCAGCAGATAAGAAACAATATATTTTATAAAAACAAATTTATTCAGAGAGATATGCGCTGGAGATGGTTTGAGGAACTTAATGAAAAACCTGTTCAAATTATGACAGGCCGGACTTCAGGCATGTCATTCAAGAATAATGTAATTTTCAGCTCCGAGCTAAATGAATTATATGTTATTGCCTATGGTTCACGTACTTCATCAACGAATCCGGCACCCCAGTCATTGGCCTACTGGGAATATATGTTTCCCGATCTTTTTTCCGGTAATTTACAGGTCAATCCATTGTTTGTCAATGAAGATGAAAAGGATTTCCGTCTTAAGGAAGGCAGCCCTATGATTGATGCCGGAATGTTTCTTACTCATACAACGAATCAGGGTGTAAACAGCCAGGAAATAATTGTAAAAGATGCAGGATGGTTTACGGATGGTTTTGGAATTATCGGAGGTGATACTATTCAATTGGAAGGGCAGACAGAGTACGCAATTATCAGCTCTATAAATTATAATACCGGAACAATACTGATTGACAGGCCTCTGACATGGGATGTTGACCAGGGTGTGAGCATGGCATATAATGGATCGGCTCCGGACCTTGGTGCATTTGAATATCAAATCATTTCTTCAGTTAATGACAGAAAAATTCCGGAAAAAAATCTTATTGTTTATCCTAATCCTTCTTCAGGTATAATAACATTAAATGGAGAGAAGGTTCATCAAATAAAGGAGGTGTCATTATTCTGCCTCCTGGGTAACAAGATTCACACATCTTTTTATGATCAGAATTTAGATATTTCACATCTTTTCCCGGGTATTTATTTTGTGCTTGTAACTTATGCGGATGGTACCACAACTAATGGGAAATTTGTTAAATATTAAAATATTGATTATTGCAAGCTGGTTAAAAACTTTCGATTCTTAGCCTGATTTTATTAAATTATTATTTGCCTGATTTGATATTTTATTTGCTTTATCAGACATTGAAAACTGATGAATGGTACTTTAGTTTTGTTTATAGGAAATTAAAGGGCTGTTATCCGAAGGTAATTGTTAAAAATTTTTAACTCTGATTCTGAGAGTGCTTTTTTTTGATTCATCTTT
>CAZLXM010000078.1:0-18290 GCA_964563105.1 uncultured Bacteroidaceae bacterium
CTTGCTTTAAAGGGTTTAGTAAATTTCTGGAAAGATATTAAACTGGGATCTCCTGTTTCAAAGTCCACACGATGGTCCATAAAAAGCTTCTTCAGTGTTTTGACTGAACTCCTTGATCATTCAAATTTCAAGAGTTGCAAAGAACAAAAAAGCCGGCGGCTTGCCCATATCCTTGTTTTTTATGGCTTCGTCCTTCTTTTGTTTGTAACAGCCTATGCGGTTTTTGCTGCAATAAGTGGCAGATATCCCCTAAGGCTCACTAATCCATTCAAAATAGCAGGAAATATTGCATCCATTATGTTATTTGCCGGCCTGGGAATAATGATATATAAACGGTTTAAACGTACACCCGGATTTGAAAAAAGTGGTTATTCCGACTGGTTGCTATTAATATCCATGTTTCTGTTAACTCTTTCAGGTTCATTAGTTCAATTCCTGAGATTTAGTAATTGGAATGCTGCATACTATCTCTATTTCTTCCATTTGGTATGTGTTTGGTTTGTAATTATTTACCTCCCATATACTAAATTTGGACATTTGATTTACAGGACATTAGCAATGACTTATGCAAGGTCTGCAGGAAGAAAGAATTAATTGGGAAAATGCTCAACAGGTTTATTGTCATCTATACCAAACATTCTTATTCTGATTTTTCCTCCTATAATATCACCCCTTAGATATGTATTATTACTATTTACAATTATCGGGAATTTAGTTTTTTCGGTATCGGGAGGATGATAAGAATATTTATGCATATGGCCGCACAACATTACATCAATTTGAGCTTCATTAAGAATTGGCAACAAAGTTTCTTCGAGATGCAGATTGCCATGCCAGTTACTAATTCCGGGAGGCATATGAAGGATTACTACCCTGTTTCCTGCATCTTTAACAGATTTCTGCTGAACAATATGTTTAAGCCATTGTGCCTGTTCGATCCTGTATGCATCAAAATCAGCCAGATTACTATACTCGATGTCAGAATCAGGTTTATCTTCACCACAATCCAATAAAATAAATGCAACATCGCCAACATTAAAAGACCTGTATATTTTTTCGTCTTTTAGCGGAAAATATTGCATTAAATAATCTGCAAAAGGTCCGCGGGTTTCATGATTTCCTCTGGTAAAAGCAACAGGGACTCTTTTTGCAAACAAATCAACTGCTGCATCCATAAAATCCGAAAATATCTGTTCCTCACTATGAATGGAACTCGACATATCCCCATTAAAAATTACTAAATCAATAGATTCAAAATCTATATTTTTGCAAAGTTCCTTCATAAATTGTGCCTGTCCATGAATATCATTTAACATTATAAATGATACGGTATCATCTTGCGGGTTAAAAGTTCTAAATGAAAGAGAGTTTTTACTATAAGCCTGATTAGCAATGGTTGTGCCATAAACAATTTTTGAATCTCTTTCCCAGAGAAGAACCTCTTTTGAGAAAACTGCATATCTGTATTTTGTACCCGGAGAGAGATTTTCAATTTTAACCTTATGTAAATTTGTTGCTGCCTGTTTCCTCCCCAAATAAGTATCGTAATATTTCTGGCGTTCTTTACCATAAAAATGACTACCGTCATCCGGAGCAATTTCAACCCATGATAATGCATTGTTATTAGTAATCCAAACAATGGTAACTCCGGTTTCACTCATTTCACTTAAATATGGACCATGTGTTATTCTGAAAGATTGGTCCTGGCCAAAAATAAAAAGGCCATTTATAAATAACAGGATAATAAAGATCAGGTTTTTTTTCATTTTATATATTTCTCAAATTAGAAAAAACAAAATTTATAATATTTATATTTTACAATTACTTTAATAAATTGTCAAAATATAAAATCACAATAATAAAGGCTCTGCAAAAAGTCAATTTTTTTTAAGCTCCAGGGTGACTAATACCGGCATATGATCGGAGGCTGTGACAGGAATTATTTCGACATTCTTTATTATCCAGTCAGTATCAGGGGAAAGAAAAATATAATCAATCCTTGATCTTGGATTTTTAGATGAATGTGTAAACCGGGGATTTCCCGCTAATTTTGCTGCATCTTTAAAATCTATGGTGATTTCCTTATATCCGTCGCTTTCCGGACTAAAATTAAAATCTCCTCCAATTATAACCGGATGTCTTTCATTCTTAAATATTTTACGTATAGTTTTTGCCTGTGACAAGTTATTTTCCGGATGCTGATGACAGAGATGAGTACTGGCAAAGACAACTTCCTGGTCATTAGGAAGTATAGTGTTGATAAGCAGTAAAACCCGACGTTCTCCACCCAGAGGGGACGGAAGGCTATAATTTGATGATTTTGCAGAAAAGCTGGTTAAAATGCCGTTCCCATAAGCCCCATTACTATAATCGATCGCCTTCCCAAAAAATCCGTGCATCCCGGTCAAACGTGACAGCTCCAAAACCAAATCAACAGGAATGTTATTATTTAATCCTGCAGAACGTCTGGTCATGCTATCAATCTCCTGAAGAGCTACCAAATCAGGCTTATATTTATTAATTACTTCTGCTATCAGGGTCAGGCTGCTTTTTCCGGGATCATAATGCTGTTCTCCATGATAAATATTGTAAGTCATAACTTTAATCTCCTGTGAAAACACACTTGAATTTAATGTTATGATATACAATATTGATATAAAAGAACAGATAAAACATTTATACCTATTACAGAGTTTTTTTACTGTTAATAATTTTAAATATTGTTTCATGTGCTTTTATTAATTTTTTTTATACTTTCAAAAAATATTTTATTTATAAGATAAATAGGATTATTATAGCTCAGTTATAGAATAATTTTTTAAACCTTTATTTAACAAAATTAACAAAAATTACTTCATCAATTTATGGAAGTATTAATTGTTATACCCTAAAAGTTACTATATTCCTGATGAATCGTAAAAAACTAATAAACAAACTACAGCATGAAAGAGATAATATATGGGATATTACCGTAATCGGGGGTGGTGCCACAGGCCTGGGAATAGCTGTTGATGCTGTAACACGCGGCTACAGGACAATTCTTTTTGAAAAATCTGATTTTGCAAAAGGAACTTCATCACGAAGCACCAAATTAGTGCATGGTGGTGTCCGGTATCTTGCCCAGGGGGATATATTGCTTGTTACGGAAGCTCTGTATGAAAGGGGCAGGATACTCCAAAATGCCCCTCATTTAACCAAAAATCAGGAGTTTATTATTCCGGCATATTCTTTATGGGATGTGATCCTGTATACAGCAGGCCTGAAATTTTACGATCTTTTATCTGGCAGGCTCAGCCTTGGAAAATCTTATTTTATAAATCGCACAAAAACCTTGTCACGTCTTCCTTTACTCCGGGCTAAAGGGCTTAAAGGGGGCATTGTATATCATGACGGACAATTTGATGATTCGAGAATGGCAATGACAATGGTACACAATTGCCGGCAAAAAGGAGCATTAACATTGAATTACTTTGAAGTCACAGGGCTGCTTAAAGATCAAAATGGAAAAATAAAAGGAGTAAATGCAACTGATATTGATACCGGAAATGAATATGAAATTCTTTCAAAACTTGTTATTAATGCTACTGGTGTTTTTACTGACTATATTCATCGTATGGATGTCCCGGATGCAAAGCCTTCCATACGGCCCAGCCAGGGTGCACATATTGTATTGGATAAATCCTTTCTGGCAGGCGATTCAGCAATAATGATACCTAAAACCGAGGATGGCAGAGTACTTTTCCTGATCCCGTGGTATGACAAAATTGTGGCCGGTACTACCGATACTCCCCTGGACGATATCAGTAACGAACCTAAGGCACTTGATGAAGAGATTGATTTTATATTAAGAACTGCGGCTAATTATCTCACAAAAAAACCGACACGGGATGATGTCCTTTGCATTTTTGCCGGCTTACGCCCTTTGGCAGCAAATCCTGATAAACCAACAGCAACAAAAGAAGTTTCACGCAGACATAAAATATCACTTTCAAAATCAGGACTTCTTTCAATTACCGGAGGTAAATGGACATCATACAGGCGGATGGCTGAAGAAACTATAAATAAAGGTATAAAAGCAGGTTTAATTGAAAACAGAAAATGTATCACAAGAAATTATAGTTTTTATCCTGAAAAATTAGATTTAAGAACAGAACGCCTGAAAGTCTATGGTGATCAAGCCATTGAAATTGAAAAAATGATATCTGATAATCCGGAATTGGGTGAATTATTTAACCCTGGTTTACCATATACTAAAGCTGAAATAATCTGGATATGCCGTAATGAAATGCCTTTAAAACTGGAAGATATACTTGCCAGAAGAACACGTGCACTGTTTCTGGATACAAAAATAAGCTCAAAAATTGCTCCGGAAATAGCCGGAATAATGGCAAAGGAGCTAAATTTTACTGAAGAATGGGCTGAAAATCAAATAAAAGAATATAACCAATTAATTTTAAACTATTTATAAGAATTATTCTGATGGATAAATTCATTCTTGCACTTGATCAGGGAACAACAAGTTCCAGAGCTATTGTTTTTGATCATAACGGATTACCTGTGTCAGTCGCACAGAAAGAATTCACTCAATTCTTTCCTAATCCCGGATGGGTGGAACACGATCCGGAAGAAATATGGTCAACACAGGCAGGAGTTGCGCTTGAAGCAATTACTAAAGCAAGGCTGGAAAGTACTGATATTGCCGGTATTGGCATCACTAACCAGCGCGAAACAACAGTCTTATGGAACAGAAAAACAGGTAAACCTATTTATAAAGCGATTGTATGGCAGGACAGGAGAACCTCCGATTATTGTGATCAGCTAAAAAATGAAGGGCACGGTGAAATGATCAGGCAAAAAACAGGACTTATTATTGATGCATATTTTTCCGCCACCAAAATTAAATGGATACTTGATAATGTGGAAGGGGCGCGAGATATTGCAGCAAAAGGGAATCTGGCATTCGGGACAATAGATACCTGGCTTATATGGAATCTTACAAGGGGGAAATTACATGTTACTGATGTTACAAATGCATCCAGAACAATGTTATATAATATTAACACACTAAAATGGGATGATGATCTTTTAAAACTATTTAATATACCGGAAAATATACTTCCGGATGTTAAATCATCAAGTGAAATTTATGGTGAAACGGCTGGACAATTTTCTTCATCCCTTCCTGTGGCCGGAATTGCAGGAGACCAGCAGGCAGCACTTTTCGGTCAAATGTGTATTGAACCCGGAATGGTAAAAAATACTTACGGAACAGGATGTTTCCTTGTAATGAATATTGGGAATAAACCTATTGAATCTAAAAACAGACTTTTAACAACAATAGCATGGAAAGTAAAAGATCAAACAGCATATGCCCTGGAAGGAAGTATTTTTATAGGAGGTGCTGTTGTTCAATGGTTACGGGATAGCCTGGGAATTATAAAAAATTCTTCAGATATTGAAAAGCTTGCTGCCAAAGTTCAAAGCAGTGAAGGTGTATATTTTGTGCCGGCATTTGCAGGCCTTGGTGCACCTTACTGGAACCAGCATGCCAGAGGTATTATAACAGGGCTTACGCGCGGATCAACAGCTGCCCATATTGCCCGTTCAGCCCTCGACAGCATTGCATACCAAACATTAGATGTGCTGCTTGCAATGAAAAAAGATTCTGACATCAATATTCATGAACTAAGAGTTGATGGCGGAGCAACAGTTAATAATAATCTTATGCAATTCCAGGCTGATCTGTTACAGGCAAATGTAGTAAGGCCTAAAATAACAGAAACAACTGCCCTTGGAGCTGCTTATTTAGCCGGACTGGCTGTAGGATATTGGAATGACATAAAGGAAATTAAACAACAATGGCAAATTGATCATATTTTCCATCCAACGATCACTGCAAAAGAGAAAGATAAGCTGGTTGAAGGATGGAAAAGGGCTATTATTGCCGCAGAGGCATGGTCTGAAAGCTAAATAAGAGTTTATTATGAGAGAGCTATAGCATAAAATTCAACAATAGCATTAAGGATTTAAAAAAATGAATTAAAACTTTATAACCATAATACTAAATTTATGAACCAGTTTTTTGCAGAATTTTTCGGAACAGCAATGATCCTTTGTTTAGGGAGCGGAGTCGTTTCAAACGTATTACTGAACAAAACAAAAGGTAACAATAGCGGATGGATAGTAATAACCTTCGGCTGGGCTATAGGAGTATTTACAGGTGTTCTTATAGCGGCTGATGTGAGTGGTGCTCATCTTAATCCTGCGGTTACACTCGCACTTGTTATGGCAGGTAAGTTTTCGGCTTCACTCATGCCACTATATATAATTGCACAGGTACTTGGGGCAATGTTCGGATCAACACTCGCGTGGATTGCTTATAAAAAGCATTTCGATGCAACAGATGATGCTGATGCAAAACTTGCTGTATTCTGTACGATCCCTAATATCAGAAGCTATGGCTACAATATTCTGACAGAAATTATTGGAACATATGTTCTTTCCCTTGCTGTTCTTTATATGGCTGCACCCGATGTGGGACTAGGCGCATTAAATGCATTACCTGTAGCGCTGGTTGTACTGGGTATAGGTATATCCCTGGGCGGCCCGACTGGTTATGCAATTAATCCGGCCAGGGATATCGGTCCAAGGATCATGCATTTCATCCTTCCGGTACATAATAAGAGAGACAGTGACTGGAAGTATTCATGGGTACCAATTGTGGGACCAATGATTGGCGCAGCCCTTGCTGCTGTTATGTATACTTTTTTTTAAAAATAAGTCCGTTTCCCCGGATCAAAAGTAGAATATAAAAGGACTTCTGAGGTCTGAACCCCATACCCTTTTATCGGATCTTTTAAAACCAGTCTGATATTATGATCTCCTTCAGGCAGATCATATTTCCATGCCACTTCAAGTCTTCTGTGCAACGAATTTGTGGACATTTTTATCGTTTCATACCAGGCATCATCAATAAAAACATCCAGAATAATAGTAGTATCAGGGAGAGGATGATCTTTATAGGCCCTGCCGGAAATGACAAAACCACAGCCTTTAACCGGGAAGGAATATTCCTTGCTCCTGTCATTTAGAGTGGCATTCAGAGGTATTATCTCAAGAGGATATAAACCTTCAAATCCGATCTCCAGAGGTACTGATACCGGCTCCTGATATTTTATGAAAAATTTTCCGTTTTCTTCCCTCCCGCCTTCTTTAATTATCATCTCAGCTGCATGTTTATATCCTGTTTTATATACACGGTTCAGGGACATATTTGTATACTGAAAATCAATATCTTCAACCTTATCCAAACCTTGCTTCCAATAACCAGGTATCTGATTATAGCCAATCATAGCACCTAATATCCCGGCAGCATTTGCAGGATTACAATCAGAGTCATATCCACAGCGTGTACTGATATCAATTGTTTTACCGAAATCTTTCTCACCATATAAAAGTCCTATAACAATATAGGCAGCGTTAATTTTAGCATCTATATTAAAAGCTTTAAATACACCATTTGGGCAGCCTTTATCATAGGTCCATTTTTTTTGTGCTTCAAACCAGGTACGTTTCCAATCTTCAGGAAATTGATCATACCAACTGATAACATCTGCAATACAACGATAGAAATTGCTTTCAGCCGGTACTACTTTTAATGCCTCCCTTACAATAAAATCTATATCATTATACATAAAAGTAAGTGAATACATAGCTGCCACATACATTCCCCCGTAAAGTCCGTCGCCATAGTTCATAATCCTGCCAATTTTATCACATATTTTAGTAGCTGAATTTGGCATTCCAGGTGACATTAGTCCTGCAAAATCCGCTTCAATCTGAAAATCTATATCATCTGCATGAGGATTGTTTTTCCAATGCCCTGAAGCCGGAGGCATAATTCCATTGAGAATATTGTATCTGGCTGCCTGATTGGCATGCCATAATGGATATTCAGCATGTGCAAAAGCAAGGGCATGCAAAGAATCTGATGTATCCAGGCCGTATTCCTCAAAAACTTCAACAAAGGTCAGGTCCATATAAATATCATCATAAAGTCCGGGGCGATTTTTATATGCTGTTATTATCTGATGTTCATCCCATGGGATTGGAATATGATCACCAATAAAAGTGCCGTTAAACCGGAATTCAACAGGCCCTCCATAAGTGCAACCTATTACCTGTCCCGCCCAGCCACCTTTAATTTTATCCTGAAGGACCGATCCGGATATCTCTATCAGATCGCCTTCTTTATAAGCAATTGACTTGAATTTTTGAGTTTGCCTGCATGAAATAAGCAACAAAAAAAGAACAAATAAAAGATGAAGAATTTTATTCATTTTTTAAGAGTTTAGGAAAATAAATGAATGATTTGATTATAAAATAAAATTTAAAAAAACAAAAGACTGAAGTATAATTATTTAATAATCAAAAAATAATGACTCAGGCTTCTTCATGCATTTGTTCAATCTTTCTCTTAAGTAAAATAATTGATTATAAATGGACCATCTTAAAATCCAAAATATTCTTTCGCATTATAATAACAAATTCCCTGAACAATTTTGCCCAGCCATTTCTCATCATTTGGGATTTCCCCCTGTTCAACATCATTCCCGATAATATTACAAAGTATTCTTCTAAAATATTCATGTCTCGGATATGAAAGAAAGCTTCTGGAATCTGTAAGCATTCCAACAAACCGGCTTAATAATCCAAGGTTTGACAAAGCATTTATTTGTTTTTCCATACCGTCTTTCTGATCCAAAAACCACCATCCGGATCCAAATTGCATTTTCCCCGGAATACTTCCATCATTGAAATTACCTGTCATTGTAGCCAAAACTTCATTATCACGGGGATTAAGATTATATAAAATTGTTTTAGCTAATTTGTTATTACTTTCCAATTTATCAAGAAATTTCGTCATTGGCCTTGCAACTTCAAAATCTCCAATGGAATCAAAACCTTTATCAGCACCTAACTTTTTGAACATACGTGAATTATTGTTCCTGAGTGCACCAATATGAAATTGTTGGACCCAGCCTTTTTCCCAGTCCATTTCAGCAAAATGAAGAAGCAAGGCAGATTTAAACTTCAATATTTCTAAGTAGTGTAAGGCATTGCCTGATCTTATTTTGTGAAAAATTTCATAAATCTCTTTTTCAGTAAAATCTTCAGCATAAAATGTTTCAAGGCCATGATCCGAAACCCTGCAACCCATAGATCCAAAAAAATCATGCCTGATCTTTAAAGCTTCGAGCAGATCATGATAGGTATTTATCCTTACTCCTGAAATATCTGATAATTTATCAATATACTTATTATACCCTTCGACATTTTCAACCGCCATTGCTTTATCAGGTCTCCATGCAGGCAGGACCCGGATCTCAAATCCATCTTTTTGGATCTTTTTATGAAATTCCAGACTGTCAGCAGGATCATCAGTGGTGCATACCACTTCAACATTCATCTTTCTTAAAAGATTTTTAACCGAATATTCATTTGTAGCCAGAAGAGAAGTGGATTTCTCATATACATCCTTTGCAGTATCAGGATTAAGAATATGATCAATATCAAAATATCTTCTCAACTCTAAATGTGTCCAATGGTAAAGAGGATTTCTCAAAGTATAGGGGACTGTTTCTGCCCATTTTAAAAATTTTTCATAATCAGGTGCATTTCCGGTACAATACTTCTCATCTATGCCATTTGCACGCATAGCACGCCATTTATAATGATCTCCATCCAGCCAGATCTTTGTGAGGTTCTCAAACTTTTTATCCGAAGCAATTTCATCAGGAGGTAGATGACAATGATAATCAATAACCGGAAGTTCTTTTGCATAATCGTGATATAAGATTTGCGCAGTTTTATTGTTCAACAAAAAATTGTCGTCTAAAAAATCTTTCATGTCCTTAAACTTTATTTAATAAGTAATTTTGAAATTTGATATCCCGTTCATTATTAAATCTCACTATTATTTAAAATATAAATTTAGATAAAATTTGACAGTAATTTAATTGTACAGTTTCCTGAAAAGAGAGCATACGGACATTAATGCCCGTATGTTCTTTTTTATAGCTTTTTTAATGAAGTTGTTATAAGAATGAAATGTATTAAACATGATTTAATATCTTATATAAATCAATTTCTATATTCCGAATAGTCTCTTTATATGTCGGGTATAAATATTTTCATAAACTTGTTTACCAACAATTTCTTCATTTTTTTTCAGGTGATGAAGATATACATTTCCATAATCTGCTGCTACTTTATATCCGACATGAATTAGCTGTCGTAAATTTGGGTCATATTCAGGGTGTTCAGGAATATGTCGGAGTGCATTTGCAAAACGTTGACCGTCCCATTCATTTACTAATTCAGGAGCGGGAAGTTTCGAATAATCAATGTCTATTACTGTCGCATAAGGTTTACATAATTCCTCTTTATTAGCAAACGCTTTCTCATAAATAGATTTTGCCAGCAGCAGAGCTTCCCCGCCAGCTTCCGCAAGGCCTATCACTTCTTCAAGCCAGGTGGTCCCGGCTGTTTTTACATGTATCCCTTTATCATATTTTTTTATAAGGCCTCCCATTATAGGATAAATAGAAAATTTATCACTACCTGAGTGAACACTTAACTTTAAATTTTCCGCTAATCCGAATTATTTCACTGCATAATCTATTACAAGGATATCTTCTTCAAATTCCCTTCTAAATCGATCTGTATTTCCAACATAATCAACACCTTTATTAAATCTTCCTGTAAATTTGGGGGCAATTGTTTGGGCAGGAATTTTCAGCATTGCAATTGCAGAAAGTATAAAGAACATTTCCAATGGTGTTTGAGGAGAGTCAACTTCATCCATTGATACTTCAGTTACAAAATTACCTTTACCTTTATGGCTTTCAATAAATTTATAAATTTCAGAAGCTTTTTCAAGCGCATATAAAAATCTGGAAGCAATTTTAAATAACTCATCCTTACTCAAATTAAAAGCCTGATCAATACCCGGGATGTTTAACTTGCCGACATATTTCATGTTTTTGCTGACAAAGTTGTCAAGAGACTCTTTATCAGTTGCCTGCCCAATATAATCAGCTACATCAATAGTGAAAAAGTCAGAAGGCTCAATGAATTTTTTTACATTCCCCAAATTAATATGGTCAGCATCAACAAAATATGTTTTCCCCCATCCACAATCCTTTACTGCTTTATCTGCTTCATATCTTGTATCCGAAGGTTCAGAATTAATAATTGAATGTTCACGATTTGACTTGTTCCATACAGGGATTATATCAACACCCATTTCAGCGGCTTTCATTATTGCCTTTAACTGGGCTTTTCCCTGATGTCCAAATCTGTCACCAATACCAAAAGAATATTTACCAATTTGCATATCTAATTTTTTATGGAGTGAATAAATAATTTCCGTGTGCGAACACGAAATTATAACTAAAAAACTTTTTTTCCAATTTTTTTTATATAATTTTGTAAAAAGTCTTTTAATAAACTGATTGATTTTTTTAATTAATTGGATTTCAGGTATTTTGAAAATAAAAATTAAAGATATAGCCCGCCTGGCAATGGTATCAACAGGCACAGTTGACAGAGTTATCCACAACAGAGGTGAAGTTTCTGAAGAAACGCGCAAAAAAGTTAAAAAAATACTTGATGAGTTTAACTATGAGCCTGATATACTGGCACAAACATTAGCTTCACAACGGTCATGGAACTTTTCTGTTATTATGCCCGTGTCCGTTAACGGAAATGATTTTTGGTCAGCACCCGTAAAAGGAATAGAAAAAGCCCTAAGGGAAATCAGGCATTTTAGTATTAATATTAAAATGTATCTCTTTAATCAGTTTGAAAAAGAGTCTTTTGCAGCCAAAGCATTTAATCTGCTATCTGACAAGCCGGATGCTGTTTTGTTTGCCCCTGTTTTTATGGAAGATTCCATAAAATTTATAAATGAATGTAAACTAAAAAATATAGCTGTAATTCTTTTTAATTCACAAATTGAAGGTATAGATAACATGTCCTTCATAGGACAAAATTCCTGGCAAAGCGGAATGGTAGCAGCAAAACTGCTGAATTATGGTATCAGTGGAAAAGGCGATATTCTTATACTTAATCTTGCATCAAGAAAAGAAAGCTATAACCATATCATGAAAAGGGCAAAGGGATTTCAGGATTTTTTTAATGAAAATGAAAATAAGAGGTTTAAACTGCATACAATTGATATAAATTTGTCTTCAAATGATATTATAAATGAAAAACTAAATCTTGCATTTGATACTCTCAACGTAAAAGGCATATTTACAACAAATTCCAGAGTTTATAGAGCTGCCGCATTTATCGATAAGCATCAAATAAAAAATATCAGAATGGTTGGATACGATTTATTACCTATAAATATTGAATATTTAAAGAAAGGAACAATTGACTTTCTTATTAGCCAAAGACCTGAGGAACAAGCCTATAAAGGAATAATGCAACTGTTTAATGAGCTTATCTTAAAGAAAAAACCAGATTTCATCCAATATATGCCTGTGGACATAATTACCTGTGAAAACCTTGAAAACTATGAGTACAGATAAAATAAATTTAAGAGAATAATTAAGTATAACTATTAAAATTTAATCAATGAACTATTCATTTTCAGATCTAAAAGGTAAAGTTTGTGTAATTACCGGCGGGGCTGGTGTTATAGGAACTGCAATTGTAGAGGCTTTAGCCTCATCCGGTATAAAAACAGCTATTCTCGATATCAGGGAGGATGTAGCTGTAGACCTGGCCAAATCAATTGAAAAAAAATACGGAACAAAAACTATTGGTATTCAGTGTAATGTTCTGGATAAGAGCAGTGTAATGAAAGCAAGGGAAATAAGTGAAAAAGAACTTGGGCCTGTAGATATTCTAATTAACGGAGCCGGCGGGAATTCTCCTGATGCAACTACACAATATGAGCAAATTGAAGCTGAAAATATAAATCAGCCTGAAAGCACTTTTTTTGGTCTTAAAACCGAAGGATTTGATAAAGTTTTCAATTTGAATTTCATTGGCACTTTAATGCCTTCAATGGTATTTGGAGAAGCAATGGTAAAAAGAGGATCAGGAAATATCCTGAATATCTCCTCTATGAGTTCATACAAACCTCTGACAAAAGTTCCGGCATATTCTGCTGCCAAAGCTGCTATTAATAATTTTACACAATGGCTGGCCGTTCACTTTGCTAAAACCGGGGTCAGAGTAAATGCAATAGCCCCTGGATTTTTTCTTACCAATCAGAATCGCTTTCTTCTCATTGATGAAAAAACCGGCGATCTTTCAGCAAGAGGAAAAAAAATTATCGCTAATACACCAACAGGCAAATTTGGCGAACCAGAAGACCTTGCAGGAACAGTCCTTTACCTGATCTCGGATATTTCTAAATTTGTGACAGGGGTTGTAATTCCGATTGACGGAGGTTATAGTGCTTTCGGAGGAGTTTAGAAAAAACATGATGATGCTTTTTATTTAAAACCTTTAAGAAAATTTTTTACCGGTTTTAAAGTTTAAGAATTAAGCTTTTTTATTTAATAATATGAATTATGTTATATTTTGAAAAGGGAGACGTAAACCTTGAATTATCAACAGAGGAACTAAAACAAGGATTATTTTCCGCACTAGAAAAAATACCTGTTGCAAAAAAAGTACTTGCAGTCCCTCCGGATTTCACCAGGTTTCATTCAATGGCAGGTGATCTTACCCGTTTTGCTTATCAATATTACGGCGAAAAGCTGAGCGATATCCTTCCTGCATTAGGAACTCATTTTCCAATGAGTGATGGGGAGATAGCTAAGATGTACAGCGATATTCCAAGATCACTTTTTAAAGATCATAATTGGCGTACCGATGTAGTTACTTTAGGAGAAGTACCTGCATGCTATGTGTTAAAAGTTTCGGAAGGAAAAGTGGATTATCCATGGCCGGCACAGGTTAATAAAATGGTGGTAAATCCTGAATATGATCTGATCCTTTCAATTGGGCAGGTTGTCCCTCATGAAGTAACCGGCATGGCAAATTATAATAAAAACGTGTTTGTAGGTACAGGAGGAGCAGAAGGAATTAATAAAAGTCATTTTTTAGGTGCTGCATACGGTATGGAAAAAATGATGGGGCGGGCCGATACTCCGGTACGAAGTGTACTTGATTACGCATCGGAACATTTCGGTAGTAATATGCCAATAATTTATGTACTTACAGTTGTTAGCCTGGGAGAAGATGGTAAACTTAAAGTAAGAGGCTTATATATTGGAGATGATAAGGAATGTTTTTATAAAGCTGCCGAACTTTCGCTAAAAGTAAATTTCGAACTGCTTGATGAGCCTCTGAAAAAAGTAGTCGTTTATCTTGATCCCGGAGAGTATAAAAGTACATGGCTGGGAAATAAAAGTATTTATCGTACCAGAATGGCCATTGATGATGGCGGGGAACTTATAGTACTCGCACCAGGTTTGAAAGAATTTGGAGAAGACAGGGAAATTGACAGGCTTATTAGAAAATATGGCTATGTAAATACGCCCAGGATCCTTGAACTTACTAAAAATAATGATGACCTGGGGGCAAATTTGAGTGCAGCAGCACATCTTATTCACGGATCTTCTGAAAATCGTTTTTCTGTTACCTATTGTCCCGGATATCTTTCAGAAGAAGAGATCAAATCGGTAAATTTTAACTATGCTCCTTTAGATCAAATGTTGAAGAAATATGATCCTCAGAAATTAAATGAAGGTTATAACCAGATTAACGGGGAGAAGATTTTTTTCATTTCAAATCCGGCTTTAGGTTTATGGGCATATAAAGACAGATTCGATGTATGAGTAAAATTAAAATCATTGCAGATGAAAAAATTCCCTTTTTAAAAGGGGCACTGGAAAATGTGGCAGATATCCGTTACCTTCCGGGTATGGATTTTGATAAAAAAGCTGTTAAAAATGCTGATGCACTAATTATCAGGACCAGAACAATCTGTAATGAAAGTTTATTATCCGGATCCAATGTAAAATTTATTGCTACAGCCACCATTGGTTATGATCATATTGATACTAAATGGTGTGCGGACAGAGGGATCAAATGGACGAATGCGCCGGGCTGTAACTCATCATCTGTTCAACAATACATGGTTTCAGCCTTATTGCATTTATTTACGAGATTTGATTTTGATCCTGAACAAACTGAAATAGGGATTATTGGAGTTGGAAATGTAGGCAGTAAAGTTGCCAGAGCAGCAGAAGTTTTAGGAATGAAAGTTCTTCTGAATGATCCTCCGAGGGAACGGGTTGAAAATGAAAAAATATTCTGTAGTTTGGAAAAGATTGCAGAAAGGGCGGATATCATAAGTTTTCATGTCCCCCTTAATAAAGAAGGACAGGACAAAACCTTGTATATGGCTGATAAATCTTTCTTTAATAAACTACATAAAAATCCTGTAATCATTAATACCTCCAGGGGTGCTGTTATTAACGAACAAGATTTGAAATATTTTGTAAATAAAGGAAAAATTAAAGCATTCATTTTAGATGTATGGGAAAATGAGCCTGATATTGATACTGAATTATTCAAATTGGCAGAATTTGGAACAGCACATATAGCGGGATATTCAACAGACGGGAAAATTAATGGCACTTCTATGAGTGTAAGGGCATTAAGCCGATTTTTCAAGCTGGGGCTTGATGACTGGTATCCTGCAGTGGTACCTGAACCGGAAAATCCTTTTATAACTTATGATTGCTCCGGTAAAAAAGAACTTGAGATATTATCGGATATTTATCATAAAACATACGATATTTCTGAAGATGACAGAAAATTACGTGAAAATTATCATAATTTCGAATTTTTAAGAGGTAACTATCCTCTGAGAAGAGAGCCCGGCTCATATAGGGTTAAGTTGATAAATAATTCTAATAACAGACTTCAGGAAAAATTATATAATCTGGGATTTCAAACCTGATAAGAAAATATTTTTTGTTAAACTAAATTATATTAAAAAACATGAAAAAATTAGCAGACATCGGCCTTATTGGCCTGGCAGTAATGGGTGAAAATCTTGTATTAAACATGGAGCGGAATGGATTTACTGTAGCCGTGTTTAACAGGACTGTTGAAAAGGTTGATAAATTCATCAATGGCAGGGGAAAAGGAAAAAATTTTATTGGTACCCGTAGTATTGAAGAATTTGTTAAATCTCTTGAGCGTCCCCGTAAAGTAATGATGCTTGTTAAAGCAGGTCAGGCAGTAGATGATTTTATTGAGCAGCTCCTGCCCTATCTTGAAAAAGGAGATATTATTATTGATGGTGGAAATTCACATTTTCCTGACAGTATAAGACGCACAAAATATGTAGAAAGTAAAGGCCTGCTTTTTATTGGCACAGGTGTTTCCGGCGGGGAAGAAGGAGCATTGAACGGGCCTTCAATAATGCCTGGGGGATCAAACGAAGCCTGGCCTCATGTCAAGCCAATATTTCAGGCAATTTCCGCTCACGTAGATGGCGAACCTTGTTGTGACTGGGTTGGCGAAGATGGAGCAGGACATTTTGTTAAAATGGTTCATAATGGTATTGAATATGGTGATATGCAGCTTATTTGTGAAGCTTACCATATTATGAAATCAGTTTTAGGAATGAATGCTGACGAAATGCATGAAGTATTTAAAGAATGGAATAAAGGGGAACTTGACAGCTATCTTATTGAAATAACAAGAGATATCCTTGGATATAAAGAAAATGGAGAAGCACTGGTTGAAAAAATTCTGGATACTGCAGGCCAGAAAGGTACAGGAAAATGGACAGCTATCTCGTCTCTTGATATAGGCGTTCCTCTGACATTAATAGCTGAAGCTGTATATGCCAGAATTCTTTCTTCACAGAAAGATGAAAGAGTGGCTGCTTCAAAAGTACTTCAGGGACCAGTTCCAAAATTCACAGGTGATAAAAAACAGTTTATTGAAGACCTCAAGCAAGCATTATATGCATCAAAAATAATATCTTATGCACAGGGATATGTATTAATGCGCGAAGCTGCCAAAGAATTTAACTGGCATCTTAATAATGGTGGAATTGCTCAAATGTGGAGAGGCGGATGTATAATTCGTTCGGTATTCCTTGGTAAAATCACTGCAGCTTTTAAAAACAATCCCGGCCTTGTAAATTTAATGCTTGATCCTTTCTTTAAAGAAACTCTGCATAAAGCACAGGATGGCTGGAGACGTGTTGTTTCAACAGCAGTAATGAATGGTATCCCGGTCCCATCACTTGCAAGTGCCCTTAACTATTATGACGGATATCGCAGTGAACGCCTTCCTGCAAATCTTCTGCAGGCACAGCGCGATTATTTCGGGGCACATACATACGAACGCATTGACAAACCAAAAGGAGAATTCTTCCACACTAACTGGACAGGAAGAGGCGGAGAAACAGCTTCTTCAACATATAATGTGTAAAAACAACATTTAAAAACATGATACTATCCTTAGTAACTGGATAATATATTATAAGTTAAAGGGTTAAGAACACATTATTTACAGAACTTAATTTGACAGCCCGAAATTAAAATTTCGGGCTGTTTATTATTTCTTTAAGTAAATTAGGTCCTTAAATTATAAAATAAAAGAAAAATTATAAAAAATCTTTCCTTAAAGGTGTAAAATTGTCTATAAGCCGGGCCCTATTGCTCAATAATTGTATACAATGATTAACGCCTCCCCGAACAGAAAACATATCTCCTGCTTTTAAATATTTTTTTTCTTCTCCTTCACAGAAAAAAATAATTTCCCCTTCAGCTATGTAAGAAGTCTGTTCGTGCGGATGTGAATGGAAAGGGTCTGGTTGATCCCATGGGCCATCAGTAAAATCAAGTAGCACAGTCATTAAATTATCAGTATGGATAATTTTTCTCTGTAACCCTTTTTTAACATTTTCAAAAGGTGTTTCGTCAAAAATTAATACAGACATAATTATTCGTTTTATTATTAATGGAGCGTCTTCTGAATGAGAGGTATAAAGACCCTTTTCATTTTGTCAAAGTCAATAACTTGAAAATTATAAAGATATTTCGCTTAAAATATTATGATTTTTGATTTAATTAACTTATAGAGGAAAAATTATTTGAGCTAAACCTAATTATTGATTAACTCATCAGTTTAGCAGAGGATTAAAATCAGATAAACATGGGTATTCTTTTTATGGCGGAGGAAGAGGGATTCGAACCCCCGGTCCACCGATAGGCGGACAACGGTTTTCAAGACCG